>CAZLXD010000001.1:0-12491 GCA_964563185.1 uncultured Chitinophaga sp.
CCTTAAAGAGAAATAGTCTAATTTAGTATTGTCTGAAAACGGGGATACTTACACTATGATTAGCGGCCAAACAATCGGCACAGATACAATAACACTTGGCGGTGGCTGTTTTTGGTGCCTCGAAGCGATTTACCAACGCTTAGAGGGAGTTACATCTGTAGCTTCGGGTTACGCTGGCGGGCACATTAAAAACCCGACTTACCGCGAAGTGTGTAACGGCACCACCGGACATGCCGAAGTAGTGCAAGTTGTGTTTGACAAAAACAAAATATCACTGGAAGATATACTAAAGGTATTCTTTAAAATACACGACCCTACCACTTTAAACCGGCAGGGAAATGATGTAGGTACCCAATATCGCTCGGCTATCTTTTACCACAATGAACAACAAAAGAACATAGCGGAGGAAATAAAGAGCGGCCTTGATAAATCAGGGGCCTTTAATTCTCCTATAGTTACTGAGATAGTCCCCTTCACGGTTTTTTACAAAGCGGAGGATTATCATCAGAACTACTTTAATGAAAACAAGAACTCTAACCCCTATTGCCAGTTTGTAATTGTTCCCAAGCTGGAAAAGTTTGAGCAATATTTCAGCGACAAGATGAAACAATAGCAGGTTTATTATGTAGCCTCGTTTCCTTCACTATTTTTGAGTGAAAGCTGTTAAATGGAGAAGCTTGTAAGGCTCAACGACCGTACTTTCCGGTTATACAAAAGTGAGACAGAAATTCTTGCGGCCATACGCGAAGTAGCCAACAAAATCAACGATGATTACATTGGTAAGCGCCCGCTATTGGTTCCGGTGCTGAACGGTTCTTTCATGTTTGCTTCTGACTTAATGAAAGAGTTAAAGCTGGACTGTGAGTTGTCGTTCGTAAAGGCGGTTTCCTACGAAGGAACCAACTCCACCGGAAAGCTGGCAACGCTCATCGGGTTGAATCAAAACATTGAAGGTCGCCATGTAATTATTATAGAAGATATAGTTGATACAGGACATACTTTAGCCAAAATACTTCCGCTGTTTAAAGAACAACAGCCGGCTTCCTTAAAAGTAGCCTCTTTACTGTTAAAGCCGCTAGCCTTGCAAACCCCGTTAGATATTGATTACGTGGGTATTGAAATTCCTAATGAATTTATTGTAGGATATGGGTTGGATTATGATGGACTGGGCCGCAACCTCCGCGATATTTATCAGGTTGTACCGGAATAGCCTTATATGAAGAAGGTGGTTATAGTTGGCGGAGGGGCAGCCGGTTTTTTTGCCGCTATAGCCTGTGCCGAAAAAAACCCTGACTACCAAGTTACTATTCTCGAAAAATCGCAGAAACTTTTGGCTAAGGTAAAAGTAAGTGGGGGCGGAAGGTGCAATGTTACACATGCCTGCTTTGAACCGAAGCAATTAGTAAAATTTTATCCGCGTGGAGAACGCCAGTTGTTGGGGCCGTTTACGCGGTTTAATCCTTCCAACACTATTGAGTGGTTTGCGCAACGGGGTGTAAAGTTAAAGGCGGAGCCTGATGGAAGAATGTTTCCAATTACAGATAGCTCGCAAACAATTATTGACTGCTTCATAGAGGAAGCTAAGCGTAGGCGAATTGAGATAAAATTGGGGGGCGGTGTTGAGCAGCTGCAAAAACAAAATGAGAAATGGGAGGTAACCACTAAGTCGGAAACTATTGTTTGCGATGCGGTAATTATTACCACAGGAAGTTCGGAGCAGGTTTGGCGCATGCTTAAAAACCTTGGCATAAAAATAGTAGAACCCGTTCCCTCCCTTTTTACCTTTAACATAAATGATCAACGTTTAAAAGAGTTGCCCGGTGTTGCTGTAAAGAATGCAACTGTAACTGTTCGTGAAAACGTAAAGTTGAAAACAACCGGGCCACTGCTGATTACGCATTGGGGGTTAAGCGGGCCGGCCATACTCAAACTTTCTGCATGGGGTGCACGTGCGTTAGCCGCCCTAAACTATCAATTTACCATAAACGTAAACTGGACAGGTGTGAACTCGAAGGAAAGTGTGTTGCAACAACTTCAACAGCTAAAGCAAACAAGCGGCAGGCAGCAAATAAGTAACCACCCCATGTTTGATATTCCTATTCGCCTATGGAAAGTTTTGGTAAACGCTGAAGGGTTAAACAATGCCGACTTATCAAAAACCAAGTTGAACGAAATTGCTTCATCGCTTACAGAATGTTTGTTTGAGGTAAATGGAAAATCAACTTTTAAAGAAGAATTTGTAACAGCGGGAGGTGTTGACTTAAACGAGGTGGATTTCAAAACCATGCAAAGCAAATCACTATCGGGATTGTTCCTTGCCGGAGAGGTATTGGATATTGATGCTGTAACCGGGGGATTCAATTTTCAGGCCGCCTGGACTACCGGTTACATTGCCGGAACTTCCGTTTAACTTGCCCTAAACAAAAAAGCCCCAACGTTTATCACGTTGGGGCTTTTTATTTATACGCCTTGCTTAGTTAGCTGACGGTGTTGCTTTTTTGCCGAAGTTGTTGAAATCAAATGTCCATCCGATGTAATACATTGCCCCCAGCCTTGGTGCACCTACTGCGGTAACATATTTGTGGTTGTAAATGTTTGAACCACCTATGCGAATAGTAGAGTATGCTTTTTCAATTTCATAAGAAATTTGAAGGTCTAAGTTGTGGTATGCCGGAACGGTTCCATCTGCAAAGGGGCTCTGCCACTCAAATGAAACAGGCACATACTTAAAGTTAGCGCTAAACCCAAGCCCCTTCCAAACGCGGTTACCGCTAATACCAATGTTCATTTTATGGCGAGGGGTATTAAAGCCCGAAAGAATAGCCCCGGTGCTGTTGTTTTTCAGATTTGTTTCATCCAAATCAGCATATGTGTAGTTTACGTAAGGGGTTATTCCCTTGCCTACGTAATACGAAATACTGATAGCGGCCCCCCATGATGGAACTTCATTGGGAGAGTTCACCCACATTTGCAATACTTTGTATGTTTCGTGTGTGTTCAGGGAGTCGTTCAGAATGATATCGTCTACCGCCTGCTCGTATTCTAGGCTGTTCTGGTCGGCCGTAGCATTGCCTCGTTCGGTTCTAACTACACGCTGAAATCCGATGAAGTTTTTGTAAATGTTGTAGTAAGCCGAAACATCTATAAATACTTTCTTCTGTATTTCTGTTCTGTAGCCAAAATCAATAGCAAGTACTCTTTCAGGGGTAAGTGGCTTAAGGGTAGTTGATTTTAAAAGGTGTGTATTGTAATTATCCCCTGTTTGCTTGTTTTCATAAAAAGCCAGAGTTGATTCGCGGGTAAACAGGTTGTCGTATCCGCTACGGTTTCCAATCAGGATAATTCTTCCAATGTCAAGGTAAAGATATTGGTCTTGTAAGGTTGGTGTACGGAAGGCAGATGTAACCGAAGCCCGGAAAGTATGATCACTCTTCTTACCTACATAAGTATAAACCAACGAGCCACGTGGAGAAACCTGTGCATCAAAATTGGAGTTCTTGTCTACGCGAACAGAGCCAATAATTTTGAATTTTTCATTGAACAGACGCTTAGTAGCTTGAAGGTAAGCTCCAACTTCATGAACTCGAATTCGGAAAGAACCCGTGTCTTCGAAAATTGTTCCGCGAGAGTTTGGAAGGTAAACACGGTACGAAGCACCGGTGATAATTTCTAACCACTTTACAAAGTCCCAGTTGTATTGACCTTCCACATGCACCATCGCACTCTTATCAAAGAACTTGGTTCCGTCTAAAGAGTTGGCATCTTTCACTAATACATCAAACGTATCTTTAAACAATTGAGAGCCTGCAGGGAACCAACCGGCTTCTGCATAGCGGAAGGCAGTGCGCCTTGCAGAATCTACCATCCACTGCTTTACACAGTCGGCACAAAAGCCATTGGTAAGCGTATCCAATACATCGAAATACTTTTCGTTCCACAGGGAGATATAATCAGGCACAGCAGCCCTGGAAACGTACGAACCGGTAAGGCCAATGTTGTATGAACGTCCTGCATCTTCAATGGCGGCATAGGTTCTTACAAAAAAGTTCTTGCCCTTTAATTCCAACTTGGGCTGATGAAACATAAAGTCTTTTATCTGATAACGAGCGGTTGCCTGATATACGCTAGTTCCGTATCCCAACTTATAAACTCCGGAAAGTTCAATATCATACTTAAAACGATAATGTAAACTGGTTGAGAATTTTAAACTTCTTGCGTTATAGTCTGCTAAATCTCTTTCCATGTAACCCGGTGCGGCTATATGTACAAAGTTAGGACTGGCTGTTGGGTTAAAATCCAGCCAGTTGTTCAGTTTTACTAAGTTGTCTTTGTCTTCCTGTGTAAAGTCGGGAGAAACGGGCTCGTACTGCTTTTCGCGAAGAATAGACGAAACGTTTACATCTGTTTCAATATTTCCGTAGCGGTTTGATTTGTTGTCATCTGCAATCCAGTCCTGCATTTGCATGTACTCACCCGTAAACTTAAAGGCGATGTGGTTCGTTTTACCAAATGTATTGGCGTAGCGCATCTGACCATTAAAGTATGGACCCGGCACCGCTGTTCCGCCACCTTTCAATTGAATAGACAAACCTTTAAAATCGTATGGGCTTTTGCTGGTCATGGAGATAACCCCCTGCATTGCGTTTGCTCCGTATAAAGCAGAAGCCGCACCAGATACAATCTCTACGCTTTCCAAGTCTAAATCATTAGCACCAACCATGTTTCCAACGGGGAAGTTTAAGCCGGGAGATTCGTTGTCAATTCCATCTACATACTGCTTTGTTCTAAGCGAACGGGTATCGCCAAATCCGCGAAGGTTAATTACTTTAAATCCGGCCGATGTGGTCACCACATCTATTCCTTTGTAGTTACCAATGCTTTGATAAAAATCTCCAGAAGCCGCTGACTTAATTTCGCGCGAGGTCATCTTCTCTATTTGAACCGGAGCAGATTTAATAGATTCGGCTACTCGCGAAGAAGTAACCACCACCTCTCCTCCGGGAACAAAGGCGGTTTCAAGAGTAACTGCAAAACTGGTTCCTGTACCAATTGTTATATCGCGAGGCGTGTAACCTACGTACGAAAAGGTTACGGTTTTAGCTCCTTCGGGAATAGTAAGACTAAACTTCCCATCGGCATCGGTAGCTGTACCGGTTTGTGTTCCTTTTACAACAACAGAAGCACCCACCATCGGTTCTTTAGTGGCAGCATCGGTTACTGTTCCGCTGATGGTTCGGGTTTGAGCAAAAAGAGAAAACGTAAAAAAGAGCATGGTAAAAAGGGGTAAAAATTTTTTCATTAGTGTAAGGGTTTCTTAACGATTATTTCAGGTCGTTTTCGAAGATAAGAAAATATGGTATCCGCCAAATTTTAGGGCAACAAAAAGCCCGAAGGATTTCTTCGGGCTTTTATTACTGATTATCTAAGATGATTAGTTCTTCATTATGCGTTGAGAAGAAATTCCGTTAGCTGTTGTTACGCTTAGTGTATACATGCCGGTGGAAAGAATGGAAATATCTATACTGTTGTTTTGCAATGTTGGGCGAAGCACCACTTGACCCAAGGTGTTTAAGACCTCAACAGAAAGAATGCTCTCACCATCTGCATCAATAGTCAATTTCCCTGTAGTTGGGTTGGGGAACACCGTGAAATATTTTTCCGCTGAAACATTATTGATGCCTGACGGGGTTTGTCCGTATTTCAGGTTAAGCACCGGAGCAAAATCTGGGTCAGTGGAATTGTAGAAGTTTACTTTTCCGGTTGCGCCTGTAGCAGAAATTACAAATTGAGTGGTTGCTGCATTCTTGATGTATTGGTACAACTGAGCTGGCAAATCTAATCGCACCCAATCTCCATTGGCTCCTATAGAGCCAAACTGACAAGGAGTTCCCGAAGCATCTCCAACCGCACTAAAGTCAGCGGCTTCAACATTAGCTGTGCTTCCAAGGTTTCCGTTCTTAACAGTTACCTGAACACTACCGGAAAGCGGATTGGCACCAGTCAAAGATTCCCTTCTTAAAAACAGGCTGGCTTTTTCCAATGTAGTATCAGCCATTGATGTTGTGTTGAATGAAAGCACTGTAGAAAAATCTTCTCCCGAAGCATTTCCTAACGCAAGGGTAGTCGCGACATTTCCCTGAGAAGAAACAGTTCCTGTTTCGCTGTTGTTTGCAGAAAGCAAATATAAATCGTCCATTAAAAACTTGTGATAAAATTTCTGAGTTTGGTAAGATACCAAATCTTTATAACCCTGTGTGGAAAGGTGAAAACAATCTTTAAAGACAAAATAGTCGCGCATGGCCGTTTGCGGAGATGGATAGCTAGGGTCGCCTAAAGGCATAGGAACAGAGTGAGCCGGATATGTACCCCCCGGAGCTACTTCTAACGGAGTAAGTTGCCCATAAAGATATTGCATTAAGCCGTTTGCTTCTACATACTCTACCTGTGGATCATTGGCAGCGTATGTATTCATTTGATCCGATTGAGCGTTTTGTACTGTGTTAAATTGTAAAGCTGTAGGGAACTCCATATTCTGCCATGTACCATAAAACTGATTAGCCGAACCAATACCACTTGACCCACTTATTACTTCCTGAAAATTTGTATATACATAGCCACTCCATAAAATGCGAATGCCCGGCTTGCAAGATTTGATAAACCTAACAATTGAATCGAGGCGCTCGAAAACTTCATTTTGCAGAGTATCTGTTGCGCCCTGTGTCATGCTAACTTTCCAGTCGCCCAAAAAATCGTTGCCACCTATACTTAAATGAACGACCTCTATAGAAGGATTAATAGTAAGCTGATGTAAAATTTCCGCTTCAGTAGTTGCCTTCATTACATCTTGTGTTTCGGCACCGTTTACAGCAAGTGTTGCGTTAGAAATGAATTTGTAATTGGAGAAACCCCATGTTTTAAAAACGTTGTTGATTGTTGATTCGGTATTCATGAACCACGCCCAACTATCACCCACTAAAAGAACTTTTGGTGTAGGTGTTTCGGTGCATTGAGAAAAAGCTCGGAAGGTTATTCCAAAAACAACCAGTAGGAGTAGGTAAATTTTTTTCATTTAATAATTTTTTAAAGGAGCCGAAAAGTATAGAAAATAAACGGTAAAAAATAAGCGCGGGTGGTGTTCCCGCGCTTATTTCTAAAATTCTTTTGTTAAACAGTTACTCAACTACTAATCTGCGAGTAGCCATAGAGCCATCGCTTAATTTCAATGAAAGCAGATAAATGCCTTTGTTCATGTCATCTACACGAACTGACTGTGTGTACGTATTTACGTTTGTTACTTCTTTAGCCAAGCGTCCGGTTACATCTGTTAACTGAATAGAGGCAATTGCCTTTCCTGTTGTGCTGATAGAAACATAGAACTCGGTTGAGCTTGGGTTAGGGAACACTTTCATTGAAACCTCATCGGCAACATTACCAATGCCTGATGGGCCTTGGTAGTTGTTATCAATTAGAAGCTTATAAAGTCGTGGCGCAGCATATCCCATAATAGTGTCAATGTATAAGTTACCACGAGTTGGAGTAGCGTTCGGGTTAAGCGCCTGCATGTTTGCAGAACTGTTGTAGCAAGTAGGGTCGTACCAGTTCCATGGCTCAAAACCTATTCCGTAGAAAGGATACAAACCTTCAACAGAAGTGGTAGCTGAACCCTGTCCATTAATGTTAGCCGGACCTTGCTGGAAGTTATTTGGCTTAATCGCATCGTTGTTTCCAAACTTCTCTACAATAGGCATAAAATCGCCAGCCCCGCTCACCTCAATTATCGGTTGGCCGGTAGTAGTGGTTAAAACACTTGTATTGTAAGGGCTTCCGGTTTCTGTGCTACCGTGGAACGCAAGCACGGGAACTTCTCCGGCTTGTATCCAAGAGGTGTCACCAATACATCCGCCCAGCGATAAAACACACTGAAACTTAGAAGATATTCCCGGGTAGTTGTCGTTGTTCTGTACCCCACCAAAGCCGTCAAAATCACCAAGGGTATCCTGATTGATAAACTGACCGTTGGTTCCTACAAACTTAGGAGCAGATAACTCGGCAGTGTCGTTCAATGCTCCGGCAGCCAAGGCTACATAAGCGCCCGAGTTAGAACCGCCAATTACAATCTTTGCGGTATCAATGCCGTAAGAGTTGCTGTTGTTGGCAAAGTCGTCCTTAAAGTAACGCACCAGCGCTTTAGCATCCTGCATGGCGCGGTAAACCGCACGAATAATAGTAGCCGTCCGCACTTCCTGAACACTTGAAGTAGCACTCCAGCCTAAACGGTAGTCGAACGATACGGCTACGTAACCTCTTTTGGCAAAGCGCTTACAAAGTTCTACCATCGAAGAATCCTTACGGCCTTTAAAGCAAAGCCCTAACAAGGCAGTGGTAAGGTTTTCGGGAAGGAAAGAACCATTGTGAGAAAGCAATACCACCGGACGGTTAGTGGCGGTGTCACCCACCGGACGGTAAACGTCCATTTTTAGTGCTTGTAATGAGGCAAAGCCTGTAAAGAACTCATAGTTCTGCGCGTAAGTAATGCTGGTATCAACCTGCACATCGCTAAAAACTTCATCTAAATAACGCACTTGTGCGTTTGTCATAGTGGCTATGATTACAAGCGCACCAATGAGCAGAAATCGTAAACTTCTTTTCATAAATAAGGGTTTTGGTTTTAAAAATGTGGTGTAAACTCAGGGTTAAAAGTAAGAGAATTTCTTTTACCACTTAGTTTTTACCTTATCGTAGCCTTTCTTTAACGTTTCAGCATCAATATCAATCAGTACAGAGGCGTAAATCATACGGCCTATACCGGGGCCTCCGTAAGCCTGATAGTTTCTGTTTGAAATAAGGTTTGAGCCGCCCAGTTTAAAGGTGGTGTAAATCTTTTTTGCTTCCCAGCTAATCTGAGCGTCTAACAACGAATAAGTAGGAATGGAACCGGTAAATTGTGGCGAGCCCTGAAACTCGAATCCCTGTATCCACTTGTAAGTAACATTAAAGCCAAAACCTGTGGTGTTTTTAATTTTAATGTTACTTCCGCTAATTCCTACATTAAACTTATGCTCAGGGGTATTGTATGCGGGAATAATGGGGTCGGTGGAGCCCATTAAATCAATGCGGTTCCAGCTGTAGTTTCCGTTTAAGGAATAGTTACGGATAAAGAAATAGTTGAAGCCGACTGAAACCCCGTAAGTCATTACCCGGTCGGGCGAGTTGGCAGCAACCCGATAAACCTGCTTAGGTTGTTTTGTGAATCCGATCTGTTGCAGCGTAACGCCTATCTGGTATCCCAAAAAGTAACGGTAAAAACTTACATAAGCGCTACCGTCAATGTAAAGTTTCTTTGCCACTACACCTTTGTAACCTATCTCTAAACTCTGCACTCTTTCCGGCCGAACCTTTGGAACATTAATGTACTTAATCATGGTGTCGTTAGGCTCGGCACTGTCAAAGTATGTTCTAACAGACTCTGCCGTAGGCAGCGAGTCGAATCCGTTCAGGTTTCCAATTAAAATAGCACGGCCTACATTGTAATAAAGGTATTGGTCCTGCAGTGTAGGATTCCGTATGGCCGAAGCAAAAGAAAGGCGAACCGTGTGGTCGTTTTTGTAGGAATATACAATGGAAGCTGCCGGTGTGGCAATAACCGGAAAGTTTTGGTTTTTATCTACGCGGCAGGTGGCCGTTAGTATAAATGCATTCTTCTTTTCAGCACCAAATTCAAGCTTCTTTGAAACGCTTATATAGCCGCCCACTTCCCAATTGCGAATCCATCTTCTGGTAGAATCCAACACTATGTAATTTCCGGTGTTATCCTTCAGAATATTTCCTGAGGAGTCGCGGGCATAATTGCGAACTATGGTATCACTAAAAATGGTTCCCTTTGAATCGGGCAGATACAATCGGAAACTGGCTCCTGTTATAATGTCCAAAACGGGTTTCTCTGCACCCTTCTTTTTAGGCTCGAATTTGTATTCGCCCTGAACATGTACCAACTTGGAACGGTCGTAAAAAAGCGTTCCCCCCTGTTCAAATGCCGTACGGGAAATAATGTTGTTAAATACAGAGTCGTAAAGGGCGGTACCCGGCACCAAGCGGGCTCTGCCCCCGAACAAAGTAACCGTATCGGCAAAATTCCGTGCCATTTGGTGCCATAGTGTAAGTGAATCCTGATACTGTTCTAAAATGGCTGTTGCTACCGATGCTATAGAATCGTTCCATACGGTGTTTGTGCTGGGGAAACCCGGCAAACTCTTTACACGCACTATAGGCGCAACTACGCCAACTGCTCCGTTATTCCAAAATCGTTCGTAATGCTGGCCCCACTGCAAATCGGTTTTAGCGTATTGCTGCATTTTAAGGCTGGTAAAAACGGCATCGTAGGAGTTGCCCGAGTTTTCGAACGTAGCATAAGCGCGAACAAAGAACTTATCGGGCTGGCTGATTTCCAGCTTCGCCTGTTGAAAGGTTAGTCCATTGAGGCGGTAACGGTTATCGCCTTGGTAAACAGTAGAGCCTGTCCCGAAATTGTAAGTGCCCTTTAGCTCTATTTTCTCGGTAATTTTGTAATGAAGGGCTCCGTTTGCCTTTATGTTTCGGACATCGTAATTCACAACATCTTTTTCTAAATAGCCTGTTCTAAAAAACTGCCCGAGGCCGGGGCGTTGGCGCATAATAAACGGACTGTTAGCGTAGTTGTAGGCGTCTTTTGTAAGCAACTCATCACCATAACGGTTAACCGCATCATAACCCCCCGGGTTGCCAGCCGGCTGCCACGATCCGGTAGATGCAGACATATTATCGGCCACCCAGTCATCAGCGCGCAGGTAGCTGAAGTTTAGTTTAAAGGCAAACTTATCGGCACCGAATTTATTCTTAAAAACCTTGGCATAGCGAATGGCTCCCTCAAACAAATTGCGCTCTCCACCTTTTACAAACACGGTTAACCCCGGGTAGTAAAACGGATTCTTGGTTTGCATGTTGATGACTCCGTTAAACGCGTTGGGCCCATATAACGAAGAAGAAGCTCCCACAATCAAGTCCACTTTTTGAATATCTATTTCAGTGGCTCCGGCAAAATTACCCACGCTAAAATTCAAGCCCGGTGCCTGGTTATCGGCCCCATCTAAAAGTTGTAACGAACGCACGGGGGAAGTAGAGTTAAAACCGCGAGTGTTAATGATGACAAAACCCAAAGAGGCAGCCGTCATATCCACCCCTTTTAGTGTGCTTAATCCTTCGTAAAAAGTAGCTGCGGCAGTTTGCTTAATGGCCTGCAAGCCCATACTTTCAACAGTAAGAGGCGATTGCTGTTGCTTTTCGGTAATGCGCGAGTCAACAATTTCAACTGCGTTTAATACAGTTTCAGAAACCCCAAGACGTAAATTGAAAGAACGTTTCAAATCCTGTTCTGAATTGATAGGTATTTCCTGTGACTCGTAGCCTACATACGAAAACACCAAAACCAGCGGCAGCTGCTCAGCAATCTTTAATTCAAACTTGCCGTCAATATCAGCCTGGGCTCCGTTAGTAGTTCCCTTAACAACAACCGTGGCACCTATTAAGGGCTCTCCGGTTTGCTTATCCAATAAAATGCCCGTAATGGTCTGTGCGCTGGCCATCCAACAAAATCCGATGATAAAAAAGAAAAGAGGTAGCAGTTTCTTCATGCGTCAGTGCTAAAAATGAAAGTTAAATATAAACGCTTAACAGAAATACGCTTTTTTAGTTTTGCGGCACGCACCAATTTATGGCAATAAAAATTCTTGTTACCGGTGGCACATTCGATAAAGAATACGATGAGATAAACGGCCGGCTGTACTTTAAAGACACGCATTTACAGGAAATTCTGAAACTGGGCAGATGTAATCTGGATATAAGGGTGCGTACGCTAATGATGGTAGATAGTTTAGAAATGACCGACTCAGACCGGACACTTATTCTTAGCCACTGCGAACAATGCGAAGAAAAAAGAATACTGATAACACACGGCACCGACACCATGGAAATAACCGCACGGTTATTGGGGGAAGCCAATTTAGACCGCACCATTGTACTGACGGGTGCTATGGTGCCTTACAAGTTTGGTAGCTCCGATGGGCTTTTTAATCTGGGAAGTGCTTTGGCTTTTGTGCAATCGCTACCGGCAGGGGTTTATGTGGCTATGAACGGCCGCTGCTTTAGCTGGGATAATGTACGCAAAAACAAAGCCTCGGGAGTTTTTGAGGAGTTGCGATAATTTAAAGCATTGGAAATTTGCCGTTTGCAAACTTTCTTATATTCGTCAGTCTAAAAATCAGCACTATGAAAAAACTTTTTCCTCTGTTTGTTCTGCTGGCGGTAATAGCCGGCTGTAGCAAGGAAAAAATTTACAAAGAGAACCTGAACGGTGAATGGAGCGTTTACAAGTATTTGCTTCACAATGTTGATCGCACTATACTCTTTAACACTAACTATCCCGGTTACAAAATCACCTTTACCGATGCCGGCCAGTT
>CAZLXD010000001.1:12501-69288 GCA_964563185.1 uncultured Chitinophaga sp.
GGAAGCCCCGACACTGTTACTAATACCGGCACCTACACCTTTACGGACAATGACGAAAAGATTCTTCTGACACATACTGCTTATACCATGGTTGATACTGTTTTGGTTCCGTCAATCGTTGAGCGGGAGTATACCATCTTTAATCTTACGAAAGACCATGTGCAACTCCGCAGCGATTCTTCGCAGCTTTACATGGAAAAGAAAATGGAATAATTAAACACCCTTAAACCCGCACCGTGAAAAAATTTGTATTCGCTCTTTTGGCTCTTACTTTGGTTTTGGGAGCCTGTAACAAAAAAGCCTTTCTTAAAAAACTGACAGGAACCTGGAAGTTAGACCGCTACCTGTTTGACGGACTGGAGCGCACGCTTTATTTCGATACCACTTTCCGCGATTATACGCTGAACCTGAACGAAGACCAGTATTACAGCATTAACTACAACTCGTATTCGTTTGCGCCCGACTCTCTGATTTTGGTAGATACTCTCGGTTACGATAGCGTAAACATGGTTTACATTATCAACTCCGATACTTTCCGCTTTATGGATACCACTATTACTCCACACTTAGAAACGGGTATATGGGATTTGATAAACAGCGATGAGGATTTGCAGTTGCGTAACGACAGTTCGAACAACGTGGCTATTTACCGCTTGTTGGAGCTAACTAAAAGCGACCTGAAGCTGAAAAAAGGAAACGAGGAGTTTTACTTCGGAAAATAACCCAACCAACCCTAGTAAAAGAGCCGCCTTCGGGTGGCTTTTTTATTTTACCGCCTCTACCAAAAAGCCCTTCTTACGCAGCAGTTCAATTACTCCCTTTTCACCGGGTAAGTGCAACGCGCCTACAGCAATAAATACCTGTTGCTTAGCGGTAAAATCGGCAATGCGGTTGGCCATTCTCCGGTTGCGATCGGTAATTAATGCTTTGTAAAATTTTTCGGGCATAGGGTCTTTATCGTTCAACAACAACAGGCTATCAAGATTTTGTGCCAGATAATGGCGTACCATTTCCTGCATCACATCTTCGCTGTTCTCATACTTACGCAATTCTTCCACTAGCATATCGGCCTGCTCCTGATAACTGAGCGTATTCAGCGCATCCAATTGCTCGTCCAAAGTTTCTATACCCATCGTTTTCTTCTTTTCTTTTTTCGCCTTTTCGTAAAAGAAAAGATCTAACACCTGCTCGCCTTTCTGCGAAGAATCTCCGGATTCAATGCCTGCTGTTTGAAGAATCGTCATTACAAATATCGGAGCCATGTTGTCGAACAACTTCATGGAAAAACCCACTTGCTGCTTTACAATGGAATCTAGTATCAGATATTCCCGCTCAGGTATCATAGCCTTTAAGCTGTGGCCTTTGCCCATCATTAACTTACTCACCAACGATAGGTTGAACGATTCCTTGGGGTCGAGTTCCATAGCATACATATTCGCCTCGGCAAAGTAGGGCATGGCAGCGTTGCTCATGTTTAAAACCCTTCTATCGGAAGTATGCATGGTGCCAAACAGGTAAGAGGGCTTTTGTAATCCATTGCCTGAAATTTTCCAAAGGAGAGAGTTATACTGTGCGCTTAAGCTGAAATAAAGGAGGGTGCTAAGCGCAAAAAATAGTTTCTTCATGCCGCTAATGTAATTTCACTTTTGTATTTGTAACCTAACGGGCTTTTATGATAGTAATTGACGATAAAATAATTAGCGATGATGTGGTAGAGCAACAGTTTGTATGCGACCTGAATGCCTGCAAAGGCGCTTGTTGCGTAGAGGGCGAACTGGGCGCACCGCTTAATGAAGAAGAAACCAAAATACTGGAAGAAATTTATGAAACCGTAAAGCCTTATCTGCTGCCCGAAGGAATTGTAGCTATTGAAAAACAAGGTAAGTGGGTGCGCACCGAGGAAGAAGAAAAGTATAACACACCACTCATGAAAAAAGGCGGCTGCGCATGGATGAACTACGACAAGAACGGAGTGGTTATATGCGGCATAGAGAAAGCCTATTTGGACGGAGTTGTAAAATGGAAGAAGCCCATTTCGTGCCACCTGTATCCTATACGCGTAACCAAGCAAAAGAAAACAGGGTATGATATGCTGAACTACGAGCGATGGCATGTTTGCAAGGCTGCCTGCAAAAACGGTAAGGCATTAAAGGTTCCCGTTTACCGATTTTTGAAAGATGCCCTCATTAGTAAATACGGGGCCGAGTTTTACCGCGCGTTGGATGAATATGCTAAAACACAAGGCATTTAATGCTTTTGTCCCTGTCTGTTTCTCTACTCAATATTTAATTACTTGTGATAATGATTTCCCTGCTTAGCCGTTAATACAACAGCGCACGAATAAATTTGTGTGGGCGCATGGCGCTTTGCTGAATGGGTAAAAAGGTTAGTTCCAAAGATTTTAAGTTTTTCTTTAAGTGGACCCAAATTGCGCTATGGTCTTTTATAGCATTTGTTGCGCTTTTCTTTATTGGGGTTAACTATGGTTTGCTGGGCGAAATGCCCAATCTGGTGGCCATTCAAAACCCGCGCAATGCGGTTTCCACCACCATCTACTCTTCCGACTATGAAGTGCTCGGCTCCTACTTTACCGAAAACCGCATTGAAGTTTCGTACGATGAACTTTCTCCGTACTTAGTGAAAGGCTTGGTAGCCACCGAGGACAAGCGCTTTTACAGCCACTCCGGTATTGATTTGAAAAGCCTTTTTCGTGCAGTGATTATGACCGGCATTCTACAACAGGATGAAGGCGGAGGAAGCACACTCACACAACAACTAACCAAAAACCTCTTTCATCAGGATTTTGAAAGAGCAGGAAGGATAAAGCGCATTCTTCAAAAGATTAAAGAATGGGTATTGTCCGCCAAACTGGAGCGCACCTTTACTAAAGAAGAGCTGATTGCCCTTTACCTGAACACCGTGGAGTTTGGTTCTATGTCGTACGGTATAAAAACCGCTTCGTTCACTTACTTCTACAAAACACCCAAAGACCTGAAAGCGGAAGAAGCTGCCCTGTTGATTGGTATTGTAAATGCGCCATCAAGGCTTAACCCCAAGCGCCATCCCGAGCGGGCCATTGTGCGCAGGAATTTAGTTTTAGAGAGAATGGCCGAAGCTAAAGTGATTAGTGCTGCACAGGCCAAAGATCTGAGCGCAAAGCCCATTAAGCTCAACTTCCACAACCCCGATTACCGCGAAGGAACGGCTACTTACATTCGCGAATACATTCGCCAGGAACTGAAAAACTGGTGCGATAAGAACCCGAAGCCCGGTGGCGAAAAGTGGAACATATACGAAGACGGCCTAAAGGTGTTTACTACCATTGATTCGCGTATGCAAAAGTATGCCGAAGATGCCACCACAGAACACCTTACCTTTTTGCAGGATGCCTATTTTAAAGAATGGAAAGGCAAAGAGCCCTGGAAATTCGGTTACCGCGCCAAGCCCGATTTGCTGGATAAAATGATGAAGCAAAGCGAGCGCTACCGGGGCATGAAGGCAGAAGGTAAGTCGGAGGCAGAAATTAAAAAGGCATTCAACACTAAAGCCGAAATGACTGTGTTTAGCTGGCATGGCGACAAGTCGGTAAGCGTGGATACGGTGATGAGCCCGCTTGATTCGCTGCGCTATTACCTGCAAATAATACAGCTTGGTTTCCTTGCCGTGGACGCTAAAACCGGTGAAGTAAAAGCCTGGGTAGGCGGGCCTAACATTCGTTACTTTCAACTGGACCACGTAAAGAAAAGCACCAAGCGGCAGGTGGGTTCTACCATGAAACCCTTTGTATATGCTGCGGCTATTGATAAAGGCTTTGACCCCTGCACGCCTATTGCCTATCTGCCTCCTAAATTTGAAGGCATTGATGCAAACTGGAACCCATCGGGAACAGACAAGTGGAAAGATGGCGACCTGGTGCCCATGCAGGAGGGCTTGTGGTTTTCCGATAACCGGGTTACGGCCAATATTGTAAGCTCGCTGATAACCCCGCAGGAGTTGGTGGATTTTGCCCGTAAAATGCAAATAGAAAGCGACCTGGATGCCGTGCCGGCTTTATCGCTGGGGGTAAGCGACATTTCCTTATTTGAAATGGTGGCAGCTTATACCGCCTTTGCTAACCTGGGCACTTACAGCAAGCCGTTTTTTATTAAGCGCATTGAAGATAAAGACGGCAACGTGCTGGCCCGCTTTGGCGAAACACACACCGAAGCTATTCCCGAAAAAACAGCTTATGTAACTAGCGAAATGATGAAGGGGGTTATTAATAAAGGAACCGGTGCCCGCTTGCGTTCGCGGTATGGTTTGCAAATGCCGCTGGCCGGTAAAACCGGAACCACACAAGCTAATGCCGATGCCTGGTTTATGTGCTACAACCCGGATATTGTGGTGGGTGCCTGGATTGGCTTTGAACAACCAAGCGTTCACTTTGCTTCTAACTCATCGGGGGCGGGTGCTACAGCGGCTTTGCCTATTGTGGGCAGCTTTATGCGCAAGGCTTTTAACGACCGCTCGCTGCAATTAAAGAAGGATGATTTTAGCCTGTCCTCCGACTCGAGCATTACAGTAAACTTTGATTGCAGTGTTGTGCCCAACGATTCTACTAAACCGAAAGAAACAACTCCTGTAACGGGGTTCTAAACCATGATGCTTCCGGGAAAAATTTATCTCATTCCTTCTTTCCTTGGCGAGGACAATCCTTCCATCATTCCACAGCAAGTAAAAGATGTGGTAAACGACTTGAATGAGTTTATTGTAGAAGACCTGCGCACTGCCCGAAGATACCTTCGTGCTATTGGCTACACGAAGAATTTTGACACGGAAGTAACCCTGCACGAACTGGATAAACATGCTACAAAACAGGACTGTAACGTATTGTTGCAAAATGTTCTACGAGGAAAAAACTGCGGGCTTATTTCAGAGGCTGGAAACCCCTGCATTGCCGATCCGGGGAATGAAATTGTGGCCTTTGCACACAAGAAGAACATTGAAGTAATTGCACTGGTGGGGCCCTCTTCCATATTGCTCGCACTCATTGCTTCGGGGTTTAACGGGCAACAGTTTTCGTTTAACGGTTACCTGCCTATTAAAGAACCCGACAGAAGCAGGAAAATAAAACACTTAGAAGGCATTTCGCGCGGCACCACACAAATATTTATGGAAACGCCCTTCCGTAACCAGAAGCTGTTGGATGAACTGCTGAAAACCTGTGCCGATACCACTCACCTGTGCATAGCCTGCGACCTTACCCTTTCCACACAATTCATAAAAACAAAAACCATTAAGGAGTGGAAACAACAAAAGCCTGAACTGAATAAACGCTACTGTATTTTTTTGATGGGATAGATTCTCTTCTTACTTTAGTATGCATGAGTAAAAAGGAAAATGTTTATTCGTAATTATAGGCCAGGCAATTTTCCCGGAGGTAAGCACATTTTAATTCTGCGGCATCAACAGAAGGTTAAATAAACAGACTAATCATTTGATCTATTCAGTTTTTCGCATTTCCTCGCAATGACGCTCCTCTTTTTCTTATCGGTTACAACCGAAACAAATATAAAACAGGGGAATGGGTAGTTAGAACTGAATGAAACGGTTAATTCAAACTCATTTCAAACAGCACGGCATTGGTAATAATGGTTTCGGCTGCCGGCCTGAAGATATTGTAGGTGTGGCCATTAATTTTTACAATAATGGAGCTATGGTCCTTGGAGTTAAACTGCACTTCCACCACAGCACCGGGGAAAACCCCCATTTCAAACAATTTTTCGCATAGTCGCGAATTCTTCATGTCTACAATGTAGGCACGCTCACCGGCACTTAACTTATCTAACGATTTCAAATTACTTTAGGTTTAGTATCAGTAATTTACGCGAAGGTTAAGTGCTTGTCAAGGGGTTGCGGGTTAATTTTCTTCGCCCTTGTCTTTTTTCTTCTTTCCGGTGCTGGCGACAGCTAATTTTTCAAACTCCTTGTCAATATAGTAAAGGCTTTGGGGGCCTCCGCCAATCAGCTTTATTTTATCGAGTATGCGCTTAAACTGCACCTCTTCTTCCTTCTGCTCATCTACAAAAAAGCGCAAAAAGTCTTCGGTAGCATGGTCGCCTTCGGCCTTGGCCAGGGTAATTATTTTATAAATAGCCTTGGTTACCTTTTGCTCGTGACCCAGAGCCATTTCCACCGCTTCAGAAATAGATTTGAAGTTATATTTAGGAGCCTTTAACTGCGGTACCAGCGCGTGGCCGCCCACTTCGTTTATGTACGAAAAGAACTTCATAAAGTGGGTGTTCTCTTCCGAAGATTGCTTGTAGAAAAACTTGGCGGTGCCCTCAAAGCCCTCCACATCGCACCACGAGGCTACGGCTAAGTAACTGTAATTAGCTGCCATTTCCAGTTCCAGGTGTTCGTTGAGTGCTTTCTCAACTTTCTTAGATATTATCATAATTAAATCAGTGTTTTAAACGGTGGCCGCCAAAAGTGGGGCAGTCGCATTTGTTTGCCTTGCACCCCGGCAGAGAAGTTGCCAGCAGCACAACCGTAAGCACTAAAACACCTAAACGGGCAATAAGTTTTATTTGCTTTGTCATAATCTGTAACAACGTCCGAAAACGAAAATAATTATTTGTGCCGGAAGCAAAACGCGTGCTTTACTGTGTGTTGGATTGGGGGCTGGGCCATGCCGCGCGCAGTATTCCGGTTATAGAAGAATTGTTGTTGCAGCGCCACGAAGTTGTTTTGGCAGCAAACGGCCATGCGCTGGCTTACCTGCGGGAGCAGTTTCCCGCATTAAAAAGCTATGAGCTTCCCGCTTACAATCCTGTTTACCCCAAAGGCAGCCACATGGTTTGGGCAATGGCCGGGCAGTTGCCCAAGTTTACAGCCACCATTAACCGCGAGCAAAAAGAAACAGAACGCCTTGTTAAGGAAGAAAATATTGACTGCGTAGTTTCCGACAACCGCTATGGCTGCTATTCAAAAAAAGTAAAGTCTGTTTTTATTACCCATCAGGTGCATTTGCTAATGCCCGCCAGGTGGATGGAATGGGGAATGAATGCCCTGAACCGAAAGCTGCTGGGCAAGTACAGCGAATGTTGGATACCTGCCAATGATGAGCAACTGATTCCAAGTTTATTACAGGGGCGCGAAAGGCTGAACACCCGGTTTATAGGTTATCTCTCGCGGCTAAAGCCCATGGCTTTGCCGAAGAAGTATAAGGTGCTGGCAATATGCTCGGGCCCCGAACCACAGCGAAGTATTTTCGAAAGAATGGTTTCTGCCAAACTTCAGGATGCAGCTTACCCGAATAAAGTGGTGCGTGGGGTGGTGAATCATGAACAGAAGATTTTCCGTTCGGAAAACAACACCACTATAATAAACCACCTGAATTCGGAAGAGATGAACAGAGCCATTGCGGAAAGTGAACTGGTAATTTCGCGTTCGGGCTACAGCACCGTTATGGACTTAATGAGGCTTGGCAGTAAAGCCGTATTTGTTCCTACCCCCGGGCAAACCGAGCAGGAATATCTGGCGCGGGTGCTAAAAGAAAAACAGATTGCTTACAGCATTGCGCAAAACGAATTCAGTTTTGAAAAAGCCTTAAAAGAATCGGAACATTATACTGGCTTTCAGAACTTAATGGAGAATTCCCTTCTTTTGAAACGCGCAGTAGAAACTATCTGAATGAAATTTATACGCGGTTTTGGTTACGCTATTAACGGCATATTGATGGCCGTAAAAGAGCAGTTGAATTTGAAAGTACACCTGCTGGCAATGGGGTGTGTTATAGCCGCGGGCTTTTTCTTTGCGTTGAATACTACCGAATGGGCTATTGTACTGCTCACCTTCGGTTTAGTACTGGTAGCCGAAATGGTAAACACCGCTATTGAATACTTAGTGGATTTTGTTTCGCCCGAACACCACCCACAGGCCGGCAAGGTAAAAGATGTGGCGGCCGGTGCCGTTCTTATTTCTGCTATTATTGCGGGCGTTGTAGGCCTGTTAATCTTCGGCAACAAATTTTTAATGCTTGTTTTATGAGGAACATTTTTCTGATTACTGCTCTTTTGTTTTGCAACATTCTTATTGCCCAAAGCAATTTTGAAGGAACGCTAACGGTTACCTACACCAACGGCAAAGAGCAGCCGGTTGTTGCCGATGTAAAAATTAAAGGCCATCAGGTTTACATGAAGCAAAAGCAGAACGGAAATGCCAAGTACGATTTCTTTGTGCTCGACCTGCAAACCAAAATTTTCTATACCGTTTCCACCCCCGACAAAAAAGTAATTATCAGCTACGATTACGACAAGCTGGCAAAGTATTACGAAGTACACAACCTGAAAGAAGGCTACAAAACCGATTACAAACTGGCCTTTAAACCAACCGATAAAACCAAAGAGGAAAACGGAATGGTGTTAACTAAATCGCTAGCGGAAGATGACATTCTGAAAGCTACGGTTTGGACCACTTCGCTTAAAATCCCTTTCAATGAACTGATTCCTGTATTGCGCCTTTTAAACAACTGGAACGAAGCCCAAGCGGGCGAGCAGGCTGTTTTGGAAGCAGAGGTTAACAATAAAATCAGCAAAAAGGAAACTACGGTGAAGGTAGTGGTGAAGAAAGAAACCATCTCGAAAGATGTTTTCAAACTGCCGAAGGATTACCTCACGAAAGATTTCAGCATACTAATGGAGCAGGAAAAGGATAACGGCAAACTGCCTGCTATCGTTCAGTCGTTTGCCTCGTTCTAAGCTTCGGTAGCAGCGGGTGCCGCCACTTCATTTTCGTGGGCAAAAAACTGCTTCTGAAAAATAAGGATGATAAACACGCCTACCGTAATGGCCGCATCAGCTATGTTGAAGATAAAGCGGAAAAACTCAAAATACTCTCCGCCCCAAATAGGCAGCCACTCGGGAAAAAATCCGTGAAACAGCGGGAACCAAAGCATATCTACCACTAAGCCCTGCATCCAGCCGGAATAACCGCCTTCAGCCGGAAACACTTTTGCTACACCATGATAACTATCGGAAAAAATAACTCCGTAAAAGGTGCCGTCAATCATGTTGCCGATAGCTCCCGCCAAAATCATGGAAACTGCCAGCGTAAAACCCCAATGTGCTTTTTCTTTAATAATGCGCGACAAATACCAAATGCCTCCGGTAACCGCCACCAACCTGAAACCGCTCAGGAATAACTTGCCCCAAACGCCCGGTAACACCATGCCAAAAGCCATTCCCGGGTTTTCGGTAAAGTGAATGCGAAACCAGTTGGCAATTACAAACTCCTGCCCCAGCATCATGTTTGTTTTTACCCAAATCTTGAGAACCTGGTCGAGTAGAATAATGCCGATTACTATTATCGCTGCTACGTATCCTTTCATAGTTTATTTCCCGCACTTCTAATTTAGTTCCACCTTTACCTTCAACAACTCCTCATTCAACTCCACCTCATCAAACTCATTTAAAGAATCTACCAACACAATGTCTTTTGCCAGAATTTCGTTGGCAATGTATTCTTTAAATGTTTCCAGCGTTTTTGCCATTGTTTCGTTTTGAACTACAGAAACTTTAATTCTGTCCAACACCTGAAAGTCTTTGTCCTTGCGCAGGTTTTGCACTTTGTTCACAAACTCGCGGGCGTTTCCTTCGTTGCGCAGTTCATCAGTAATGGTTACATCCAAAGCCACAGTTAGGCCACTTTCACTGGCCACTAACCAGCCGGGGATATCTTCTGTAAGAATCTCTACATCGGTTGGCAACAACTCAAACGCTTCACCTTCCAAATTCAGAATGTATTTCTGATCGCGCTCCATTTTTGTTATGTCATCTGTTGTAAAAGCATTTACCGCGTTCTGAATAGCTTTCATTTTCGCTCCGGCACGTTTACCCAACTCCTTAAAGTTTGGCTTGATTTTCTTCTTCACAATACCCGAAGCATCATCTACGTACTCAATCTGCTTCACATTCACCTCACTCAAAATGTAGCTTTCCACTTTGCTGAACTGTGTTTTCATTTTCTCGTTCAGCACGGGTATCAGCACTTTTGATAGCGGCTGACGAACTTTTATCTTTTCTTTCTTGCGAAGCGAAAGAATCAATGAGCAAGCGCGCTGCGCCAGTTCCATTCTTTCCTCTAAGTCTTTATCCAGTAAACTTTCGCTAGCCTGCACCAAATATGAAACATGCACCGATTCAGTTCCTGCATTCAGGTTTTTATACAACCAATCGCTGAAGAACGGAGAAACGGGGCTCATAAGTTGTGCTGCCACATTCAAACATTCATACAAAGTTTCGTAAGCGGCTTTCTTGTCTTCGCTCATTTCGCCTTTCCAAAAACGTCTGCGGTTGAGGCGCACATACCAGTTGCTCAAATCCTCATCCACAAATTTTTCGATAGCGCGAGCCGCCTTGGTTGGCTCGTAATCGTTGTAGTAAGCGGTTACTTCCTTAATCAACGACTGTAGTTTGGAAATAATCCAACGGTCGAGTTCCGGGCGGCTCTCTACCGGAACAATATTTTGTTCGTCAATTTTCCAACCGTCAATGTTGGCATACAGAGCGAAGAAACCGTATGTGTTATACAACGTGCCGAAGTGCGAACGAATCACATCCTGCAAGCCGTTCATGTCGAACTTCATGTTTTCCCACGGGTCGCTGTTGCGCATCATATACCAGCGCGTGGCATCGGCTGAATATTTTTCGATGGTATCGAAAGGGTCTATCACATTGCCGAGGCGCTTGCTCATTTTGTTGCCGCCTTTATCTAACAGCAAACCGTTGCTTACTACATTTTTGTAAGCCACCGAATCAAACAGAGCCACTCCCAAAACATGCAGGGTAAAGAACCAACCGCGCGTTTGGTCAACACCTTCCGCAATAAAGTCGGCCGGGAAATTCTTTTTGAAAACATCTTCGTTCTCGAATGGATAATGCCATTGTGCATAAGGCATAGCGCCTGAATCGAACCAAACATCAATTAAATCGCTGACGCGTTTCATTGGTTTGCCGGAATCAGAAACCAAAACTATCTCATCAACGAAGGGTTTGTGTAAATCTGGAACGCTTTTCCCTGTTGGGTCAATGTCAATGACATCCCCCCCATGTTCGTCCTTATGCACAACATCGGTTGGCAACAATGCCAATTCTTCCCATTTCATAAATTCCTTATCTACGGACTTGCGTATTTCATCCTCTAACTCCTTCTTCGAACCAATACATTTCGTTTCGCTTCCGTCTTCGGTTGTCCATATAGGCAGCGGAGTTCCCCAATAGCGGGAACGCGACAAATTCCAATCCACCAAATTTTCCAACCACTGGCCAAAGCGACCTTCACCGGTGTGTGCCGGTTTCCAGTTGATGGATTTGTTCAACTCAATCAAGCGGTCTTTAATGGCGGTAGTGCGAATGAACCAGCTATCCAAGGGATAATAAATGACCGGCTTATCGGTGCGCCAACAGTGCGGGTAGTTGTGCTCGTATTTCTCGGTTTTGAAGAGTTTGTTTTCGAGCTTCAGCTTCAGCACAATCAAATCATCTGCACTCATGTAACTCTTCAAATCAGCAATAATGTTGTTAGTGCGCAGAATTTCGTGTTGCAGTTTGAACTCCTGTTCTTTCTCCGCATCGGTGAGGTATGCTTCCTTTACATAGCGGCCTTGCAGCGGAAACACGGGGTCGTTTACATCATCGGTAAACTTGCCGCTTCTATCTACCAGCGTAAGCGAGCCAATGCCATTTTGCTTTGCTACTTTAAAGTCATCGCTACCGAAAGATGGCGCAATGTGAACAATACCTGTTCCATCAGTGGTAGTTACAAAATCTCCCAACACCACTCGGAAAGCATCGCCATCGGTGGGTTGAGTGTAACGCAGAAGTTGTTCGTAGCGGATGCCTTCGAGTGCTGAGCCCTTGAAAACTTCAACAGAAGCTTCACCTAATCCATTTCCATCACCAAATCCAGCTCCACTACCAAGGCCACCTCCATATCCAGTTCCATCGCCAAACTCGATAACTCCAACATTAAAGTATGCTAGTATACGGTCTTTTGCCAAAATCACTTTTGCTTGTTCGCCTGTAAACTTGTTGGGAGTTTTTGCCACAACGTACTCAACATCTTTCCCTACCGCCAACGCAGTATTACTTGGCAAAGTCCAAGGTGTAGTAGTCCAAGCTAAAAAGCGAACATCTTCATCATCGCTATCAAAAAGGAAAGCTGACTTTTCATCTTTGATTACTTTGAATTGTGCAATAGCACTCACATCCTTCACATTTCTATAGCAACCCGGCTGGTTCAGCTCATGCGAGCTTAAACCTGTTCCTGCGGCAGGCGAGTATGGCTGAATGGTGTAGCCCTCATAAAGCAATCCTTTATCGTAAAGTTTTTTCAGTAGCGCCCACAAACTTTCAATATAGTTGTTCTCGTAGGTAATGTATGGGTTATCCATATCTACCCAGTAACCCATTTTGCGCGTCAGGTCGTTCCAGATGTCGGTGAACTTCATTACATCTTCGCGGCAAAGCTTGTTGTATTCCGCTACGGTAATTTTTGTACCGATGTCGGCTTTGGTAATGCCAATTTGTTTTTCTACACCCAGTTCAACCGGCAAACCGTGCGTATCCCAACCGGCTTTTCTTTCCACTCTGTAACCCTGCAGGGTTTTAAAGCGGCAGAACAAATCCTTAATGGTGCGGCTCATTACGTGGTGAATGCCGGGCTTGCCGTTGGCGCTTGGCGGACCTTCGTAAAACACAAAGCGCTTGTCATCGGGGCGGGTGTTCACGCTCTGCTCAAACACTTTATTCTCTTCCCACCATTTCAAAATTTCTTTTTCAATGGTTGGCAGGTGCAGTTGGTCGTATTCGGGGTACTGGTTCGGCTTGTCTGAATTTTTGCGGTTCATAAGGGGGGCGAAGATAATAAATGACCATTGACCTGCCCACGCGCAATATGCCGCCCGCTTTAGCGTTTAAACGGGCTTTTAATACTTTCGCCAGTATGAGTTTTTACCGTCTTTTTCCGTTTGCCTTTTATTGCCTTTTGCTGGTTTCACATGCCGCTAAAGCGCAGGAACGCCAGTTGGGAACATGGAAATCGTTTACCCCGTTTGGCGCTTCCAGGGCTATTTGCGATGCGGGTGACAAGGTTTTCAGCGCATCTACCAACTCTGTTTTTTCAGTAGACAAGAACACCGGAGAGGTGCGAACTTATGATAAGTCTACGGGGCTGAGCGATATCGGGGTAAAAACCATGAACTATGACCCGGCTACCGATGTACTGGCTATAGCATACAATAACAGCAACCTTGACCTGATTTACCACGAAACTGACATTTACAATGTAGCTGACTTTAAAAACGAAAACACTTCGGGTTCGGTGGGTATTAACGGAATTTCGTTTTACAACGGTAACTGTTATGTATCATCTGACATGGGCATTTCGGTGATTGACCTGACAAAAAAAGAAATTAAGAACACCTACATTATTGGCTCTACAGGGCAGCAAGTACGGGTGTATGCAGCAGCCACCGATGGCAGCTATATTTATGCAGCTACACAGGAAGGAGTTAAGCGGGCCTCACTCACCTCGGCAAATCTGCAGGACTTCAACTCCTGGATTTTGTTTACAGCAGGTAGCGGCATACCCGCCAAAAAGGCAAAGTATGTAGAAGTGTTTAATGGTAAGGCATACGCGGTGGTAGATGGAAACGGCACCGATACCCTGTATGAATTTTTATCCGGAACCTGGGGTAAACTCTATTTTGACGCACAGCACACTATTACCAGCCTTAACCGCATAGGCAGTACGCTTTATTTCACTATTTGGAACAACAACAATACAACCGGCAAAAACGCCAAAGTAGATGCGGCTGGAAATATGGCTGTAAGCAATGTTCAAGGACATGTGCGCCCTATTGGTTGGTTTGAAAGCAATGGTATTTCGTGGGAAGGTGATTTTTGGAACGGCCTTTTTAAGAATAATCAAGGAAACATTGAAAAGATAATTCCTGACGGCCCTTTCAGCTCATCAGTTTTTCGCATAGATGTGTCGGGCGGAAATGTAAATATTGCTCCGGGCGGTGTTGACGATTCGTGGGGATTTACTTACAATCAGGATGGTTTTTTTATGTATGAGGATGACAAGTGGACCAACATCAATCAGTATAATTTTGGGGCTTTAACGGAGTGGAGCGATGTGTTAGCGGTAGCCAGCAACCCGGTAAAACAAAAAACTTACTTCGGTTCCTTTTTTGCCGGCCTCATAGAATACGACCATAACTCAAAAGCAGTAATTCAATACAACAAATGGAACAGCATACTGGAAGGTGCTGTGGGCGACACTCAGCGTACAAAAATTAGCAGCCTGGCAGCCGATAAAGATGGAAATGTTTGGATTGGAAATGCCGGGGCAACTAAACCTATAAAAATGATTCCTGCCAACGGTTCATCCTGGAAGGAATTTTCTATCCCCTACAATATCTCGCTGATGAAACGCATTTTAATAGATGCTTACGGACAGTTATGGGCACTGGTTCGCAGAAGTGGTGAAGGCCTTATGGTTTGGAGTAACAGCGGGACCCTTGATAATGCAAGCGATGACAAAGCGCGGTTACTAACCACAGGAAGCGGCTCGGGTGCTTTGCCCGATGCCATGTGTCACAGTATAGCGGAGGATAAGGATGGAAATATTTGGGTGGGTACTAATCAGGGAATAGGAGTTTTTTATTGCCCGGGGAGTGTGCTTACCTCCAACGGCTGCGATGCCGACCAGATAAAAGTGGAACGCGATGGCTACATAGGTTATTTGTTTGGAACGGAAAGCGTGCGGGCTATTGCTGTAGATGCGGCCAACCGAAAGTGGATTGGAACTACCAATGGGGTGTGGCTTATTTCAGCTGATGGCAAACAGGAACTTTTAAAGTTTAATGTGGACAATAGCCCGCTACCGGCCAATCAGGTAACAGATATTGATATTGACGACAACACCGGTGAAGTTTTTATTGGTACCACCGGAGGTTTGGTAAGTTATCAGGGCGATGCGATGAGCGAGTGTGCCGACTGTGAATCAGCGTTGGTTTATCCCAATCCGGTTAAGCCTGATTATGATGGGCCGATTGCCATAAAAGGTTTAGTGGAAGATGCCTATGTGAAAATTACCGATGTAAGCGGCACTCTGGTGTTTCAGGGAAGAGCTAACGGAAGCCAGATGATTTGGGATGGAAAAGGCTACAACGGACAGCGCGCAAAAAGCGGGGTTTATTTAGTATTCAGCTCTACCGACCTGGGAAAAGAAAAACGGGTGGCGAAGATTCTTTTAATGAACTAGAATCCTTCTACTATTCTCCACTCTCCTCCGCATTGATACAGATAAACCGCTCCGGGGGTTTTTGTTTTGAAGTGAATGTTATAGGAATGATTCCATTCGTCAATGGCTACTGAATAGTTGTTGGCAGAATAGCTGTTGGCGCCCTTTCCTCCTGCCCACCACCAGTTGCCCCATTGGGCAAAAGTTACTTTTAGCTCGTTGTCCGAAATTTTCTCTGCCACTACTGAGTCGCTCATTGAATTCATATTGTAAGAAAGCACTTGAATAATCTTGCTTTCGAAATCTTTGCCATACATCAACTTATACGTTTCTGCGAATGAGTTGTCAGGAGGAAAGGTGCGGAACATATAAGTGCCCCGGTAATTATCCGGAAGGTTCAGAATGAAAATGTGCTGCGCATTTTGGTGGTCAAATTTTTCCAGCAACGACTGGCGGACAATGTGGTTATTCTTCCAGCTTTCGGTATTACCCCCCAGAAACTTTAGCTGAAAAGAGAGAAGTGCAAACACTGCTAACCAACCTGCATAACTCAGAAAAGTTATCAGTGAAAAAGCAACAAACTGTGCTGCGAATACCGAAGCCAGATAAGTAAATCGGTCGCCTTCAACATTCGTTATGCTATAAAAATACAGGTTGAGGATTGGGGAAAGCGAAAGCGCAAAAGCTGCCAACAAGAAAAGCGCCACTCTGAAAGCAGCAGATACCCTTTTGTAGAAAATGGCTGTTCCTACTAAAACCAAAGTTGACACCGCAACAAATACCTGGGCTTTGTTTTGAAACAATACATAAAGCGCCTCCTTTTTCTCATGAGGCCAAAACTGAGCAAGGGCAAAAAATTTTGCCGAGTAACTCATAAGATTAGCAGTTAGAAGGGAAGGGCTAAAGTTAAAGTGTGTATCGGCCCCATAATGGCCGGCAAAGTTTCCGCGCAGCAATTTGCTCAGCAAAAAGTAACCTGCCACACACATAGCGGAGGGCAACACAAAAAGCAAAACCAGTTTTACCTTATCCTGAACGGCAAAATGCTTTAGAGGAAACAACAGTATAAATGCCAACAACACAAGCGGAAGGCTAAAGCTTATTTCAAGAGTGAAAACCGCAACAATGAAAACCGAATAGAAGGCCGCAATGTTTTTCCGATCGGCCGTTTCCAGAAACCTGATGAAGAACAAGAAAGCCAATAGAACAAGAAAAGAACAAACCAAATAATGAACACAGGCGTACCAAACCAACACTTCGGTTTGATAAGGGCTAAGCAGAAAAAGGACTGCCCCTAATAAGGAAATGAACGCAGCATTAGCCGGTTGAATGTGCTTGAATATTCTGCGAAATACTCCGAATGCAACTGTTGCAACAGCTGCGTGCAGTGCTACAAAAGTCAGCATCCATGTAGTGCCGTTGAACTTAAACAAACGCCAAAGCACAAAACCAAACAGGTGATAAACAAAATGCAACGACTTATCGCCAAAAGCATCAAACATGCCCTTCCAACCAAGCCGGTTATATGTTTCAAACCAACCTATTTCATCGGTTACAAAACCTGCACCGGCTGTTGACTTATAGGCTAACAAACCTGCCAGAAGGAAAAAGGCAAAAACAACAGGATATATCCTCCGCAACTTCATTGGCCTGACTTATTTCTTATGTAAAAACGGATGCACAATAACAAAAGAACAAGGTAGCTGAGTATTTGTACCGATGCGAACAAGGAGAAATAAGGGGGCCGGAACTGATAGACAATATTGCTCTTACCGGCAGAAACAGGTATGGTCATAAATGTTTGCTTGCTTATTGCAGGAGTAACATGCTTTCCGTTTAGTGTAACATTCCATCCGGGGAAATGCGCCTGCAAAAGTGTAATGGATGTATTCCGGCTTACCTCGGCTTTTACCTCAATCCTGTTCGGGGTAAAAGAAGTCAGTTCAGGGCTTGAAGTTGCCGCTAAACTATCTATTAAAGGATTGCCCTTCTCATCGGAAAAATAAACCAGCGGCTGCGCCAAAACCGTTGGCGCCTCGGCCGAAGTAAAAAATGTCATGTAATCTTTCAGGCAAAAGGCATTAAAGCCATCGGCACAAGGCTCTTTGCGCAACATACTGGCATTGTAAACCACCGGAGCAAGAATTTCTCCGCCATACTGATTGTAATTCGCAACCGGAGTTTGGCCAGGATTAGGAAAGCCTTTAGGCAATTGCTTAAATCCGTTATGAAATGTTTCAGTTCTTATTGCAGATACAACTGTGCCTGCCGTGTTTATTTGAGCAGCCAATGCTACATCGGCTATCCAAACTACAGAAAGCGCCATAGCCAACCGCTTTCCGCTAAGCAGCAACAAAGCAGCAAACAGCAAAGCCAAAAACAATCCCTGAAAAGCAGACTGCACAACAATGGCCTGATAAATATTTCCGCTTTGCAGAAATGCCACCACACTATTAACCGAGGTAAAATCGGGAAACCGCAGCCGTATGTTCTCGTTTTGCGCAGCTATTGCAAAACCTGTTATTACCAACACCGAAACCGCAGCAAGGACAATAGCAAGAATTTTTTTTGAGTTGCTTTTTGTTTCAGTATACAAAACGAGCAGTCCATCGGCTGCCACAATAAAAAAACACAACAGGGTGATAGAGCGGAAGATGGCAGTATGTCGAAACATCTTCATAAACGGAAGTGATTGATACAACCAGCCTCGCACCGGCAGGTAAGCGCCCATTGCCGCTAGTAGGCAAAAGATTCCCGCTGCCAGCAAAAACAGGTTCCGTTTGGTGTGGCCGTTAATCAAGGCAATAACTATAACAGGTAGCATTAGTAAGCCCATGTATAGGTTCCTCATGGTCATATCGGTGTTGAACAAATCTGCACTTATGGTAGTGCTGAATGGAAATAAAAAGCTGAGGAAAGAAGCCGGTGAAAAGGGGTTGATGTTGGCAATTTCAAGTGTTAAGCCTTCCGCCCGTTTTAAGTATGGCAAACTTTGAATCAGAGAAGAAATATACCCACTGCTTAGCAAGAGAAAAGAAAGCGGCAGCAACAGGGAGTATAATGTTACTTTCCATTTGTTCCCGCTTTTTCCGGTTGTTGCAATATGGTAAAGGAATAAGGCTGCAAGAGAATAACATGCGAGTACAGTAAAAATCACATAGCCTCCAGTTAAGCACAATGCCAGAAAAAAACCAGCCTGCACAAACCGGAAGGGTTTTAGCTGCCGGAGTCCTAACAAATAGTAGTTGAATACCCAGGGCAGCCAAGCCACGCTTATAATCCATGTAAGGTGAGAAGAATGGCTGACAAAAAAACCACTCAAAGGGAATAGCACGGCTATCACCAAAGCAACGACACGTTCATTACCCAAGGTGCGCAACAGCAAATACATTCCCCACGAGGCAATGCCCAAATGAAGGGCAAATTCAAACTGAATAGTGTAACCATTATAGCCAACCGTTGCGGCCAACAAAAAGCTTACCGGGTACCACAACCCCGCCTGCGGGTCGGCATACATGGGGTAGCCCAAATGAATGTATGGGCACCAGTAAGGCATCATTCCGTTTTTAAAACATTCGCTGATAAAATAACGGCAGGGGAAAAACTGGTCCATAATATCCCACTTCATAGCATACACGCCAAAAGTTGCCTGCCAAAACGCCAACAGAGGAACAAGCAAAATGAGTAATATTGGAAAAATTACGGACGGAAGTTTTTTCGTCATGCTGCAACGAATATATGTATCATAAAACACGCGGCATTGTTCTACACTGTATAAAGTATTCTGAAACAAGTGTAATTGCCAAAATTTATACGGAGAAGCTTGGGCTGCTGTCATTTATGGTGAAAGGGGTTCGTTCCTCTAAATCAAAAGCGAAAGCCAGTATGATGCAGCCGCTTACTATGCTCGACATGGAGGTGGCTTACCGCGAAAACCGGGGTCTACAGTTTATCAAAGAGTTCAGGCGCGATTACAACTATGAATCGCTTCCGTTTGATACACTAAAATCTACCATCGCTATTTTTTTGTTAGAGGTAATTGTAAAGTCCATACATGAGCATGAGCCTAATGATGAAATGTTTGAATTTCTTTATGCAGCGTTGCATCAATTAGATAAAGCCGAAAAACTGAATCCCGACTTTCACTTGCTGTTTATGTTGCATTTTTCGCGCTACCTGGGCTTTGCCCCGCACGATAACCACTCCGACACGAATTGTTACTTCGAAATGCAGGAGGGTGTTTTTACAAATTCATTCTCCAATTCCACAGGTGTTTTAGATAAGAAGAGTGCGGCACTTGTTTACGGCTTGCTTAATGTGTCGCTGTTTACCGAAGAACCATCTTTACTGACCAGAGGAGAGCGCAAACAACTACTGCAACATCTGTTAAAGTTTTATCAGTTACACGTAGAGAATTTCCAACTAAAATCGCCCGAAGTGCTGGAAGCTATTTTGAGTTAACCCTACCCAATATTTTTAAAGTTGCGAAACAACAAGGCAATATCCTTCGACAAAAAATAATGCCGTGCATAATTTTGTTCAGCAGCGGTAATGTCTTCTTTACTTAAATCAAACAATCGAATATTGTCTGCCGGAGAAATAATTCCGGGCCTTGCATGAGGAAACTTCTGAAGGTTTTCTTCCGAATGAAATCCTATCCATGACTTTTTCCCCTTAAGCACATCTAGCCAGTTGGGCAAAAACTTCTTGAAGCCAACAAGCAGAATGAGATTGAGCGGGCTAATCAAAATGAATGTTGCACAAAGGAAAACATCGAACATTCTTTTTCTGCGTAAATTCTCTGAACGAAACAACGCATAACTCCTCTCTGCCACATACAAATCGCCAGCTCCGTCTTTCGAGTTGCTTCCAATCAGTGCATCGCTATCTCGGTTCAGAATTTTATAGTTTGCCTTGTTACCGCATTGCTTTATCTGCGAAATAATCTCTTTGAAAGAAACTTCTGCCGAGCAGAAAACTATCTCCCTTGCGTTATAAACAGCAGCATTCTTAGCAGTGTCCTTCAATGAGTTTTGTTGCACCACTTCGCTTGTGTTACCCAAACCACGCAGAACTTTTCCGGCTCGTTCGGTTTCGCCTGGTTCGCCAACAATTAAGCACAAACCTTCCTCATCATCTTCCACTGAAAGCGATTGGTTTTTCACCACCTGGAAAATCATACGCGTAAAGAACATTTCGAAGGCTGTCCATGCCGCACCCAACAAAATAATGGCGCGGGAGAATCGCCATTCATCAGGAATAAAAGCATAGAGCACGGCAATAGCAATTGTTCCCAGCAAAATACCGCGCACAATTTTCGAAATGCGGAAAGGCTTGTCATACGCACCACTTAGAAAGGCAGAAAAAATCCAGATTAGGATATATGAAGGAACTACAATAAAAAGAAACTGATTCGGATAATAACTATCCGAATACTTAATCATGTTTTCCCAGTAAGTTTTAATAAGGAAGATGCCAGCAAAACTGAGCAAGGCATCCAATACAAACAGATACGAGGAAGCAATAAGCGATGATAAAAGTGTAAGTGCCCCACGAAACACTATGGCAAAATTGATGAGCAGAGAAAACAAACCCGATTGGTTGCCGCTAAAGTGTTTACGGGCGAAAATTATCATGGCATTGTAAAACACCTTTACATAATTCAACGAACCTTTTTTAGTGCTTTCGCCTTTGTAGTGAATAATGGAGGTATCAGCAAAGTAGTAGTTCCTGTACCCGGCTTTTATAATCCTGTAGCTTAAGTCCACATCTTCCCCATACATAAAAAAGGTTTCGTCTAACAAACCAATTTTATCCAGCACGCATTTACGCAACAGCATAAAGGCGCCCGATAGAATTTCGACTTCGTGTGTTTTGCTCTCCTCTAAAAAGCCAAGATGATATCTGCCGAAGGTTTTTGATTTGGGAAATAAAGCAGCTAATCCAAAGGTTTTGTAAAAAGCTACCGAAGGCGTAGGTAATCCTCGCTTCGACTCGGGAAGAAAATTTCCTTTACCGTCTATCATGTGTACGCCTAAGCCTCCGGCATTAGGATGAGTATCCATAAACGCTACACATTTTCCAAAAGTATCTTCTGCAACAACGGTATCAGGGTTCAACAGCAAAACATATTCACCGGTTGCTTTTTTAATAGCCTGATTGTTCGCTTTTGAAAAACCTACATTCTCTGCATTGGCTATTACTTTTACAGCAGGAAATTTCCCGTGCAACATCTCCACCGAACCATCCTTCGAGGCATTGTCCACTACATAAATCTCCGCACTTACATTAGCACAGGCCCGCTGTACCGAAAGCAGGCACTGCTCTAAAAAGTAGCGCACATTGTAGTTAACTATAACTATGGAGAGTTTCATTCCTTTCGGGCAAGATATGCTAAACGGTAAAAATCAAATTTAATTGGCGCCCTTCACTAACACATTTTCGTAGGGCAAGCGCGTAGCTATGGAGCGAGCCAAAGTCATTTCATCGGCATACTCCAGCTCTCCGCCAAATGAAATTCCGCGGGCAATGGTGGTAATTTTTACACCGTATTCCTTTAGCTTTTTGCTTACATAAAAAATGGTGGTATCGCCTTCAATAGTGGGGCTTATGGCCATTATCACTTCTTTTACTTCACCGGCTCTTACCCTGTTTAGCAGCGATTCAATATTCAGTTTATCGGGGCCAATTCCATCAATAGGAGAAATAACTCCACCCAAAATGTGGTAAACTCCGCGATAGATATTCGTGTTCTCAATGGCTATTACATCGCGGATAGATTCTACCAAACAAACCGTGCTGTGGTCGCGGTGGGGGTTGCCGCATATTTCGCATTGGTCGTGGTCAGACACATTGTGGCAGGTACGGCAAAACTTTATTTCGCTCCGCATGCGGGTGATAGCTTCACCGAAAAACTGTACTTTTTCGTTGTCCTGTTTCAGTAAATGTAACACTAACCGCAAAGCGGTTTTTTCACCTATTCCCGGCAGTTTGGTAAACTCAGCAACAGCATTAGCAATCAGTTTGGAAGAGTAGTTCAAATTATTTAATAAAAGTGTTTATTCGCAAACATACAGAATTTGCAGATGGATAAGAGTGTTCAAGCGCACCGGGCAACAGGAATTTTAGGCATTGCAGTGCTATGTGGATTGCTGTGCCTGTCGCTTTGGTTTTGGAAGGAACGAATGTTCATCACCGATATGGCTTATCACACCTATGTTATTGCCCAAACAGAGAATTTCGCTATACAAAACCATCGGTTCGGAGCAGCTATAACACAAACGTTTCCTCTTGTTGCTTTTAAGTTAAGCCTACCGCTTAAAACCGCTATGCAGCTCTATTCTGCTTCCTTTTACTTGTGGTATTTAGTGGCGTTCATCATAATAGTATGGGGCTTGAAAAACTGGAAAATGGGCTTGGCACTACTGTGTTTTTTAACCCTTATGGTCAGCTATTCTTTTTTTTGGGCACAATCGGAATATCCTCAGGGGATGGTATTTCTAATACTTTTTTTGTCGGCTTTGTCATATCCAATCCGACATACGGCATGGAAATTTTTATTGCTTCCGTTTTTACTGATTACCACGGTGTTTTTTCATCCACTGTTGTTTATCTCGTTATGCTTTGGTATAGGATTCTTTCTATTAGATAAGCAGATTGATTTCAGGAAATTTTTAGCCGTGCTTGCAACGGCAATAGTTGTTTTGTTGTTTAAGTCTTTATTCCTAAAAACCGGCACTTACGAGAGCGGCAAAATGGGAGGTGTAAAAAATTTCCTTGTGCTTTTTCCGAATTATTTCACAACCAAGAGCACCTGTTTTTTCTTTCATCAGTTGGTTGGTGACTATGCCGGATATTTTTTGATAGTGATTCTGGTAGTGGGCTACTATTTGAAACAACGCATTTATTCTAAGATGGCATGGGTGATAGGCGGAATGACAGTGTACCTGCTTTTGGTAAATGTTTCCTTTCCGGATTTAGAACAAAGCACCTATTTGCAAAACCTGCATTTGCCTTTGGGTTTTATGATTGCCTTGCCACTTGTATTTGATGTGCTTCCCAACACAAAGCCCGTTGCTTGGATAACAGCACTTATTGTCTTGTTTGTATTTCGTTTTGGTATGATATACCAGTCGCATAATTTTTACACAAACAGAGTAACTGCCCTTCGGGTACTGATGGAAAAATCGAAAGTACAAACCACCAATAAGTTTTGGATAGAAGACACAGCATTAGTTCCGGAAGTATATGGAGAAACATGGGCTTTGTCTTACGAAACGCTCTTACTTTCGAGCATTCCTTCGCCCGATAGTACACGAACTATAGAAATGCAAAGTGTAGTAGAGCAGAATGCTTTTCTGTTGGATGCGGACTATGTTTTTATCAACCGCTATCATAGTTGGGATGGGAACACGTTGCCAAGTAAGTATTTCAATTTAAAACACTCTAAATACCAAAAGTTGCCACTATAACCTTCCCTCGCTTTTTTATTGCAAATTGCGCGCATGAAATTGAGCATTATTGTTCCGGCTTACAATGAGGGAGCTACTATCCATCGGATATTAGATAAGGTAAAAGAGGTTAGCCTGATACAAGGAGTAGAAAAGGAATTAGTAATAGTTAATGATTGTTCTGCCGATAACACCGAAGAATCGGTTCTGAGATATAAAGCCGCTAACCCGGATTTGCCTATTGCTTATTTTAAACATGAAGTAAACAAAGGCAAAGGCGCTGCTTTACATACCGGCATTAAGCAGGCCACAGGAGATATTATTGTTATTCAGGATGCCGACTTAGAGTATGACCCGAATGAGTTTAACATTCTTCTTAAACCTATTCTAGATGACTTTGCCGATGTGGTATATGGCTCCCGCTTTATGGGCGGTAAGCCACATCGTATTCTTTTCTTTTGGCACACTATCGGCAATAAGTTTCTCACGTTTCTTTCCAACATGTTTACCAACCTGAATCTTACTGACATGGAAACATGCTATAAAATGTTCCGTTCAGGAGTGGTTAAGTCGCTCGACCTGAAGGAACAGCGCTTTGGCTTTGAGCCGGAGGTAACCGCCAAAATGAGCCGCTACCCTAAAGTGCGCATTTACGAAGTAGGGATTAGCTACTACGGCCGCACCTACGAAGAAGGAAAGAAAATTGGCTGGCGCGATGGCGTGAGGGCTATTTGGTGTATTGTTAAGTATAACTGGGTAAAATAGAACTAATCCTATTGAGCAAAGGGCGCTTTGTAAAGCTCCAATTTGTCCACATAAACTACTTTCTGACTATCGGCATTCCAAAAAGCTATCCCTATCTGCTTGCTTACTCCGTTCTCGGGAACCTTAATATCCAACCACATATCCAGCCACGTATTAGGCGCATAGTATTGATGTAATCTAACCATATTACTTTTAACTACCTTGTCGTTATTAATTAATGAAATAGTAAATTGCGTAGAGCGCCAAACATTCCACTCCATCTCCGGATAGTAGTATTTAAATCTCACCCTGTACCAATCCGCTGGTACCGTTGAGCTGTCAAGAATAGTTGTACTAAATCTTTGAATTTCGTCACTAAGCTTTAAGGATTTGCCACCCTCATAAAACCATAAAGAATCATTACCTCTAAAATCCTCAAAATCAAGTCTAGCAATGAGAGAAAGTGAAGACTCTAAGCGAACAGGCAGTTCTTCGTTTGTGTCTAATAGCTTTCTATCTGTTTTCTGTATTTGTGTTTTACCAAATATACGCCAGAAATAAGCCTTTGTCATTCTGTCCGACTCCATGATCCCTGTTTTAGAATTTGCTTGCCAAGTCATCAGCAAGTTCATCCAAGTACAGAACCCAATTACCAAAAACAAGATAATAAGGAGTCTTCGTTGACGATAGGCTACTTCAATTATCTGTGTTAATGGAAACATCAACAGAGCATAGGACTGAACAATAGCTCTCTGTGAAAAACTACCTCCATACCACCAACAATCCCATGATGCTATGATATATAGGTTAATCAATGAAAAGATGAAAACGCTCCAGAAATGCTGCCTATGAATTTTGTAAAGTGGGATAAACCCGATTACAGCCAAATACATTACGGGCGTATATGTAAACCATCCTTTTTTGTAGCTAAATAAAAAGTCAATAATGTGCGGGTGAAGGAAACTAAACGTCTGGTCTTCCTCATAACTGTAATAAAGCCAGTGGCCAGAGTAATACTTCCAATAACATAACTGAGGCAAGGCAAAAAGAAATGCAAAGAACGCAAACAGCACAACAGCTGTTTTGTTATTAAGCAGAAATTGCAGCCGTGCCCTTGCACTATTTACATCAGATATTCCCCATAGCAAGGGAATGAGTGAAGAAATAATCTCTGTAGGTCTGGTAATTGTCGCCAATCCACACAAAGCTCCTACAACAGCAACTTTCCAGTATTTTTTGTTGCTATTTCCATAGAACGAGTCTGTTAAATAAACAATTAACGCATAGAGCGTGAAAAGGTAACAATGAGTAAGTGTGTTTGAAAAAGAAACGTAGTTGAAGTAATTAGATGCAAAACAAAGCACTATTAGTGCAACAGCAACGGATAAATCGGAAAAGTACCGAAGCAAGACTTTACGTATTATCCAAAGGCCAAACAGACTAAAAAAAATCCCCCAGTGATTTATACAAAACTGATAAGGAAAGGAAAAGCCATCTGCCGGATAGGCTGAATTTAAAGCCCAAAAATGCGCAACTATAAATGCCGGCAAAAACATAAGGGCATTTCCCATAGGATAGCGCATGATGAAATTTCCGTTAGAATGTTTCTTTACATTGAGGTTATTGCCTCCGGTTGGTGCATAATTATTTTGTATATAATCATACTTATTAAGAACATTTATTTCATCATAAAAAAAGGCAGGCAGATAAAAATAATAGCCGAACCCATCCCAGTTAATAGTCGCATGAACACCTGACTCTTTCCATTTTTGTGTCGAATATGTAGCGCCAAACAAAAAGCAACCACAAATAATAAATGCCCAAAGTGACTTCTTCATCCAGATGTGCTTTCTTCAAAACATTAATGCGCCTGCAACCAATTCACCCCAACTCCCATTTCAGCTTCAATAGGCACATTGGTTTTTATGGCATGAATCATCTTGTCGTAAATAATAGGCTTAATAACTTCTACCTCGTCTTTATGTGCATCAAACACCAGTTCATCATGCACCTGCAAAGTCATTTTGCTTTTCAGGTTTTGCTTTTTGAATTCGTGGTGAATATGAATCATCGCCAGTTTTATTAAATCGGCTGCTGAACCCTGCACCGGACTATTGATGGCGTTTCGCTCGGCAAAGCCACGCACAGTAAAGTTCTTTGAGTTAATGTCCTTTAAATAACGCTTACGCCCCATAATAGTTTGCACATAGCCGTGCTGGCGCGCAAACTCAATGTTGGCATTCATATACTCTTTAATCTTTGGAAACTGCTTAAAGTAGTTAGCGATAATCTCTTTCGCTTCACTTCGCGAAGTGCCGATATTGTCCGCTAAGCCAAATGCGCCCTGACCGTAGATAATTCCAAAATTCACGCTCTTGGCTTTGTAGCGCATGTCTTTTGTAACGGATGAAACAGCCACATCATAAACTTTTGCAGCAGTAGCGGTATGGATGTCGAGTTTATTTTTGAACGCTTCCAGCATGTTCTCATCACCACTTAACTCGGCAACAAGGCGCAACTCAATTTGCGAGTAGTCGGCAGAAAGCAGAATGTGGTTTTCATCGCGCGGCACAAATGCTTCACGGATCTTTTTGCCGCGGTCGGTGCGGATGGGAATGTTCTGCAAGTTCGGATTATCACTTGCTAATCGTCCGGTAGCCGCAATATGCTGGCGGAAAGTGGTATGCACTCTTCCGGTTTTCGGATTTATCATCTGCGGCAATGCATCCACATAAGTTGATTTCAGTTTGGCTAACTCGCGGTAGTCAAGAATTTTTTCAGCAATGGGATGATGTTTGACCAATTGAAGTAATGCATCTTCATTAGTGGAAAGCTGACCGGTAGAAGTTTTCTTACCTTCAAAAGGAAGCTTCAAGTGCCCGTAAAGCACATCACCTAATTGCTTGGGCGAATCCACATTAAAATCCATGCCCGCCATGGAATGTATTTCATCGCGCACTTTCAGTAAATCGGTTTCTAATTCTTTTGAGTAAGCGCGTAAAAACGGCTCGTCAATTTTTACGCCTTCCCATTCCATATCTGCCAACACTTCAATCAGCGGATGCTCAATGTCATTCAACACACTCTCCACTTCCTGATGTTTTACCAAGGGGGCAAGTTTGTGTTTGAGTTGAAGTGTGATGTCGGCATCTTCAGCGGCATAGTCGGTAATTTTCTCCAAGGGCACATCGCGCATATTGCCTTGGTTCTTCCCTTTCTTTCCAATCAACTCTTCGATGGAAACAGGTGTATATCCGAGATAAGTTTCGCTCAAATAATCCATGCCGTGTTTCAAATCAGGTTCAATCAGGTAATGCGCCAACATAGTGTCGTAAACAGGAAGCGAAACATGCACATCATATTTTCGGAACACCTGCAAATCAAACTTTACATTCTGGCCTATCTTAACTTTCGTTTTGCTTTCAAGCAACGGCTTAAACTTTGCCACTAATTTTTGGGCTTCATCAAAGTTGTTCGGAGCTGGAACATAATACGCTTCGCCTTCCTTTACACTAAAACTCATTCCCACTAAATCAAGTGCAAAATAATCCAGCCCGGTAGTTTCTGTATCAAAGCAAAATTCATCGGCTTCGTTTAGCAGATTTGTCAATTCTGCTATTTCCTGCTCTGTTTGAACTAACTTATAACTATGCGGTGTATTGTGAATGCTCTTTCCCTTCACCACTTCTTCTTCTATTGGAAACGCATCACCAAATAAACTTCCCTGCGAATCGGAATTTGCAGAAGGTTTTGTGCCCTGCACCTGCTTTTCACTGTCGAAAGAGTTGGTTGGCGCACTTTGATTAACGTTGTAATCAAATCCAAGAATCCTTTTACCCAGCGTCCTGAATTCCAGTTCCGAGAAAATTGCACCGAGTTTTTCTTTATCGGGCGTGTTTACTTCCAGGTCTTCATCACTAACATCTATTGGTACATTCAAATTAATGGTGGCCAGTTTTTTTGAGAGTAATCCCTGCTCGGCAAAATTCTTTACGTTCTCCCCTACCTTTCCCTTTATTTTATCGGCATTGGCAATAGTGTTCTCCATACTGCCGAATTCTTTGATAAACTTCTTGGCAGTTTTTTCACCCACCCCCGGTATACCGGGAATATTATCTACCGCATCGCCCCACATACCAAGAATGTCAATCACTTGTTTTGGGTCTTCCACCTCCCAGTCGCGCTTTATTTCCTCCACCCCAAGAATTTCAACTCCGTTTCCGCTGCGGGCAGGTTTGTAGATGAAAATGTTGTCGTCAACTAATTGAGCAAAATCTTTATCGGGCGTTACCATGTAAACAATATGGCCTTCGGCAGCCTTCCTTTTTGCAATCGTGCCAATAATATCATCCGCTTCATATCCCTCAAACTCTAAAATGGGAATGTGCCAGGCGCGGATAATATCTTTGATATAAGGAACTGCGAACAAAATATCCTCAGGTGTTTCCTGCCTTCCCGCTTTGTATTCAGCATAATCAGCTTCGCGTTCCGCGCTGCCTCCTAAATCGAAAACTACGGCAAGGTGTGTAGGTTTTTCTTTTTGAATTAACTCAAATAGAGTAGTGGTAAAACCGCTGATAGCAGAAACGTTTTGTCCTTTTGAGTTAAGCAACGGATTTCTGCCGAAAGCAAAATATGCGCGAAAGATGAGTGCATAGGCATCAACTAAGAAAAGCTTTTCGGTGTGGTTAGAAGTATGTGCCATGAGTTGGAAAGTTGAGGCACAAACAAAATACAAAAATTCAGAAGCAGCAGCCTCTAAAACTCTTTGTCAAATCCAAACTCATCCATAATGTCGCCCAGTTCAAGGTATATCTCCTGCTTGGTAAACCCGTATTGTTCCAATGAATATTCGTGGGCACTTTTATAGTTTTTGTTGCGCGCATGTTCGTGGCTCAACTGCTCAAGAAACTTTTCAGACGGCATCCATTGAAAATGGCTGTATATTCTCTTTACCGTCCCCTGCGGGTCGGCCAACAGGTCATCATACTTCAACTCCAAAAACTGGCCGGTTGGAATTGATTGCCGCATTTCTTTAGAGTACTTAAAAAAATCAATTCCCAGTTGTGCCCACGCCCTTTTAGAAGGATGTGTGTCGGGCATGTCAGGCGAATGCAGTTTATACATAGAAGTAAACATACTGGCAAATGAAGGAACAGAATCGTACGGATGACGTGCGATGTAAATAATTTTCGCATCGGGGAAACGCTGCATAAGGCTTTTAAAGCGCCCCGTACTCATTACATTCTTTGCCAGATATGTTTTGTCTTTCCCCGCACGGAAAACAAACCGCTTTACGCAGCTTTCGTAAAAGTCCATCACCTTCCTTCTTACCTCTTCCGGCTCTCTGTCTAAAAACTTCTGTCCGTGTATCAAATGGAAATACGGAAACGGAATCATCAGCCCTACACTCATCATCATTTGTGCAAACACCAGTTCGTCTTCCTCCGCCTTATTAAAGCCCATGGCATGTATATCATCCCAACCGCCCCAAAATTTATCGTCTATTTTATCCATGGTGGCGCTTATCCAACGGTTTAGCAGCTTTTTGTCGAGCCACTTAAACAGGTTGTAAAACTGCACAAAGGAGGATGTCATAAAAAAGGTGTGCGCATTCTTGGTATACACAAAACGTTCGGTATCCATAGCCAGTAAACGATGCAGGTAGGTGGTTCCGCTGCGCGGATTAGCTATAATAAACACAGGTTGCTTTATCTCCACCTGTTTGTGGGCGCGATGGAAAAGGGTATCCATCAGCCTAAAAAAAAGAGAAACAAGCTGATGCAGGAAATAGAGTGGAATGAACAATACACTTAGCAACCACACTCTCCACTGAAACTTCCGATAAGTTTCAACAATTATTTCACCCAGTATTTTATAGCGCACATAATAAAAGGACGCTCTCCAGTAAACCATAATTTCTGCTGCGCTGCAAATGAAGATGAATTAGAGAATAATTGTCAGGATTATTTTCTTTGATGGGACAGACCTCACCCTGAAACGTTAAATAATGATTTCGAACCGTCAGCTTTTCCTTAACCATGTGGCCCAAACAAGCCCTGCTTCATTAATGCTGGAAATTGAACGGGCCAACGGAGTTTACCTGTACGATGTAAACGGCAAGAGCTACATAGACCTTATTGCAGGAATTTCCGTGAGCAATGTGGGCCATTCGCACCCCGAAGTGGTGGCCGCAGTAAAAGCACAGGCAGAAAAATACATGCACCTGATGGTGTATGGCGAATTTGTGGAAAGCCCGCAGGTGAAGTATGCCAGGCGCCTCTCGGAGTTTCTTCCCAAAGAGCTGAGCAACGTATACTTTACCAACAGCGGTGCCGAAGCTACCGAAGGGGCGTTGAAACTTGCCAAGCGCTTTACCGGAAAAACCCGATTGGTTTCTTTTAAGAATGCTTACCACGGCAGCACACACGGAGCGTTGAGTGTGATGGGCGATGAATATTTTAAAAGAAGTTTCCGCCCGCTTTTGCCCGACACGCTTCAGTTGGAGTTTGGAAATGAAAGCGACCTGGAAAAGATAACCGATTGCTGCGCGGCTGTAATTGTAGAAACCGTTCAGGCGGAATCGGGTGTAAATGCACCCCTGGTTTCATACCTGCAGAAATTGAGAAGCCGCTGCACCGAAACAGGTGCATTGCTGATTCTTGATGAGATACAGGCAGGAATGGGACGCACCGGCAAACTGTTTGCTTTTGAACATTATGGCATTGTGCCGGATATTCTGCTGCTGGCGAAAGCCTTTGGCGGTGGTATGCCCTTGGGCGCGTTTATTTCTTCGAAAGAAATAATGCAAACACTTACCGATAATCCGGTGCTTGGGCACATTACCACCTTTGGCGGGCACCCGGTAAGTTGTGCGGCAGGCTTAGCGGCTTTTGAAATTTTGCTGAAAGAAAAATTAGTGGGGCAGGTAGAAAAGAAGGGGGAAATGTTTGAAGAGTTGCTCCATCATCCGAAGATTAAGGCCAAACGAAGGGCAGGCCTTTTAATGGCACTGGAGTTTGAAAATTTTGAGCAAAACAAAAAGATAATTGACCGGTGTATTGAAAACGGTGTGTTGACCGATTGGTTTTTGTTTGCCCCGCATTGCATGCGCATTGCCCCTCCGCTTACTATCGCGGAAACAGAATTTAAACAGGCTTGCGAAGTGATTCTTCTCGCCATTGAAACCTGCGGGTGAATAGTATAATTTTACACCATTCAAAACCCCACTATGCCAAACGCCAAGCAATGGTTTAAAACAAAAGGAGGAAGATTAGTTTCTTACTTTCTGCAGGGAGTGCTGCTGCTGGCACCGGTTGTAGTAACCGTTTACACGCTCTTTTTCGTGTTCGACTGGCTGGACTCTAAGGTCAGTAGCATATTCGAAAAGCTGTTTCATTTTTATTACCCCGGCATAGGTATACTGGCCATGGTGGTGCTTATTACCCTCATCGGGTTTTTCGGTTCGCTGGTAATTATGCAGCCGCTGCTGCACATTTTTGATGCCCTGCTGGAGAAGACTCCGTTGGTAAAGGACCTTTATACTTCGCTGAAAGATTTCTTCGGGGCTTTTATGAGCAGCAAGAAAAAGTTTAACCGCCCGGTAATGTTTGAAATGGGCAAGGGAAGCGGAGTTTTTAAACTGGGCTTTATTACACAGGATGATTTGAGCGACCTAAACATTAAAGACAAGGTAGCCGTTTACACTCCGCTATCGTACAATCTCTCGGGTATTTTGTATGTGGTAAACACCGAGCAGGTGCAGGTGCTGAATGATGTAAAAGCCGGAGACATGATGAAGTTTATTGTAAGCGGTGGAGTGACGGAGATTGAGGAAGCGGAGAAGGAGTAGGCAGGGCAGTAGCAGTAGGCAGTGGCAGTAGGCAGCGGCAGTAAGTAGTTGGTATTATTTGAGCACGTAGTTCTTAAAACATAGCATATGTCATTCGGATTTACTGAGCTTAAGGTTTATAAGTTAGCATACTCTCTTTCGATGGAAATATTTCAACTGTCAAAGGGTTTTCCTAAAGAAGAAACTTACTCTCTAACCGACCAGATAAGGCGATCATCAAGGTCGGTATGCTCTAATATTGCCGAAGGATACAGAAAACGCTTGTACCCAAAACATTTTACTTCAAAAATGAGCGATGCTGACGGAGAATGTGCTGAAACAATAGTTCACTTAAGCTTTGCCAAAGATTGTGGCTATTTACCGGAAGAGAAGTATAACTATCTATTAAAGGGGTATGAAGAAGTCGGGCGTATGCTGGGCAGTATGATTGCTAATCCTGAAAAATTCCTGCCAAAGAAGTGATACCTGTTTCCACAAAACCTTATCTACTTCATTCTTTAAGAAAGGCGTTGCCACCTACTGCCTACTGCCGCTGCTTACTACTCTCTTTCCTCCTGCTTCAACATCAACACACCTACGCCTGGGGGTTTTGGGCGCACCAGCGCATTAACCGTATTGCAGTTTTCCTTCTTCCGCCCGAAATGATGAACCTGTATAAAGGGAATATTGACTGGCTGACGGAACATGCCGTTGACCCCGATAAAAGAAGGTACGCCACTGCCGATGAAGCCCCCCGCCACTATATTGACCTCGATCACTATTGTGTTTATCCCTGCGACCCTTTCCCGCACCGGTGGGAAGATGCTGTGAACAAATACTCGGAGGATACGCTAAAGGCATACGGCATTGTTCCCTGGCGGATACAGCAAATGATGTATTGGCTGACGGATGCTTTTAAAGCCAAAGACAAAAACAAAATCCTGCGGCTTTCGGCTGAAATAGGGCACTACATTGCCGACTCCAACGTGCCTTTGCACACTACCGAAAACTATAACGGGCAACTGACTAACCAGGTGGGTATTCATGGCTTTTGGGAGTCGCGCATACCGGAGTTGTTTGGCGAGGACTACGATTACTTTATAGGCAAGGCAGAGTTTATTCAAAAGCCTTTGGATAGAATTTGGAAAACTGTTTTGGAAAGCCATCAAGCCTTAGACACGGTATTGGGCTTTGAAAAAGAACTGAGTGCCACCTTCGACAGCGACCGCAAGTTTGCTTTTGAAACCCGCGCGCAAACAGTGGTAAAGAGTTACTCGAAAGAGTACACCAAAGCATATAGCGACCGGATGGATGGCATGGTGGAACGCAGAATGCGCAGTTCTATAAAAATGGTGGCCGATGTGTGGTTTACCTGCTGGGTAAATGCGGGCTCGCCCGATTTGAATAACCTATACGATGTTCCGCTTACAGTGGAAGAACAGCAGTTGTTAGATGCCGAGCAAATGAGCTGGAAGGAAAAGAAGAATGCGCAGCACGGGCACTACCACCCCGAAACAGGAACGGATTGAGTGGCACTACTTCTTCATTTTTGCCAGCAGGGCCATTGCCAGGGTTTTATACTTGGTGGCTTCAGCGCTGTTTACAATACTTTCCAAAAGCAGCTTGGCTTCGGCTTCGCGCTTTTTTTCCAGTAAAATTTTAGCGCTGAAATAATTGGCGGAGTGGTTCCAATAGGCCTTGGGTGCTTTAAGCGAAGGATAGAAAACCGACAGGGCTTTATCTTTTTGCCCGGTCATAAGCAAGGCATAGCCGTAACTAACGCGCCAGTAATCGGTTTGGTTAGTATCAATACCGCAGCGCTCTCCTTCTTCGAGAAACTGCACGGCAGCCGAATAGTTTTTAATAAGAATGTTGAAGGCCCCGTATTCCATGTGCGGCTCGCAACTGTTGCGAAACTGCTTTAAGCCGCGCTGGAAAATAAACACGCGGTAATACTCGGGCAGGTTGCTGCGCGCCAGCCAGCGGAAAGCCGCTATGCTGAACGAATCCTGAAACACGAGCAGTTGTTTGGCAAACTTTACCTCATCGTAATACGCATTGCTGTCCACCACCGAAATAAAGTAGTGGAGCGTTTCCACGTAGTGCGTATCCATATCGGCAAACTGGCGCAGACCGAAATAAAAGCGGTTCATCCTTCGCTCGTACTTCTTGGAATAATCATCGAGTGTTTTTTGCGCCATATCAAAGTACGCCAGCTCGCTGTATATAAAGGCGGCATTCAGGTAAGTGGTTTCGTCAATGTTAGGCTTGGTAAGGGCAGAATCGAGCCACTGCAAGGCGGGGTTTAAATCGCCATTGTAGAAATACTCGGAGCCTATATCACCACGTATGCCGCCTAAATTGGGAAACTGCGCGGCTATGAACTTGTAAACTTCCATAGCATCGTCAAACTTTCCGCGCTCTTTCAGTTTGCGGGCGTATTCGGCCATGGAGTAAGCTGTTTCATCTTTTATGGTTTCTGCTTTAAGCAGTTCTGCTAACTGCTTCTTCAATTCATTCTTCATTAAAGCCATAGCATACAGGGTGCAAAGGCCTTTGTGTATGTCCAGGCGGGTGTTGTCTATCTTCAGGCATTGTTTCCACAGGGCGGCTACTTTGTTGGCGGTTTCGGCAGGTATTACCTTTTGGGTTTCGCCCATGTTTCCAATTTCGGTGCGGTACAGGTCTTCATCGGTATTGGAGCTGATGGTTATGGAAGGCACCTCCAGTAATTCTTTATTAAGAATAATGTTGCCTTTCATCATCAGGGCATCAACATTTTTTCCGTCAGCTTTTAAAACCGAATCGAGGTAGGTGTTGGCTTCGGTGTATTTCTTTTCAACAATAAACTGCGTGGCAGTAGCCACTACGGTTGATTGCGAAAATAATTTGGCGCCACACAACAGCAGGAGTATAAAAAGGATGTTTCGCATGGGGTAAAAATAAAAACCGCTGCACAGTGGCAGCGGTTGCTTAAGAATATTTACACGGGTGAATTACGAGTTAATCATTACCGGCATTACCAGCATAAGCAGGTCTTCGTTATCGCCTTTTTCAACCGGGCGAAGAACCCCTGCGCGGGTTGGGGTGGAAAGTTCAATTTCAATATCGCCTGAGGTAAGCACTCCCAGCATTTCCACTAAAAAGCGGGCGTTGAAAGCAATTTCCATATCGTTGCCTTCGTAGTTGCAGGTCAACCTTTCGTTGGCTTCGTTACTAAAGTCTAAATCCTGTGCCGAAATTTTCAGTTCGCTGCCGGCAATACTCAGTATTACCTGGTAAGTGGTTTTGTTGGAGTAAATGGAAATTCTGCGCAGCGCGTTCTGAAATTCTAAACGGCTGATGGAAAGTTTGTTGGGGTTGTTTTGAGGAATTACCGCGTTGTAGTCGGGGTAGTTGGCATCAATTAAACGGCAAATCAACTTGGTGTTTTCGAAAGTGAAAAACGCGTTCGATTTGTTATACGATACATTAACGCCCGACTCGTTGCCCGGCAGAGCGCCTTTTAATAAGCCCAGGGCTTTTTTAGGCACAATAAATTGTGCGGTCTTCGATGCTTTTACATCGGTGCGCTTTAAGCGAACCAGTTTGTGGGCATCGGTGGAAACGAAGGTCATACCATCGGGTGCTACCTGAAACAGCACACCGGTCATAGCCGGGCGAAGGTCATCGGAGCTAACGGCAAACAAAGTTTGGCTAATGGCATGGCTGAGTGCCGAAGCGGGAATATTGATTTCGGTTACCGATTCGGGCTGCGGGATTTTCGGGAAATCATCGGGGCTTTCGCCACTTAACTTATAGCGGCCGGTTTCTGAAGTAATTTCAATACCAAAGGTTTTGGGGTCAATTTTAAAAGTTAGCGGCTGCTCGGGCAGGGTTTTTAAAGTATCGAGCAGTATGCGGGCGGGTATGGCTATGCGGCCTTCGTCCTTGGCGTCTACTTTCAGTTCGGTGCTCATGCTGGTTTCTAAATCGGTGGCAAACACATGCAGCTTTCCGCCCTTTATTTCAAACAAAAAATCTTCCAGAATAGGTAATACTGAACTGCTGTTAATAACCCCGCTGATGGTTTGCAGGCTTTTGAGCAAGGTAGTGGTAGAAACTATAAACTTCATTGGTAAATGGTTTGTCTTTTTTTAATTGCCGACAAATATAGTTATTGGGTTAAATAGCCCTTGCCCAAGTGCTAACACCATAAGGGGCGCTGTGTTAATAATGTAACGCCAGGCAGCGGCTTTAGCCGCTTGTAATAAAAATTATTCCTTTTATAAATGCTGTTGGCAGTTGGCTTAAGCCAACTGCACCGCGGCTTTATAAGCGGAAAAGGTTTAACCGAACGCGGCTAAAGCCGCAGTGCCGCTTTTTTTGTAAACCGGCAGGGTTACCCTTCGGGCTTATACAATACCTGCACCGTGTTGCTCCATTCGCCCACGCGCTCATCGCGCAGTATGGCTATGGCTTTAATGTACCAGGTTTGAGCCGGGTTGCCGGGCAGGGCCTCGGGCTTAAAGTAAAAGGGGCTGAAACTGCGCAAACCAATCATTTGAAATTTTTCTTCGCCATCGCACCTGCCGTAAAACTCAAAGCGCTCCATACCGTATTTTTTAAACCTTATGGCAATCATCGAAGCCTCGTTGCTAACCTTTAGTTGCGGTTTAAAGGTGTTAAGGTCCACCTTATGGCTTCCGGCCACTATGCCCATATCGGTTCCCAAACCGCTGTGGTAAGCGGGGCTTGCTTTCATACGCTTCATAATTTTGCGCAAGGGTGCCAAATGGGTTTTGCGCATTTCTTTCTTTTTGGTATTGGCACTTTTTGCCGCAGCCATGGCGGCTTTTGCCACAATTATTTGCTGCGACATTTCGCTGCATAAATTTATTGCCTGCGTAACTTCGGCTGCGGTAAGCCCCAACAGGGTTCCGTAGTTTGGCAGCGTGTTACCGAATTTGTCCAGCCAGGACTTTAGTTGGGCATCTTTTTGCTGAAAAAGGTCCTTTTGCATAATATTTAGCTTTTTCGATGATTTTTCGAAGCTATAAAATATTTTTTTGAAGGCATAAAAAAATTTCAGGAAATTATGGAAAATAAAAAGGATGGTATTTCTATTATTAAAGGTTTCCTTACATTTTTTAATTATTACCTTATGTATTTTAAATGCAGTATAAAAAAATTTATTTGCTACGCTTAAAAAAATAAGGGTTCCCTGAAAATAAATAATGCCTTCTTTTTATTTTTTCATAAAGGCATAAAAATTTTTAAGGGAAGCGTAAAATGGTGTGTGCAGGCGCATAAACCGCTGAAACCTTACGGGTTTTTAAAACCGATAAGGTTTTAAGTTACTGCTTACCGGTGCCTTTCTGCTGTAAACTTCCTTCTACTCCTTTACCACCTTGCTAACCGCCCTTAGCCCACCGGGCGTGGTAAGGGCAGCTAAGTAAATACCGCCCGGAAGCTCCGCGATGTGGATGTCGGATTTAAGATTTGTGATTTCGGATTTAAGCACCACCCTCCCCGTTAAGTCGGTAAGGGTAAGGGTGCTGCCGTTGTGTTGTTCGCTTAGGGTAATGGTTAGTTGTGTGGAGGCGGGGTTGGGGAAGAGGGAGAGGGTGAGGGTGTTTACAGAAAGTAATTTCTCTCCTGTAAATCCCTCGCAAGGGTTAGGGTTGAGGGTATTGCATAATGGAATAGTATCGTAAGGAGGATTACTATGAATAATTTTCTGGTAAGCAGGCAAGCAGGTAATGTTTGTGTTATCGAAGTTGAATTCACTGATAATTTTAATAGCAGGCAGGCAGGCAATTGGGTTATCCCTCAGGTCTAAAAAACCTAACGAATCAGGTAGTTCAGGCAGGCTTATTATTTGATTGAAGGTGCAACTTAACGTTGTCAGCCCCTTGGGCATAGGTGGTATGGTGGTCAGGTTATTTACATAGCACCAAAGCGAACGCAGGCTATCGGGCAATGCCGGTAATGAAGTAAGCTGATTGTAGTTGCACCAGAGCGTGTTCAGCTTTAATGGCAATGCTGGCAAAGCCGTTATTTCGTTTAAGCTACAACGCAAATCGAAAAGATTGGCAGGAAGGGCAGGCAAAGCACTTAGGTTATTGTTGCCACAAGTTAGTTTTCGCAAAGTGGCCGGTAAATCAGGAAGGCTGTTTAGTTGGTTGTTGCTACATTCCAATTCGTACAGTAAACGGGGCAAGGCAGTAATGCCGGTCAGGTTATTGTTTCTACAGTTTAGTATTCGCAGGCTATCAAAGTACTGTATTCCTTCTACGCTTTGCGCTTGTAGCCCATCAATATTTATAGAATACCGTTTGGTAACCACCTTACAAGTAGTATCAAGCTGGTTGCCGTTAATCATACAGGTATCAAACCCGTTGTTGTAAAGCCAATCAGCAAAAAGATTATCAGTAATGGTTACATATTGCGCGTTTGCCCAACTGTGAGCCGCCCACCATAAACCGCAAACAAGTATCAGTTTCCTCATAACAGGCCAAAACTACACTTAACCACCGCAACAACCAAGCACAGGCAAAAAAATGACAGTAGTATGACAAATGCCCCTTTTGCCCCACCCCGCTGCCTACTGCCGCTTACCACTTAAAACTTACCACTTCCCGCCCTCGCAACATTCCCCCGCCACAGAGGCGCATATTTTTATTTTTGCCCCCCGTTAAACCAAACCATGTTTACCCAGTTAGAAAACCTTAAAGGAAAATTTTTTGAAGTTGGCAAAACCCTCAGCGACCCGGCTACCATGGCCGATATGAAACGCTTTACCCAGCTAAACAAAGAATACCGCGAACTGGAAAAAATTGTAAAGGTGTACGATGAATACAAACTTGTACTCTCTAACACCGACAACAACAAAAACATACTCGAAACCGAAAAGGACGAAGAGTTCCGCGAAATGGCCAAAGCCGAACTGGCCGAACTGGAAGTAAAAAAACAGCAGCTGGAAGAAGAACTAAAGCAACTGCTGGTACCCAAAGAACCCGAGGACGAACGCAACGTACTGGTAGAAATACGGGCCGGTACCGGGGGCGATGAAGCCAGCCTTTTTGCGGGCGACCTGGCCCGCATGTACACCCGCTACTGCGAACTGCTGGGCTGGAACGTTACCACCGTTACCGCCAACGAAGGCACCGTAGGCGGCTTTAAAGAAATAGTGCTGGAAATAACCGGTGAAAACGTGTACGGCAAAATGAAGTTTGAAAGCGGTGTACACCGCGTGCAGCGCATTCCCGAAACCGAAGCCAAGGGCCGCGTACATACCTCGGCAGTTACCGTAGCCGTGCTGCCCGAAGCCGATGAAGTAGAAGTTTACATTAACCCGGCCGATATTAAGTTAGATGTGTTTCGCGCCAGCGGAGCCGGTGGCCAGCACGTTAACCGTACCGAAAGTGCCGTGCGCCTTACGCACTTACCCACCAACACGGTGGTTGAATGCCAGGCCGAGCGCTCGCAGCACAAAAACCGCGAGCAGGCCATGAAAATGCTCAAAACAAAAATTTACGAAGAAGCCGTTCGCAAACACGAAAACGAAATTGCCGCCCGCAGAAAAACACTCGTTAGCACAGGCGACCGCTCGGCTAAAATTCGCACCTACAACTACCCGCAGGGCCGCATTACCGACCACCGTATAAACATGAGCATGTACAACCTCGATGCCTACATGAACGGAGAAATTGGCGAAATGATTGATGCCCTGGCCGTAGCCGAGCAAACCGAAAAGCTGAAAGAAGGCAACGTGGTGTTTTAAATAATCGTGGTAAACCACCTCCGCCATTTTGCGGCATCGGCCCCGCCCTGCAATTTTGTATCATTGCAGCCCTGCCCTATGAAGAACAGCTATAAAGTAGAAGACATTGCAAAAGCCACCGGTGGCAAGGTGGCACAGCCGGTAGCCAAAGAGCTTATTATACAGGAGTTGCTGCTCGATTCGCGCAAGCTTATTCACCCCGAACACACTTTGTTTTTTGCCTTGCCGGGCCAAAAGTTAGACGGGCATAATTACATACCCGAGCTGTACGAAAAAGGCGTGCGCGCTTTTGTGGTAACCAAAGCCCCCGCACAGGAGCAGTTTCCCGATGCCAACTTTATAGTAGTAAAAGATGCGGTGGCTGCCCTGCAAAAACTGGCGGGCTGGCACCGCGCTAAATTCAACATACCGGTTATTGGCATTACCGGCAGCAACGGCAAAACCATTGTAAAGGAATGGCTGTATCAGTTATTGCACGAAGACTACCACATTGTGCGCAGCCCCAAAAGCTACAACTCGCAAATAGGCGTGCCGCTTTCGCTTTGGTTAATGAACGGGGAAAACCGCCTCGGCATTTTCGAAGCGGGCATCTCTGAGTCGGACGAGATGATTAAGCTCGAAAAAATCATTCGCCCCACCATTGGCATTTTTACCAATGTAGGCGAAGCACACAGCGATGGCTTTTTAAACATCCGCCACAAAACCAAAGAAAAGCTGAAACTTTTCGTTAATGCCGATGTGTTGATTTACTGTAAGGACTATCCGGATATAAACCAAAGCATAGCCGAAATAAATGTACTTTCAAAAGGCAGCGATGACACCGAAAACAAAATCAAAACTTTTACATGGAGCTTTAGCAACGAGGCCGATTTGTTTGTAAGCAGCGTGCTGCAAAAGAATAATCACTCGTTTGTTCATTGTGTGTACGGGCACAGGGAATTCGATTTTGAAATTCCCTTTAGCGACCGCGCCAGTGTTGAAAACGCCATTCACTGTGTGTGCGTTATGTTGTACCTGGGCAAAGAGCCTTCGGTAATTACCGAGCGTATGTCCCACCTTGCACGCATTGCCATGCGTTTGGAAATGAAGGATGCCATCAACAACTGCTCGCTCATTAACGACTCGTACAACTCCGACCTTAACTCGCTGCGCATTGCTATTGATTTTCTGAAACAGCAACACCAGCATCCGAAAAAGACGGTGATTCTTTCCGATATACTTCAAAGCGGCAAGGGAGAACTGGAACTGTACGCGGAAGTGGCAGAACTACTCCGGCAAAACAATATTCATCGCCTTATAGGTATTGGCACTGCACTCCACCGCCAAAAGAAATTGTTTGAAAAGAACGAAGCCCTGCAGTGCGACATTTATCCTTCTACCGATGATTTTTTGCAGCACATGGATTCTTCTTCTTTTCAAAGCGAGGTGATTCTATTAAAAGGTGCGCGCAAGTTCCGGTTTGAAGTAATAGGCAAGTTTTTAGAGAAGAAGGCACACGAAACCGTACTGGAAATAAACCTGAATGCGGTGGCCAATAATTTAAAGGTTTATCAATCGCTGCTAAAACCCGAAACCAAAATTATGGCTATGGTAAAAGCGTTCAGCTATGGCAGCGGAAGTTTTGAAATAGCCAATGTGTTGCAGTTTAACCGTTGCGATTATCTGGCGGTAGCTTATGCCGATGAAGGAGTGGAGCTTCGCAAAAACGGAATCACACTGCCAATTATGGTCATGAACCCCGAACAGCGGAGTTTCGAAGCCATGATTCAGTACCACTTAGAGCCGGATGTTTATAGCCTGAATCTGCTGGAAAAGTTTTCTGAAACGCTGCTATTGCTAAGAGGAAACAATAGCACCGAAAAGTACAAGGTACACATAGAACTGGAAACCGGCATGAACCGCCTCGGCTTCGAAGCCACGGAAATTGACGCCCTGATTGAAAGGCTAAAACAAAACCATCTGTTGGAAGTGGCTTCCGTGTTTTCGCACTTAGCTGCCAGCGAGGATAAAAGCTACGACAGCTTTACCAAAGAGCAAATTGCTTTATTCGAAACCATGAGCACAAAAATCTGCTCCGCGTTTAACTACAAAATCATCCGCCACATATTAAACAGTGCCGGCATTACACGGCACACCAAAGCACAGTTTGATATGGTGCGGCTGGGCATTGGCTTATATGGTATTGATGGCTCTGAAAAAGTGCAGGGTAAGCTCATCAACGTTTCTACGCTTAAAACCACCATCTCTCAAATTAAGCATCTAAAGAAAGGCGACACCGTTGGCTACGGCCGCGTTGGAAAAGTTACTAAAGACAAGGCCATTGCCACCGTGGGTATTGGCTATGCCGATGGGCTTAGCCGCAAACTCTCTAACAAGGCAGGGCGAATGCTGGTGAACGGAAAGCTGGTACCTATCATCGGTAATATTTGTATGGATATGACCATGCTGGATATTACCGGAGTGGATGCCAAAGAAGGCGATGAAGTAATTGTGTTCGGCAATAACCCCACAGTAGAAGAAGTAGCCGAAGCGGCCGAAACTATTCCTTACGAAATACTCACCGGAATTTCGGGACGGGTAAAGCGGGTGTATTTTCAGGAATGACAAGCCACCGATTACACCGATGGCACAGATTAATACACCAGCCGTTTATACTCTAATTTTCCTCTGCCGAAGTTGACTAGTAACCCCACTTTACAGCCTGAAACTTTTAAGTAATTAATAGTTTGTGCAATGTGCTCATCTGTAAGCGCTGCGCTGCATTTGGCTTCAAGGATTATATCTTCAAACACCACAAAATCGGCAAAGAAATTGTGCGGCAGTGGTTTACCACTATAATGAATATCATACGCAACTTCTCTGTTGAATGGAATGCCCTGTTGTTTGAACTCAATCTCCAAAGCGTCTTTATACACCACCTCCAAGAATCCGTGCCCTAACTCCCGATGCACTTTCATACAAGCGCCAATTATTTTGTAGGTGTCCTCCTCATAAATAAGCTTTGTATTCTCCGTGCTCATTCGTGGTAGCTATTTTTTTGTCCCTATGCTTCCGTGTTCATCCGTGCAATCCGTGGCTATACTTCTCTCAGCAAAGTTCTAAACGCCTGAAACTTTCCCGGGAACATCTCTAAGCCTTCTTTTTGCAGGCGGGGGGCGTGGTTTTCTTTGTATTCAAAGTAATCGCCCATGGTGTTGGCAAAGTACTGCATGGCATAGCTGATACCATCGCGGGTATCTTCTTCCAAAATGCGGAACATTTTCGCATCCTTAAAACAACCGGTTTCCAGCACACGCGGCATGTGCTCTTCCTTCATCCACTTTACCCAAAGGTCGTGTACGTCTAAATCAATCTTTACAGTTACGTTGTAAACTATCATAATGCAAGTTTACTGAGAAATAATAAGCGCGTAATTGCTTTTGTTATTTTCGGAGCATGATAACGAAAGAGGCCATATTGAAAGCGCTAAAAGATATGCCGGAGCAAATAGATGTGGAAGAGTTGCTCTATAAAATAGTGTTACTTCAGAAAATTGAGGAAGGGGTTCAGCAATCCAATACACGGCAGGTAATAAGCACCGAGCAACTGAAAGAAGAAGTGCGCAAATGGCAGCAAAAATAAACTGGACCCTTCGCAGCCGCGATGACCTTCAGAGCATTTACAACTACATTGCCTCCGACTCTCCCTACTATGCCGAAAGGGAAATGGAACGAATTATTGCCGCCACATTTATTTTAGAAAACAATCCTAAAGCGGGGCGCATTGTTCCCGAAATAAACAAAGAAGAAATACGGGAAGTTTTTTACGGAAACTATCGCATCATCTACCACCTGTTCAGCGAAGTTGAAATAGATGTGCTGACTGTTCATCACGGAGCCATGCGCCTTCGGCTTGGCTAACGCTACTCGCTCAGGTTATCACCCCTTAAAGTCCTGAATCTTTTACGCGCTTCAATTACCAGCAGGGAACTGTTGTAATCGGTAATAATGGTTTTGTAAAGCTCTTTAGCCTTCTCCTTATTGTCCAAGTGCTCTTCGCTTATTTGCGCCAAAAGGAATGTGGCATCATCGCCCTTCAAATCGGTTTTGTAATTCTTAATAATGTCCTCCAGCAACGGAACTGCGCGCTCGAACTCTTTGCGCTTTGCAAAAATTTGCGCCTTAGTGTATTCTATATCATCATACAAAGCATGGCCGGGAAACAGGTAAGTAATGGTGTCTAACAATCCGGTTGCCTGCACCTCTTTATTCTGAAACAACAACAGCTCTGCTTTCGCAAACATCATCATCGCGTCCTCTGAAGTATCTAATCCGAGGTTATCAATAATAAACACCGAAAGGTTGATGGCATCATTACTGATTAACTCGCTCGTAGAGCTCTTCAAAGCCTGCAACTGTGTTTGTGCCCATTCAAAATCGCCCCGGTAATAAGCCAGCTTAGCATTGCGAAAACGCGCCTCTTCGCCCAAAGGGGAGTCTTTTTCATCTTTATCTACCTGCGAGTAGAGCAAAGTGCTTTCCCATACATCGCCATCAATTAAATAGAAATCGCCCAGGGAAAGTTTGGTTTGGTTTTTAAGCTGATTATTTACCCCCGGCATAGACACTATCTCATTACACAACTCAATAGCGCTTTTAATATCATGCAGGTAAAAACCTTCTAAATCCGCTAACTCTTTCATGCTTTGTGCGGTGCGGAAACCGCGGCCGTTATCATCAATAAACAACAGGTAGTCGCTCTTTAGGCCCAATAAATCTTCCTGCGTGTAATTGATGTTTTTCGAAACTTTCTCTTTGCGGCAATTCAGCAACTCAGTTCTCGCCTGAAAGTACAGGCTGTTCTCCTTGCCTTTCGAAATAATGTATTCATATCCGGCAATCGCATCGCTGTAGTAGCCTTCGGTTTGCGCCATGCGTGCAATGTTCAGCACCCGAAAACCGTTTTCGCTTTTGCGCTTATCCAGTGCTTTCATTTGCAACAAAGCCCCTTCAAAATCTTTGTTCTGAATATACACCCAGGTAAGCAGGTCAATGTAATCTTCGTTATTAGGCGCTTTTTGCACTTTAGCATACAACTGCATTTCCATTTCGTCCAACATTTTTTGCCCCGCTGCCGATGTTTGAATAATATTTTTTACCTGCTGTATGCCCTGCGGAAACATTTCCATGTAACCCAGGTAGTATTTTACACTATTAGCCACATCGCCTTTGTTCATGTATGCACCGGCCAATTCTAAACCGAAATACGCCCCACCTGGAAGAACCTTGTTGCCTTTGTCGTAAACAGCAATTACATAATCATATAAGCGGTAAGTTTCGAATGCGGCAGCCAAACTGCGAATAGCAATCTCGTTGGGCTTTATCTCCTTCAGTGCTTTGTCGTATTGCTCTTTCGATTTGCTCAAGTCAGGAATTTGCGAATACAGATAACCCAAGTCCACCACGTGTTGTGCTACTCCGCCAAACTTCTTTACCTGCCTTTTTACTACTTTCTCTAAGTCGTCAAACTTTTTTAGCGTAATCAGACATTTGTAAAGTGGTGCGTAGAATTTATTGTCGTAATTGTTCTTCTCCCATAAACCCTGATACAGTTCTGCTGCTTTATCAAACTCTCCGTTTTGCATATAACTTTTTGCTAGCACTTCATCGCGACCGGCCTGTGCTACCACCACGGAAAAAGAAAGAGTGAAGAATAAAAAAGGAAGAAAGCTTCGCATTGCAGAGTGAAAATAGATGAACTTATGTAAACAGGATGCTTTTACCGGAAGAGTTTCACACTTATTAAGCTGCCCGCTACGCCTCCGGCTGAATTGGCCACGGCATCCAGCAATTCAAAATGTCGGTCGGCAGTTAACAGCTCTTGTAAAATTTCTACCGCAAAGCCATAAGTAAAGGTGATAGCCAGAATTTTTAAAACAGTTTGTATATGCAACACGGAAAAGTGCGTTTGCTTTTTCCAGCCCCAAAACATTAATGCTGATAGAATGACATAAAAGCCAAAGTGTACCAGTTTGTCAAACTCCCAAATAGAAACACTGGGCAAATCGCGGCTGGGCATCAGGCACAACACTAAAATAAAAACCGCCCATAAAATGGACGGCCAGTTGTATTTTAAGAAGTTGTTTTGAGCGGTAGATTGCTTCAGCATTTATCGGATTTATTTACTGAAATGCTTTGCATAACAATTCTTGACTATTGGCCGATGTGCTTTTTGTAAGCCTCGGCATCCATCAGTTCGTTCAGTTCGGCAGGGTTGGTTAACTCTACTTTTACCATCCAACCGGCACCGTATGGGTCATTGTTAACCGCCTCGGGAGCATCATTCAGAGCCTCATTTTTGCCTGTAATTTTTGCACTCACCGGCATAAACAAATCGCTTACGGTTTTTACCGCTTCCACTGTTCCGAAAACCGCATCCTTAGCAACAATTTCGCCTATTGTTTCTATTTCTACATAAACAATATCGCCCAGCTCTTTCTGTGCAAAATCAGTAATACCTACAGTAGCCGTGTTGCCTTCTACGCGAACCCACTCGTGTTCTTTGCTATACTTTAAATCAGATGGAAAATTCATGTTGCGGATTTTGTGAGGCGAAAGTAATTTTTCGCAACACATTCTGCAATGAAATTTAGTAGCCGTTATTCTGCCAATGAGAATCGGAAGGTTATCCCTCCGCGGGTGTTTGTAGTAGGGAAACCGGTAGAAATTTTCGGAATAGTTTGCGTTTGGTCGAAGAAGATACGCACGTTCAACCGTTTGCTAACGATATAGTCAATGCTTGGTTGAATGGTAATGGTTCTTGCCCCTTGCGTAATCTGTGGCTGCGACTCATCAATACGATGGTTTACCGTTATGTTGTCGCGATAGCTGAAATCGAAACGGAAACTGAGGTCGTTATCTAACCGAATTTTTCTCCCCTTAATCTTAATAGGAAGTTTCAGTCCCTTAATCTTATATCCTGCACCAATGGTAAACTGCTCCGACTTGTTCTCTATCATTTGGAAGTCGGCAAAGTTCATGGTAAGCGTGCGACTCTTCTTATAGTCAAACTTGGCAGTCAGGTTGTTTTTAAAGGTCATATCCACTCCAATAAGAGGAGAGAGTTGTTCATTCATTACAATGCTTGGCATGTTGTAAAGCGGATAAAAGTTGCCGTTCAGTGTGTCCTTTCTGTTTGCATTCAGTATGGTTCCATCTCCCCGGTAATCAAGGTTAGTTTGGAAACTGTTAACTGTTAATGTGGAGTTGTAACCATGTGAAATGGTAAAGCTGGTAAACACTTTTTGTGCCCACTTAAATTTGGTTAACCCATTGTAAGAAATACGCCAGTTAGGTAGCGGGAAAGCCTTGAATGGGTTCAATCCGATTTTGTTCGGGTCGGTTTTGGTATAGGCTGCCAGGAAAGCCGGAATCAACACATCCTGCGACTTGGGTCCGTAGGCATCGGCATAAGATGGGTTATAAGTAGAGTCGCTCGGATTATAATAAGGTGTGCCGTCACTATTATTCGGGTTTTGTAGCCCTAAGCGCTGCGATATAACCGGGCGGTTGTTTTCAAACTCGGTGTAGGTTTGCGAAAACCCTTTTTTATCAATTTTCTTAAACAGGGTTTTGATAGGCAGATACGAAATACTGTAAGAGCCCATATCCATAGGGTTTAAATGCGCATAGCTGAAGTTGCCATTCTCGTCCGAAACATACTTAAAGAACTGCTGGTGATTGGTTGTTTTATCCTGGAACAGTGTCAGGTCAATCTTCAAATCTGTCCACGGCTCAATGGTAGCGGTTACATCCAAACGTTGCGAACGGGTTTGCATAAACTTCTGGTTAAGCAACGTATCTTTTGTAATCCATCCCTTTGCTGCTGCTTCATCTAACCAACGGTCGCGCGCTTTTGCATCGGTACCGTTCCAGAATCTATCGCCCGGTTGTCCTCCAAAACTAAAGTCATAGCCTGGAGCGCTGGTTAAAGAAGAGTTTTTGGTAAAGGCATTTCCATACACCTGATTGCCGAGTATCTGCGAATAGCCTTCAAAGCCCGGCAAGGTTGTGCTCTTGTTTTCCTTATACTCTATTGACACTCTCTTGAGTGCCAACAACGGGCGCAGCACTGCCGAAATACCCCAATTAGGCGGAGCCTGCTTATTGGCATACTCTTCCTTTTTCTTTTTAATGTTCTCCTTGTTGGTCTTCAGGTCTTTTTTCAGACGTACCACATCGGCATCCTGTTTCGACTTCTTCAACGCTTCATTCAGCGATTGAAGCTTTTTATCCAATGCTTTTATTTCTGCCTGCAACTTTTCTTTGGCTGCCTTATCCTTTGCGGGAGCCTTCTCCTTCTTCTTCGCAGCATAGTCTCCTTTGCCTTTTGCTAAATCTGCCCTGGTTTTTTCTATGTTGTTCGCTTTCTTCTTTTGGTAAACAGTATCGGTTTTCGCCTGCTCTTTTGCTTTTAGCAGCTGCTCTTTCAGTTGTGCGCGTTTCTCTTTCAGTTTGTCAATTTCTCCCTGAATTTTTTCGCGTGCCTTTTTAATGGTTTCCCTTTTCTTGTCGTTAGCTTCTTTATCGCCTGCGCTTGGGTTTGGTGCATTATAAGTGCGCAGGAAAGGAATTTTATCGTATAGTTTCTTAAAGTTCAAATCTACTTTTGCGCGGTCATTCTGCGTGTTATTGATAGTGTTGCCAAGTGTGTTTTGACGAAGTTTTCCGGTGGCAGTGTCTAACTGCCAGGGAATAGCCGTCCATGTGTAAGAAGAGTTAAACCCAACATTAGCCGTTACAAAATCGAACAGCGGTAACTTATTGATTGGAATGTTGTACGTAACACCAAGGTTTTGATTGTACGCTGTATTGCGCCCACCAAGTCCTACATTGCTCCATATCTCATTCTTCTCGGTCTTGGTATCAATTTTTCCATCAGGCTCGTCAATGCGCGAGTTGTTGGTAGCGCTAAAGTCAATGCTTAGCGAACGGAACGGATTATACTTAAAGGTGTATGTTCTTGCCCAACGGAAGTTTTTACTATAGGTGGTTGGAATTTGAAAATCCACTTCGCCCAGCGGGCGCAGTTTTATTTCTGTAAAGTCGCGGTTCCATTCCGAAGTAAATGCCAGCGTTGACGGATACGGATTAAAATTGAATTCTTTAATAATATCGGCCCATTTGGTTTTAGCTTTAATGGCTTTCTTGAATGGGAACAAATCTTTGGTTTGCGGTGCAAAGCTCCAGCCAACTAAGCCCAACCAGTTTTTGCGCGAGTTCTTTTCAATAAACGGATCGCTGAAAAGTATTTCGTTGTAGGAATAGGTAAAATTAAAGTTACCGGGGTCGTATATGTGTGGTTTCTTTGCTTTGGTTTGAGGTACAATACGCACATTGGAGAAGTTGTACCCCCTGCGGGTATTGATGGTTTGCACTTGTTGCCGATAAACCCTTGCAGAATCGGCTCCCTCATTTTCCTTCAGGCTCTTAATAAGTTCACGGGTGGGAATATCAAACTGATAAGGGTCAAACTCCGGTGTGCTAAATTGTTGCGAATAAGCCCCGTAGAATGGAATTCTTATTCCTGCTTTTTCCGGTAAAAACCTTCCCACCTCAATGTTGGTGGAGAAGTCGTACTGATACATGTTGTCCTTAAAGCGCTGATCTATTTTCTGTTCTACCTGTCCAAAGCCCCGGGTATGCATACCTCCGGCCAGATTAATATTACCAAGGTCGGCCAGTTTAATATTAATGTTGCCCACGGCTGCTACCCCGCCAAATTCCTCAAAGCCGGTGGCGCGTAATTCGTTAAACCATACTTCAATACACTTAGGTAATCCGTCATCGTCTGCCAGTGGGTTATTTGCATCAAATTTCGAAGGGTTTTTAACGCCTAACATGATAGTTTTTACAGCACCTATATCCGGATTACCTACAATAGTGAGTAAACGCCCTTTACTGTCTAATCTGGAGTATGGTACATTACGCGGAAATCCGTCTTTTCCATTACGCTCAATTTTCAAATCAATAAAATCGCGCAGGGTAATTTCCATATTATTACTGTCGGGCCATACCTCCTCCTGCTCCGAAAGTACGTTGTTATCGTAGGTTCCGTCCGGTGTAACTTTTAGCGGTATTTCATATTGGTAGTAGTTGTCCTTAAAGTCGGATCCGATGCGTATAACAGCTACCACTTCGTTGTCCTTAACCGGCAGTTCTCCATCAACTCTGTTGGCATGGATAAACATCTTCAGCAACTTGTATCTGCGAAGGTCAAGTGTAAGATTCTTAAACAGCGCTTTAGTTTTGCAATCTTTCAGGTTGCAAATGGTCATGGAAAGCGCCTGCTCGTTTTGCTGCACAAACTGGTTGGTTTGTTGGCCTAAAGCCTGTTCGCGCTGAATGTTCGGAGGCAACACATAGTTTACCGGTTTCTTCGCGCTGTTCTCTTCTATACTTACCGAAGCTACATTCAAAAACGGAGGGTCGTTCTCGGTTCCCAGTTCCTCGCATGGGTCATCCAACGATAAGTTATAAGTCCTCCACTGATTACGCACCAATTCCAGTGTTCCGAAACGCAGAATCACACTATCCTGCCAGCCGGTAAGGAACATGCGCATAAACTGTATAGACTTAAAGTCGGGAATGTTTCCTACGCGCGATGTGTACTGGCGGATAGGAATACGGAACTGCAACCAGCGGGCGGGTATATTGTTGTGGTCGGCTCCGGTTCCTTCCACTTTAGAAACTATGTACGGGTTGTTGCCGACATCCATACCGGGCTTTAAATCCACTTCGTATTGGAAATACTCCTCATTCTCGTTCAGCGTATTATCGCGGTTCATATCCTCCTTATCGGGCAGGTTAGTTTGTGCGGTGGTTTGTACCGAATTAGTTTGAGCGGGTGAGTTTCCTTCTGTACCACAAAAGTCTTTGTAACGGGTAAGAATACTTCCTACATTTCCGTACACGTTTTCATCCTTAAAAAACTTGTAGTTATCACTCGAAGGGTCAGCGTTTAGCTTATCAATGGCTGCCTGGTTCATCCATTGAATATTATTGAGGAAAGCCGATTTGCGATCGCGCTCTAAGTCATCATTCAATTCATCAAAACCTATGTCCTGTACGGGTCGCAGGTTCGGGTCATTATCAAAACCATCTACCAATGGAGGAAGTTTTGGAACAAAGCCCCACGATGTTTTGTCCAGCTGTGTCGTATCCTGCAATATTCCGTTCTCGTAACTCATACGCGAGTCGCGAAGAATATCTTCTGAAATATTACCGAGATTGAAATATAGCTTACCGCCCGGAGAGGTTGTGTTATAAAGAAACGGGTCAAGCATCCAAAACTCTATAAACTCTACGTTGGTGGCTTCCAGGTCATTGTTATCAATACCGCGCATAATACCCGCCCAACGTGTTTCGGGCGACTTCAGACTACCATCGGCATTTACTCCGGCTGAAATTCCTGCTGTTGGCGCCTGGCTTGCTTCGTAATTGTAAGGGCCTCTGTCCTTAGGATAATACGATAAATCAAAGGTGTAGAGGTTTTGGTCGAGCGTTTGGTTCGGACGGTTTGGGAAAACCTCCTGCGTACGGATTAAACGCACATAGTGGTTTTGCCAGTTCTCCTTGTTATCATACACTACATCGGGCGAGGTTAACTGATTAAAGAAGGAGTTATCGATACGGTACCAGGCAAGTTTTGCACGATTGTAACCGTAACGCTCATCGCTAATCAGGTTAGCTTCAGGAAACAATGGACTGCCATTGCTGCGGGTAGCTCCGCGTGGTGTGGAAGCCAACCGCCAAGTAAGCGAAGGGTTCTTTAAATCGTAACCGTTGCTGGTTCCTTCAAAGTCATCTACATAAACCTGTCCTTCTTTGTTTTGGTTGTTAATAGCGCGCGAGTGGCCCGGTTTTAAGTATGCCACCTCGCCATAAGTTGAAATGGTAGACATTTCCTTGGTGGAATAAAACGGAAGCCTGTCCAGACCCTTTGTTAGCCAAGGTGCATTCGTTTCGTATTTAACATCGGCTCCCATAATAGTATTGCGGATAGGGTCATCGCCAATGTTTACTTTTTGGGTAAATGGCCTTTCGCTTAGCTGCATAATGGTAGCCCCTATGTTCAGCTTGCTGTTAACGCGGTAATCCAAACGCGTTCCGAACATGGTGCGCACCTGTGTAGCAAACAGGTTGTTGTTTTCAAAATCTACTTTAATCTGCTGGCCGCTGTTCATAATACCGGCATCAATAATGCTTATGCGCCCCAAATTATAATCAACTGTATAGTGAGTCCCCTCCACTAATTTTTGCCCTCCGGCAGTAACCACTACCGAACCCTTCGGAATGTTTCCGGCACCGAGTGAAATTTCCTGGCTGTTTGCGCCTTTGTATTGGCCTTTAATTACAAAGCGGTTAAACTCCGGAAACTGCTGTGCCAACCATTTGGTAGAATCGTAGAGTTGTTGAAACACATACTGGTCGGCTATGTTTCCGCTTCCGCAGGCCTCATAAGCCGCTCGAAGATTGGAACCGAATGGTTCTTTTACAGGAAATATCAATCGTCCGTTTTGGGTAAGTATGGTCGTTCCGGGTACAAAGTCGAACAAACCATCGGGCTGCGGATCGTTGTTCATGTTCAGGTTATCCATGTTCAGCAAACGGATAAGCTGTTTTCCTTCAATACAACCTTTAGGCATGTAACGCTTTAATCCGCCACCCGGGTCGTTGTAATACAGGTCTAAACGAAACTCATCGTTGCTGATGTTGTAAGCCCCCAGCGAGTAAATGTTTTTCATCATCAAATCCCAAATAGGCAGGTTGGGACGGATGGACATACCGCGCAGCATTTTCAGGTAAAGCACTTTAGAAGTAGCATTCGAATCGGGCGGCACCTGGTTACCAAATTCCCCCACCTGAAATACATTTCCGTTATACTCGTACTGAAAGGCTACCGCCAGCACTTCATTCGGATATAACTGCGAGTTAAGCGATATATAACCGAGTTGTTTGTTCACCACGTATTCCGATTCGTTCAGCTTGCGGGCGTAGGTTTTTTCAAAATCCTGACCTTGCAACAAATTGAAGGATGGGCCTATCATAGTAGCTACTGCGTTGTCTACAAAGCGGTAGTTAGGATTAGAAATCAGGTTTCCATAAAGCGTATTCGCTTCATTGCGCGGGCGCATATCGCCATTGGCAGTGGAGGTTATGTTGGTGGAATATGGCTTGGGTTCCCCCAAATCCATTAAGCCCAGCACATCGCGCACGTTTTGGGTAGAACCGTTGCGGTTAGTTACCCAAACCTCGATACGCGTAATGTTTACCACCGTTTTAATGTTCGGCAGGCCGGAAAGCGCATAGTCGTATTGGTCGCGGAAAAACTGCGAAAGGAAGAAGTGGCGGTTTTCATCGTATTGGTCGGCACGCACTTCAAAGTTCTGGCGCTGTGAACCGCTTTCAATTACTACCGTTTCTTTTTTGGCTTTTTGCTGAGAGAGAACACTGGTCCAGGTGAGGCGCCCGAATTGGAATTGTGTTTTTAAACCGAAGAGCGTTTGGCTACCGGTTATAAGGCGGGTTTGCAGCGGAAGGTTTACGTTACCGGCTTCAATTACTTTAATAATGTCGTCTTCATCGCCCGTGTAACCGAGTTTAATCTGGTTATCAAAGTCAAATCCGCTTTGTGTGTTGTACTTAACGCCTAACTGAAGCTTGTCGCCAATTTTTCCAATTACGTTAATGTTAATGTTCATGTCAAAGTCGAAACCACCTGTTTTGCGGTTACGAATCGGAATGTTGGGGTTGGCTGTTTTCTGCACGTTGGCACCCAGCGTCATTTCCACGTTACCCTGCGGGCGAATTTCAATTTTGCTGCCGCCAAACAGTTTATCGAAGAACTGTTTCTTTACCTGAATAGGCGGAATCAGATTCTTTTCCTCAATCAGGTTAATGGCATTTTGCCTTTCCTTCCAATATTGAGCCCGTTCCTTTTTCTCGGTGTATTCCAGAAATTCCTGGTAGGTCATGTATTGTGGCGGACGAACATTTTGCCCGCCTACCTGTTCGGTAATTACGTACATGCCGGTTTCAGAATCATACTCTACCTTCTCCTCAATAGCCGGTGGGTCTTTCAGGTAGAAAGGGTCGTTGGGCGGGTCGGAAACAAAATCGCCTTCGCGCTCTTTGAGCGGATACTTGAGGTCTACTTTCGGAGAGTCCTCTGCTAAAGGAGCAGCAGGCAACTCTTCCATGTAATTGCGGAGTGCCCTGAAACGGGTAGTGGTGTTTCCTGCAAATGCAGCAAACAATACCCCTGCACACGAAACCGCTACTACTCCCGAAAATATCTTCCTTCCTAACTTCACTAAACTACGTCTATAGTTGCTTTAATCCTTCTTTTATCAATCCTTCCACCGTCCAATCGCTGCGGGTGCTTAGCATTTTAAGCAACGCCTTATCGGCTGCCTGCTTGTTAAAGCCCAGCGCAACGAGTGCAGATAACGCTTCCTCTTTTAATGTATTGTTAGCCGCCACCGGCAAAGTGAAGCCTGCGGCTGCTTTTCCTACCTTATCCTTCAGTTCCAGTATGATTCGCTTGGCCGATTTAGGCCCAATGCCTTTAATGCTCTGAATCATGGCTTCGTTCTCGGTAATGATGGCCTGCTTAATTTCATCGGGTTTAAAGGTGGAGAGCATCATACGCGCGGTAGCCGCACCCACCCCTGAAACGGAAATCAGTTTTTCGAAAAGCTCTTTTTCCGATTCTTCGAAGAAGCCATACAGGTCGAAGCCTGCCAGGTTTTGTCCATCGTTACGCACCACCATGCTGGTGTGCAGCACACAGTTTTGTAAGTCCTGAATAACCGCGTAGGTATTCAGGCTTATTTTTACCATGTAGCCAATTCCACCTGTTTCCACAAACACATGGGTGGGGCTTTTGAATGTAATTTTCCCGCTCAGGTATGCTATCATGCCCTGCTTTTCAAAGTTTGGTCGTTGCGAGGAAACTTCCTCTTAAAACAAGCAGCTTTTTGAAGTAACTCATCTGCTTGTGGCAGGAGATTGCTTCGCTGGACTACGTTGCGCTCGCAATGACGGTTTTACTTAAAATACTAATGTGTAGAAAAGGGCAATAGGCGGGCGTGTTTGGGTGGTTTAATTATTCAGCAGATGTTGTTAGGGTGTCTTTTTTAACAGAAGCCTTTTGCATCAGCAGTTCAGAGAAAGCAAACAGTTTAGCTTCTTCAAACTTGCCGGCTATTAGTTGAATACCTATAGGCAGGCCCTGCGCATCGGTTGCCAAAGGCAGAGAAATAGCGGGGTTGCCTGTAAGGTTTGCCAGTACCGTGTAGATGTCGGCTAAATACATCTCTACCGGGTTCTCTGTCTTTTCGCCAAACTTAAACGCCACGGTAGGGCTGGTAGGCATTAGTATAAAATTGTAGTTCTTCAGCAGGGTGTTTATCTCATTGCTTAAAATTCTGCGCACCTTTTGAGCACGCGAGTAGTAAGCATCGTAGTAACCGGAGCTTAGCACAAAGGTGCCGAGCATAATGCGGTTCTTTACTTCTTTGCCAAAACCTTCGGTGCGCGATTTTTTGTATACCGTTTCCATTTCCGAAGCATTGGGCGAACGATAACCGTAATGCACGCCATCGAAACGGGCCAGGTTTGACGATGCCTCGGCTGTGGTAAGTACATAGTAAATGGCAATCAGGTAATCGAGGTATTTGAAATCTACTTCTTCTACTTGGTGCCCCTCTGCCTTTAACTGCGCCAGTAAAGTTTCTGTTGCATTACGCACCTCTGCATTCAATCCATCGCTTTTAAGGGTGGAAGGAAAAACTGCAATGCGTGCCTTGTTATCGAAACTAAGTTGCCTTGAATATTCAGGAACAGGTTGCGAAGAAGCTGTGGAGTCGTAACCGTCTTTACCGGAAATAACTTCCGAAATTAAAGCCGCATCGTACACATTGTGTGTGAAGGGGCCAATCTGGTCGAAAGAGGAAGCGTAGGCAATCAATCCCCAACGCGATACTCTTCCGTAGGTTGGTTTTAAGCCCACCAAACCACAAAATGCAGCCGGTTGGCGAATGGAACCTCCGGTATCGGAACCCAGGGAAGCATGGCACAAGCCCGCCTGCACGGCTACTGCCGAGCCGCCCGATGAACCTCCGGGCACGCGGCTGTTGTCCTGCGCGTTCAGCACGGGGCCATAGGCCGAGTTTTCGTTGCTGCTGCCCATGGCAAACTCATCGCAGTTGGTGCGGCCTATAATAATGGCATCTTCCGCCAACAACCTTTCTACTACAGTAGCGCTGTAAAGCGAGGTAAAGCCTTCTAATATTTTGGAGGAAGCGGAAACTTTGTGCTGCTTGTAGCAGATGTTATCCTTAATGGCTATAACCGCCCCGAACAATTTGCCCAGCGGCTGGTTATCTTTAAGTTTTTTATCAATTTTTTGCGCCTGTTCCAAAGCATCGGCAGCAAAAACTTCCAAAAATGCGTTGAGGTGTTTGTTGGCTTCAATGCGCTGTAAGCAAGTGTTTACAAGGTTTTCAGCCGATGTTTTACCTGCTTTCAGTTCGCTTTGTATGGCCTGTATGGTTTTATACGAAACTCCTTCCACTTCAACCTCTTTTAAAAATTGACTGCTGTTTAGTGATGTAAAAACCGGTTAGGATTTTTTTTCTTCGGAAGAAGCGGACTCGTCTTTTT
>CAZLXD010000002.1:0-51542 GCA_964563185.1 uncultured Chitinophaga sp.
GCAGATAATCTAAATCTCCTATTCCGCTTATTGAAAGAATAGGTAGCCCGGCCGACCAGTATTCGGCCATTTTTGTAGGACTTCGCCCAATGGTTGAGTATGATTTGTTGTAAAAAATGAATCCGACATCAGCTGCCATCAAATACTTGCTCACTTCGATGTAATTACAACTTGTCAAAAAAACTTTTTCCTGTGCAATCCCAAATTTTTTTTGTTCCCTTTCAATAATGCTTTTACTGCATTTTGATAGAATAAGCAAATGCCAGTTTGCGTTGGAAATTTCAAGAAGTTTGAATGTTTGAAACAGGATATCCGGATTGTAGTTGCCGCCCAAGGAACCACTGTATACTAATACATTAGCAGTTGTAGGAATACATAGTTTACTGCGAATTTCTTGCCTGTACTCAGGTTTGTATGGCCCAAAATAGTTGAAGTTAACACAAGTAGGAATTACCTCCACTTGCCGGCTGCTTTTGAGACCACGTTTTTCAATTTCAGATTTACCCGCATAAGTAAGGCTTATACTTACGTCCGACTCCTTGAAAAATTCCTCTTCTAAATATTTAAAATAGCGGTAGACCAATTTATATATGCCTGAATTCCATAAACCACTTTCCAGTTTTTCATCAGCCCACCATCCACGCATATCAAAAATGAACTTTGTGCCGAAATGGCTTTTCATTTTCCTGCCCAATATAGCAGCGATATAACCCCGGCAATGAACTATATCAAATTTCAACTGATTGTTGATCCTCTTCATTAGGCACCATCCCCTAAACAGGTCAAATACAGTTGAAAAAACCGGGGGAGATTTAGTGTAAGAAAGCGGATGCCAATTGATTTTTGCCGCTAACACGCGGGCTTCAACCAGTGATTTATGCTCTAAAAAAGCTGAAGGCTTTTCATAGCTAAGCAAATGAATATTAAATCCTCGCTCGCTCAAATTCTCCAAATATGCTAAAACTTGCGACTGACCTAAGGGGTCGGTCATTCCGTCATAACTTACATACAGTATGTTTCCCTTTTTTTTAGTCCCCATGCTCGCTAATCCATTTGTGAAGAACAATAAGTGCCCACAGCCTATTATACAGAAAATCTTCTCCTCGCTCGAACCTTTTAACCAAATTATTCACTATCTGGTATCTGACAACACCGCATTTTACTATAATTTCTTCATTAAGGTAGCTAACAATTAAATAGTGCAGTTCTTTCTTTAGCCAATACACTAATGGAATAGAAAACCCCCACTTAGGGCGTTCAAAAATGTGTTGGGGAACGTAATCGTAAAGCACTTGTTTAAGTAAGTATTTGGCAACTCCATCCTTCACTTTAAGATTTTGTGAAAGGTTAAGAGCAAACTCCACCACCCGGTAATCTAAAAACGGAGTGCGTGCTTCCAACGAAAACTGCATGCTGGCAATATCTACCTTTGTCAGCAAGTCATCCTTTAGGTAATATTTTACATCAAACAAAGCCTGCTCTTCTTCAGCAGAAAGCTTCCGCTTCAACGAATTGAAATTTTCATTGAAAAGGATGGATGCTTTGTACGGAGCAAGCAACAGGCCATTTAACTCAGCTTCACTAAAAAAATATTGCTCCTGCGAGAAAATGTGGCTTTTAATACGCTGGTAGTTGGTGTAATTAAACACCTTGGCTGCACGCTTGTAACGATTTCCCATTGTTGAAAGTCCGACAGCTATAGGTTCCCGCAATGCCTTCACCAAGGGATTATTTAATCGCTTTGCCCAGGTGTAGGCTCCATAACCCATAAACAACTCATCTCCTCCATCACCACTTAAAGTCATAGTTACATGTTGGCGCGCCAGTTTTGAAACTAACATGGTAGGTATAGCCGATGAATCCGCATAAGGCTCATCATAGGCGGTCAGCATTTTGTCCATCAGCGCTAAGGCTTCCGTTTGTGTAACTGTAAACTCGTGGTGCTTGGTGTTTAAATGTTTTGCAACCTGACGCGCGTATTCTCCTTCGTTATACTTCGCCTCTTTAAACGAAATAGAAAATGTATTGATGGGCTGTGGAGAAATTTTCTGCGCAATGGCTGTTATGGTGCTTGAATCAATGCCCCCGCTCAAAAATGTTCCAAAGGGCACATCACTTATCATACGATAGCGAACTGATGAAACCAATAAATCGTTCAGCTGCTTTTTAGCAGAAGCAAAATCGCACACAATGTTCTCGGAAATTTTCTCTTCCGGGGTCCAATAGTTTGTAATTGAAAACGAACCGTCTTTTACAACTGCATAGCTGCCTGCAGGCAACTTCTTTACTTCATTATAAATAGTATATGGTTCAGGCATATAACCTGAGTAAAGAAAGTTGCTGACTGATGCGGTATTAATCGTAACGCCAGAGCGAACAAAGTCAGATTGAAGCAAAGCCTTTATCTCTGAACCAAAACAAAAATTAGCTCCATTATTAAAATAGTATAGTGGTTTAACTCCCAATCTATCACGGAACAGATGAAGTGAATCTTTTGCTATATCATAAATGGCGATGGCAAACATTCCATTGAAAAGATGTACACATTCCGGCCCCCTTTGCACAAATGCTTCTAAGATTATCTCCGTGTCTGAAGTGGTTTTAGGTTGAATGTTTAACTGCTTTGCAATTTCCTGAAAATTGTAAACCTCACCATTAAACACTATTACGTATCGCCCGTTGTGCGAAAACATAGGCTGATTGGCGGCAGTGCTCAAATCAATAATGCTCAATCTGCGATGGCCAAGCCCAATACTTTGTTGCTCATTCAAATAATAACCAACTGCATCAGGCCCCCGGTGAGCCAAGGCACTGGTCATTTTCTCCAGAGTGGTTCTGTCGAATTTTTCAGAAGCAGAAAAATAACCGGTTATACCGCACATAACAGGTGCCGCTTACCCGGCAAAAGGATGACTGGTTAATGGTAGTTTACAATAAGGATGATACTCGCCCTTTAAACCTTGCGGCAGATCATTTCTGATAGCATAGGCCATTTCTATACTGGGCAGGGCTTCTTTAACACCAAATCCACTACCTGCCAAAATCTGTTCATAGCTCTTGGTATGTAGGTCGGTAAAGCCATCGCTGAATTCAATTTCTTCTCCTTCAAGTGTCATGCTGCGATAAGTGCGCATCCCTTTTTGTTTAGCGACCTCGGGCAGCGTATCGGAATTAATACTTAAAAACCAACGCACACGTGCCCGTTCAAACTCAAGATAACCCGCTGCCCGGTCAAAGGCATGTAAATGAACCACATTGCTTTTCACGGCTCCAAACAGGTAGTTGAGCATGTCAAAAAAGTGAATTCCTATGTTAGTGGCAATGCCACCGCTTTTGGACACATCTCCCTTCCAGCTGGTATAGTACCAGTTACCACGAGATGTAATGTAAGTTAAGTCAAAGTCGTAAATCTTGTCCCGGTTAGTCTCAATCTTTTGCTTCAACTTTATTATGCTTTCATGCAATCGCAATTGAAGTATGTTGTTTATTTTTTTTCCCGTTTCACTTTCCAACTCAATTAATGCTTCGGCATTCTTGGGGCTTAATACCAATGGTTTTTCACATATTACATTTGCTCCCACCCTTAATCCAAAACGAATGTGTGAATCATGTAAGTAGTTAGGGGAACAAATAGAAACATAATCTACACTTGTTCCTTTGCGCATCAGCTTGCTTACGTGTCGGTCAAAGCGCTCGAACTCTACAAAAAAAGAAGCATCGGGAAAATAGGAGTCCATTACACCAACACTGTCGAACGGATCATAAGCCGTTAGTAATTGGTTGCCGGTTTCTTTTATAGCTTTTAAATGTCGTGGAGCAATGTACCCTGCTGCTCCGATAAGGGCAAATTTTTTATTCATGTTTTTACTTTGTTACCCAATCACAAATTTGTTTTCCTATGGAAAGTGAAGCCGTAGCAGCCGGTGAAGGCGCATTGAGCACGTGCAATATCCTTCCTTTTTTAACAAGAAGAAAATCATCCACTAGGGCTCCTTGCCGGCTACACATTTGTGCACGTACTCCTGCACCGCTTTTTATCAAATCATCTTCTCTGACTTCCGGTATAAATCTTTGTAGTTCTTTTGTAAAGGCGGCTTTTGAGTAAGATCGATACAGCTCTTTTAATCCCACCCGCCAATATCGCATAGCTACCTTTCTAAACCCCGGGTGAAATAGATACTTCCCTAATTCTCCAAGATTGATGTCCGATTTCGTGTACCCCTCCTTGCAATATGCCAAAACTGCATTCGGCCCGGCTTCTATTTCCCCTGTAATACGCCTGGTAAAGTGAACCCCCAAAAAGGGGAAATTTATATCCGGCACAGGATATATCAGATTTTTTACCAAGTACCGCTTCTCTTCTTTTATTTCATAGTATTCCCCTCTAAAGGGCACTATTGTGTCCTCTATACTTTCTGTCATAGCGGCAATATCATCTGAATACAATCCACCACAATTAATAAGTTTATCTGTTGCTAAAGTACTTCCATTTTCAATTGCAATTTTAATATGTGCTGTTTGCGGAGTAATACCCACTACTTTGTTTCCCAGAAGTATTTCTCCGCCCATTGAAGTAAATAGCTCTGCTAATTTTTGGCCTACTTGTTTGTAGTTGACAATACCGGTTTGTGGAACATAAATACCCCTTACACCAACCAAGTGAGGTTCAATCTCCTTCATTTCGGCACTACTTACTTTCCTAAGGCCAGCCAATCCGTTCTGCAAACCCCGCTCAAAAAGCATGTCCAGCGTAGCTATTTCGTAATCGTCAGTTGCTACAATCAACTTTCCGCACAACTCATGTTCAACTCCGTTTTCTCTGCAAAACTCTATAAGTCGATTATAGCCCTCTATACAGTTAATGGCTTTCTTACTTCCAGGTTTGTAATATATGCCTGAGTGTATTACACCGCTATTATTCCCTGTTTGATGTTTACAAATGACATCTTCTTTTTCAAGCACTGCTATTTTTGCCGCAGGTGTATCTCTAAGTAAATTGTATGCTGCTGAAAGACCAACAATACCACCGCCTATTATCAAAAAATCGTATTTCATTGCTTCTGCATTACATGTGATTAAGGATAATGGCCAACGGTTCGGTTTGTTTCGGACGAAGATAAAAATAGACCTAACTTGCGCTTACGGAAATTGTTTGTTTATCCGCGATTTTCTGTTTACATCGGACAGCCTAGTCATAAAACGCCCTAAGCAAACTTTGAAGTTGAAGCGAATGGTCGAAATGTTTTAGGAAAATGACCTACCGTATCGAAAGCGCTATGTGTAGCTAGCAGATGGTTCTGTGTATGCTTAACTACCCTTACCTCCCATGGAGGTACGTAGTTGTATGTTCCGGTTAATGCAAATTTTCCCACTCTAAAGTTTTGAAGTTATAAGCTCTGCAAATCGTTTAGCCTGGGCTTTTCTCGAAAACATCTTGTAATTCATCTTTGGAGAAAAATCAGGAGCCTCCCTTAGTTTGAACTTTTTAAACTCTCTGAATAGTGCCAAAGCTACATCCTCAGCACTATTTGTTACATACCCTGAATTGTTTTCTGTAATTAATTTTTGAAGAATTCCATTGTCGTTTTGTACCAACAGAATAGGCCTTTCTGTAGCAAGATAATCGAAGATTTTAGCATTAAGCCAATCAACTCCCGGTGAAGACAACAATAGTAACATTCGCGACTCCCTAAGTAACCAAACAATATCCGAATAGGCAATCCGTGGATAATAAGATATATATGGTTTTAAATGGCTATAAGTTTCTACTCGCTTTATCGCTGATTGCTGTCCCTCAATGCCGTAAAATCGGACCTTGAAGTCTAAGGTTGAAACCTCCGAATCATCAATAAACCGCGATACCCCATCCAAAAACATTTCAAGATTTTGATGCGCATAAATGGTTCCTGCGTAAGTAACATAAAAAATATCTTTATGGGGAGCAACCTTCGGCACACTTTGAAATATCGAATCATCAAAGCCATTGTATATCACTTCAATTGGCTTCTCTGAAATGATTTTATTCAGGTTTTTTGCATAATCCGGAGAAGCCGTTGTTACACATAAAACATTTGATAAATATTTCGTCTCACAAAGTCTAAAAAAAGCCAACTGTAGCTTTTGAATAAGGCTAAGCTGATACTTCCCTTGATTATGTGTCCATCCATCGCGATAGTCGGCAATCCAAGGTATTTTTATTTTTTTTGAAAGCAGATGACCATACTTAAACAACACAAAAGGCTCTCCAGTTGCCACTATCAAGTCGTATTGATTTAAGGACAACTCTTTCAAAGCTTCCTCATAAATTTTACTTTTTGCGTCAAAGCAAAAGGAAAGATGTTCAAGAAAGGATAAAACAAGTGAAAGCACTTTCCTAATAAAAGTAAATCTGGCTGCACCGTATTTAAGCAACATCGAGTCTCTCATGTTAGGCTCATAGGGAACACGTATAACTTTGCTTTTATCTTCTACAGTTGTAAGCGTCCGATTTTGAGTGGGCTTAGCATAATCAGAAGGTGAGTTTACACTACCCTCCCAATGACGGGTAACTACAGTCACTTCAAAATCGAATTCAGGAAGATACTTATACCAACTATATGGCCTTTGAGCGCCAATAGATATAAGGGGAGGAAAATCATACGCAAGAACCAATACTTTCTTCAAAAACTATGCAATTTAGCGGTGAATTTAATGGAGAAGTTGACTTCCGGCAGAACCCTTATTTTTTTTACTTCTTCCTTTCCTTACGGAACCGGTGAAACTTTTATTGAGAGCGAGCTGCCTTTTTTAGCAGAGGCATTTGACCGGATAATAATTGTTACGAATGCCAAAACAGAAGGGAACAAGCGCAGCACTCCGTCAAACAGCGAAGTGCTTTATCTGCCCTATGAAGCAAAGTTAACCAGTAAAATTGCAGCCATTGTTCATTTGCCAGGCGTGAATCTTAAAGACGAGGCGCGATTTATACAAAAGAGGGAAGACTTGGTCGGAAAAGCCTCTGCACTAAAAGCGGCACTTACTTCTTATGCAAAGGCATTGGAGGTTTCTGCTTTTTTAAAGCAACTCGTACAAAGTACTGATTTACCTCTTCACAACCTTTACCTCTATTCTTACTGGATGAATGACATGGCGTCCGGAATTGCGTTGTTCAAAAAGGAACATCCGCAAGTTAAAGCCTTTTGCCGGGCGCACGGGTGGGATGTTTACTTTGAACGCCACCAACCACCCTATCTGCCTCTTCGCAATTTTATTCTTGATAACTTGAGTGCATGCTTCTGTATATCCGCCAACGGACAGAAATACGTTCAACAACTTGCAGCTAGTGAAACTGCTCGTAGCAAAGTGAGGTTAGCGCGATTAGGAACAGTAACCGAAAAAGCGTTGCAGGTTGACGAGGCTTTGATATTCAGAATCGTCAGTTGTTCGGGAGTAATACCCCTTAAAAGGTTGCACTTGATTGTTGATGCATTAGCGCTAATAGATAGTTTTGAGATTGAATGGATTCACTTTGGTAGCGGGCCATTGCTGGACTCAATACAACATTTAGCAAGCGAAAAACTTAAGCAAAAAGGTAATGTCAAGGTTACGTTCAAGGGGCAGACAGCAAATGTTGACATAATTCACTTTTATAGTAAAAATTCTGTTAGTGCGTTTATTAATGTAAGTGAAACTGAAGGGCTTCCGGTTTCCATTATGGAGGCTGTGTCATTTGGCATTCCTGCTATTGCTACTAACGTGGGTGGAGTTTCGGAAATAGTTGAGCACGATAAAAATGGTTTACTGCTTTCGGCAAATCCATCAGTAGAAGAAATCGCCTCGGCAATTAATAAACTACAAACTATGAACGAGGCGCAAAGAAAATTGGTTTGCCAAAACGCCTATAACACGTGGAACGAAAAGTTCAATGCTGAAAAAAACTACAACAGTTTCGTGCAGGAAATCTTATCCCTGTAACCCAAGTTTTCTACGAAACCATGCGCGGGTTTTATAGCCTAACATATACATGGTTGGCACCACGAGTAGCGTAAGGAACGTAGCTACAATTAAGCCGTAAATCATTGTCCACGAAAGCGGTCCCCAGAACATTACATTATCACCACCCAGATAAAACTCGGGCTTAAACTCGCTGAAAAGTTTGGCGAAATCTATGTTTAAACCAATTGCAAGAGGAATTAACCCAAGTATAGCCGCACTTGCTGTAAGAATTACCGGAGTCATACGGGTTGCACCTCCATCCACTACAGCATCTTCCACCCCTTCGCCACGTTCGCGTAATTCATCTATAAACTCTATCAGTAATATTCCGTTTCTGATTACAATACCTGCAAGAGCAAATACCCCCACCCCGGTCATTACAATACTCATGGTCATACGTGTAAACGCAAAGCCGAGAGCCACACCTATTAATGAGAACATTACTGTAGTGAAAATGATAAGTGGTTTTATTACAGAGTTGAACTGAAGTACCATAATAAAGAACATAAGGGCCAATGCGCCCAAGAAAGCCACACCCAAGAATGCTCCTGTTTCCTGCTGCTGTTCCTGCTCGCCTGTCATTTTAATTTCATAGCCTTCCGGCACCTCTGCATTAGCAATTAAATCTTTCACCTGTGGAACTACTTCACTGGCATTAAATCCGGCACTTATATCGCTGGAAAGCGTAACCACGCGGTTTTGGTTTTTTCGATTGATAACGCTAATCGTATTCCCATAACGAATGTTGGCAATAGCAGAAATAGGTACCTGGCGGAAAGAACCCGTACTGAAATCCATGTAGGAAATGTACACGTTCATCAGTTTTTCAACGCTTGCACGGTCTTCTGCCTTTAAACGAAGCATAATAGGAGCATCATCTTCCACATCACGGAATTTCGAAACCTCCTTGCCAAACAATGCAGTCCGCAACTCAACAGCCACCTGGCCTAATGAAATGCCTTCTCGCTGCATCTTTTCCTTATCTAAATCAACAATTATCTCCGGCTTGCTTATTTGCAGGTCGCTCTTTAATTCATCAATACCCTGAATGCCGCTATCGTCAATTTTGCGCTTTAACTCCGCTGAAATTTCAGCGAGCTTGGTGTAATCATCTCCACTTATTTCAATGGTAATCGGCTTGCCTGTGGGCGGCCCATTACGTTCCGGCTCTACGGATATTTCTGCACCCGCAATTCCCAGTTTCTTAAACTCTTTTTGCACGCTATCCAACCAAATAATGGTGTGTGGGTATTTACGGTCGGCATACTTTTTAAACGCCACTGCAACCTTGCTTTTGTTTGGGGTAGCCACCTTATCGGGGTTTTGAGGGTCACCGGCACCTAAACCCACGTTGGCAATTACCGAAGTAACGTCCGGATTGTTTTCACCAATAACTTTATAAACTCTTTTTTCAATTATTCGCGTAATGGAGTCGGTAACATTTGCATCGGTTCCCATGGGCAGTTTGCAATACACATACACAAAGTTGGGGTCGCCACTTGGGAATGTTACATAAGGGGTTTTACTAAGTAAAAAGATAGTCCAGCTTACTACTAATAAGGCAACGGCACCCAATACCACTGCTATAGGGCGCTTGCCATGAATAAATGCTCGTAAAATCTTTCGATAAGCATTGCTGATATTGGGCCAGAATTTGGTTTGCCACCAAATAATAGCTCCATGGAAAAAGAAATGATACAGTAAAAGCAGAATAATACAGAAGACCGAGAAATTTCCAACGCCCATGCTGCCAAACAAGTAGCCTAACGCTGCTATAATTCCAAACACCACGAAACCCCATTTGTAATCTTTCAGTTTAGATTCGCCATGCTCTTCTCTCTTCATAAAAGAAACCGCAAACACAGGATTCATTACAAAGGCCACAAACAGCGATGCACCTAAGGTAATAATGAGTGTAATGGGCAGGTTCTTCATAAACTTACCGATAATGCCCGGCCAGAAAAGCAGCGGGAAGAATGGAGCCAGTGTAGTTAAGGTTCCAGCCAATACAGGAATAAATACCTCTCCTGCTGCGTACTTAGCGCTTTGCTTAATATCAAAATCGTACTTATGAAATATACGATGCGTATTTTCAATTACTACAATGGCATCATCAACCACAATACCCAAAGCCAGCAGCAACGAAAAGAGAACCATTACGTTCATGGTCATACCTAAAGCGGGCATAAACAAGAAAGCTACTAGCGTGGTTAAAGGCACCGATAAACCAACAAAGAAGGCGTTGGTAAAGCCCATAAAGAACATCAGTACAAATACCACAAATACGAATCCGAGAATAACGGTATTGAGGAGGTCGTGTAACTGAATACGGGTATTCTCTGACGTATCTCCGGTTACTTTAACCTGCAATCCTTTAGGGAATTTTGTATCCTGGTACTCCTCAATAATCTTGTAAATCTGGTCGGTAGCGTTAATCAGGTTTTCACCGCTACGTTTAACCACATTCAGCGTAACAACACTCTTCTTGTCTAACTGGGCAAAGTCCTGCTTTTCTTTAAAAGCATCTTCTATCGTAGCTATGTCTTTCAAAAAAACAGTTGTTCCCACAAACGAGCGAACTATCAGATTTTCTAACTCCTTCGGGTCTTTAAACTCACCCGTTACACGAAGGTTTCTGCGCAGGTCATCTACACGAACTTCACCACCACTTACGTTCAGGTTTTCACGCGTAACAGCATCCTCAATATCGCGAAAAGCAATACCGGCCGAAGTCATTTTATACAAATCCACATTGATTTGTATCTCTCTATCAAGCCCTCCTACAATATCTACGCGGGTAATTTCCTTCATGCTCTCAATACGGTCTTTCAGGTCTTCTCCGTATTTCTTAATCTGGTCGAGTGGTAAGTCTCCGGCCAGGTTAATGTTCATAATAGGTAATTCGTTTATGTCAAATTCCTGAATCTGAGGGTCGTTATCCAAATCGCTCGGTAAGTCTTTCTTTCCCTTTGCTACCGCATCAGTTACCTTTTGTTTACAGTCGGCCGGCTTTAAATCGGTCGAAAATTCAACGGTAATAATGGAAACATCGGAAAGTGAGTTGCTGGTAATTTTCTTAACGCCATTTAAGCCCTTTACCTGCTTTTCAATCGGTTTGGTAATCAGGTTTTCAATGTCTTCGGGCGTTGCTCCCGGATATATGGTAACAATAGATATTGTTGGAACAACCACATCAGGGAAAAGTTCTTTGGGCAAATTGTTGTAAATCATTAGCCCGCTAAACAGGATCATGACCATGAACACGTAAATACTGGTGGCGTTATTGATACACCAACTGGTAAAACCTAACTCTTTTAATCGTTCTGTTTTCATGTTTGAATTTCTTGTAGCCTACACTCTTGCTCAAACTAACAGCAAGAAACCGGCAGCCTCCGCGTCTTTTTAATACTCAATTTTCTGTCCGTCCACCACTTCGGTATACCCAAAAGTTATCACCTTGTCGCCTTCCTCTAAACCTTCCAACACAATAGTGCGCCCGTTGTAATTAGCCCCGGCCTTAACCATGTGTTTTTGCGCTACCGCATTGGTCTTTTCGCCTTTTGCGGTTAACACATATTCTCCATCGGCATTTCGTTGAATAACATTGGATGGAACCAGTAGTACATCTTTGTAAACCGCATCGTTTATTTTCAGTTTGGCAATCATGTTTGCTCCGTAGTCATTGCTTCCGGGCAGTTTTACTTCCAACTGGAATGTGCGCGAGCGGGGGTCAATGGTTTTGGATACATAACTAACCGCAGCTGTAACAAATTTGTTGATGTCGGGGAATTCTATTTCCACTCTATCACCTTGCTTCACTTTTCCAAAGTCGCTATCGGCAAGCTTGGCTTTTATAGTCAGTTTATCGGGGTTAATAATTCGAATGCCCGGCATTAACTGGCTTGGTGCAGCCATATCTCCCACGCGAAGGTTAACGGCATCTACCACACCACTGATAGGTGCAATTACCTTCGTCATTTCCAATTGCTTTTTCAAAGCAGCCAAACCTGCTTCTGCCGCTTCTTTCTGTGTTTTGGCTTGCAGGTATTGTATCTCGCTTCCTATTTTTTGCTCCCACAAAGCTGCTTGCTTTTCGTAAGCTGTTTTAGCTAAAGCTACTTGTGTTTCTGTTGACTTAACCTGGTCTTCCAAAGCAGCGGTAGTTTGGGTAGTGGCTAATATCTGGCCTTTAGTTACGCGGTCGCCTACTTTTACAAAAATTGCGGAAACCACCCCAGGCTGTTGGTTAAGAGCCATAATGTTTTCTTCGGCATCAACCGTTCCCTGCACTTCAATGTAATGGCGGAATTCCTGCTTGGTTACTTCTTCAGCCTGTACCAGTTTGGTTTTCTGTACCACATGGAAAGAAGTATCCAGTTTGGCTATCTCCTTCTCAAGTGTGGCTATTTTTGCTGTTGTTTCCTTTAGTGTTGCTTTTGCGTCCGATAGTTCTTTCTTCTTTTTTTCCAATTCACTTCCTCCTCCGCATGAGTTGACAAGTGTAAGAACCGAAAGGGCAAGAATAAATTTCTTCATAATTTATGGTTTGAGTTGTTGTTATTTAATTCCTAATGCTTTGTCTAAGTCGGCCTTGGCATTCAGTAAACTCAGTATGCTTTGAATACGCTTAAGATGATTGGTGGCATTGTCGTTTTCGCTTTGCACTAATTCAAAACTACTGCCTATGCCTTCTTTGTATTTAATCTGGTTAGTCTTAAAAATCTTCTCGCTTAAATCGGTAGCGCGTTTGTTGTTGGCTTCATCAATTAAAGCCGATTCAAACTGCGAGCGCGATGCGCGGAATTGCAACTCGGCTGCTTGTTTAAAGTTCTCTAAGTCGTTAATTGTTTTCTGTTTATCAAGTTTGGCCTGTTTAACATTAGCCAGGCGGCTGCCTGAATCGAAAATGGGGAGCTTAAGCGTAAGGCCTACCAACCCTTGATCAAACCACTGCGTGCGCTTGCGCGTATCGCCATCGGGGTAGGTAGTGGTGGTGCTTTTGAATAAATCGCCAAAACTGTTTGCCTGCGCCTGCCAGCCGTAGTTTAAAAATGCAAACATACTTGGGAAGTAACCGCTTCTGCGCTGTGCCTCGTCATAGCCGCGAATGCGTACAGCTGTTTCTAACAACTCGTTTTCGGTACGCTTGGTTACATCAAACTTCGATTCGGCATCAACGGTTAGCTGAGTACGAAGGTCTTCCAGATTATCTTTCAGAATCAACTCATCGTTCAGGTTCATTCCCATCTGAAATTTCAGATTGTCGGTAGCCACTTTTGCCATTTGAGTTTGCAAAGTGATTTGGCTTTGCAGTTGAGTTTCGGCTAATGCCAGACGGTCAACATCCAATTCCTCAATCAAACCCTTTTTAAATATTTCGCGCGTGTCGCTCAACAGCTTTTGCACCAATTTTAGGTTTTCGCCCAACTTGGCTACCGCTTCGTTAGCTGCTGCAGACTGATAGTAAGATTTTTTTACATTGTAGATAACCTCGATGTCCGTAAGGTCTTTTTGCAGGCGGGCTGTTTTAGTAAAGTCCTTGGTAGCTTGTAATCCTATAAAATAACGGCCATCGAAAATTAACTGCGAAACTGTAAGAGAAGACGAAATGTTGTGGGGAAGAACAAACGAAAATTCGGAGTCCTTGTTGTTAATCATGTTATTATAAAGTATGCCGGCAATGTTGGGATCCTGTGAAGCCAGATAGCCGAATACCTGAGAGGTAACCTGTGTGGTATCGCTGAAAAAACTGTTGAAGGCCGGTGAAACAGGTCGTTTAAAATAATAGGTATATCCCATTTCAGCGCCAATGGTTGGCAGGCCGGTAGCCATTATCTCCCAGTTACGGGCTTTTGCAATATCCTGATCCAACTTTGCATTCTTGGCTTTGCTGTTAAATTCTAAAGCAAAATCTACGGCTTCTTTAAGCGTAACAGCCTTAACCGCTGTCGGTTCCTGAGCCTGAACCAAAAGAATATTAAAAGTTAGTATGGTGAATAGTATCCTTTTCATGGTTACTTTTTAAATAAGTTATGTTGTTCCAGAAGTTTCAGTCCTTCTTTGGAAACGATGCCCCGTAGGTGATAATTCTGGTATTCTTTATAAAGATTGATAAACATGTATTTCTTAACCGGGAAAAACTCCTGATTCATTAATATGTCAATTCCACCTACATACAGGCGGGCAATTACGTCTACATCCATGTTGCCGCGGTACAAGCCCTGCTCAATTCCCTTGGCAAGGTTATCGTTAATGCGGCTAAGCACGTAGTTGAAGCGGTAATCGTTGTATATACTCCATGTTTCAGGATAATATTTTCGCAAATCGTTCAGGGCGTAGGCATTAAACTCACGTAAATGGTTAAAGAAGTAATCAGCCATCTGAATCATTTCATCCACCGAATTTTTGGCCGAAGCCAGTATGGAATCCATTTGCGCACGTTCCGTTTCCAAATAATCCAGCATCACCAGTTTTACCAGGTCAGCCTTATTGTCCACCACCCGGTAAATGGTCTTTTTGCTCATTCCAAGTTCGCGGGCAATATCGTCCATGGTAAGGCTTTTAATGCCATACTTCTTAAACATGTCCGAAGCTTTCTGAATAAGGACTTTTGCCTGCTGGTCTTTCATGAGCGGGCGCAAATGTATACGAACAAAACTTTGGAAACAAAAAAAAGCGCCAAAGTTTCCTGTAAAATATATGAAACGTTGTTTTTGTTGGTTTAACCGTTAGCAAAAAACGACCTTTACCGTATGAGTTTTCAGGACCATTTCTCGAAGCAATCGGCTATTTATTTAAAGGCCCGCCCCACATACCCCGATGAATTGTTTGCCTACTTAGCCCGGTTAGCTCCCTCGCGCAAAGTTTGTTGGGACTGCGCCACCGGGAACGGTCAGGCTGCTATTTCGTTGGCTGAACACTTTGAAAAAGTAATTGCTACAGATGGCAGCCCGGAACAAATTGAAAAGGCAATACCCAAAGCCGGAGTGGAATACCGGGTGGGCACGGCTGAAGAATCGGGATTGGAAAGTGGCAGCGTTGACCTGATAACCGTAGCTACCGCGGCACACTGGTTTAACCACGAAAAGTTTTACAAGGAAGCCCTCCGGGTGGCAAAACCGAATGGCATATTGGCTGTGTGGACTTATTCTGAGGCAAAAATTTCAGATGAAATAGACGAGTTGATGGAATGGTTTATGTACACCTATTTGCATGATTACTGGCCTGACGGACGCTGGTACGTGCGCAACAGGTATGAAACGTTGCCTTTTCCTTTTTCATCCATAAACACGCCCGATTTCTATTGCAAAATGATTTGGAACAAAGAGCAATGGTTAAACTATGTAAAGAGTTGGTCCAGCTACACCAATTATGTAACTAAACATAAAACCGACCCGTTACAGGTAATTGCCGATAAATTGAATATGCTTTGGAATGATACTGAAACTAGCGAAGTCGTTTGGCCTTTACACTTAAAATGTGCCCGCCTGAATGAAAACTCATAATAGGGCTTTTACTGAAAAAACGTTAAACCCTGCGCCTGTATACGTATGAACATTGGTAAAAGGCATTACATTTGATTTACCTGAAACGGAACAATAATTAAAAAACAAAATCAACAACGATGAGAAAGTTATTTCTGATGTTAAGTTTTGCAGGGGCAAGTTTGTTTGCTGTTGCTCAGGATGCAGCCACTCCGGCTCCGGATCCTAATGCAGCAGATTTCAAATGGGAGTCCACTACCATTGACTATGGTACTGTAAACAAGGGTGATGAAGGAAGCGCCACCCGCTATTTCAAATTTACCAACGTGGGTAAGTCACCACTAATCATTTCAAGCTGCCGTGGTAGCTGTGGATGTACAGTGCCTCAGTGCCCTACCGAGCCTATTCAGCCCGGAAAAGGCGGTGAAATAAAAGTTCACTACGATATCAACCGCGTAGGTCCTTTCACTAAAACCGTAACCGTTTCTTCAAACGCCAAGAATCCTAACGAAACACTGAAGATTCAGGGAACTGTAAATGATGTAGCAACAGCTCCGGCTGAAGCTCCTAAGAACTAAACGGAATACCGCCTAATATACAAAGCGCCTCGCAATTTTGCGGGGCGCTTTTATTTTGTTCGCCTACTTTTGTGTACCCATGAACCAGCGAAAAGACATTCGTGATCTCTCTGCCGAAGAACTTACTGCGGAACTTGCCCGTTTGGGTGAGCCGAAGTTCCGCGCCAAACAAATTCACGAGTGGCTTTGGAAGAAATCGGCCCGCTCTTTTGAAGAAATGACCAGCCTCTCAAAACCACTTCGCGAGAAGCTGACGGAAACATTCCTTCTAAAACCTGTAACGGAAAACATCGTTCAGAAAAGCAAGGATGGAACCGTGAAGTTGGGCATGAGGCTGCACGACAACCGCCTGATTGAAGGCGTAATGATACCCGATGACGAACGCAGCACAGCCTGTGTTTCATCGCAGGTGGGGTGTTCGCTTTCCTGCACTTTTTGTGCCACGGGCTTTTTAAAACGCGACCGAAACTTAGATGCCGGAGAAATTTACGATCAGGTGGTGCTGCTGAATAAGCACGCCATTGAACACAACGGAAAACCACTCACCAACATTGTTTATATGGGTATGGGCGAACCATTGTTGAATTACGACAATGTAATGCAGAGCATCCGTTACATTACTTCGCCCGAAGGATTGAATATGGCACAGAAACGAATCACTGTTTCCACTTCGGGTATTGCCAGAGGAATTAAACGGCTAACGGATGAAGGCATGAAATTCAACCTCGCTCTTTCGCTGCATGCAGCAACCAACGAAAAGCGCGATAAAATAATGGATATTAACCGCAGCAATACGCTGGAGGGAGTGATTGAATCGCTAAACTATTTCTATAACAAAACAGGCAACAAGGTTACCTTCGAGTATATCCTCTTCGATAAATTCAACGATAGTTTGGAAGATGCAGAACACTTAATTGCCCTTTACCACCAGGTACCGGCCTTCATCAACATTATTGAATACAATAACGTAGAAGGGGTGGAACTGAAAAAAGCGAAAAGCGAAAAGCGCGATGCCTTTGTAAACTATTTAAAGAAACGGAATGTAAACGTAGCGGTGCGCAGAAGCCGCGGGAAGGATATTGATGCTGCCTGCGGGCAGTTAGCTAATAAGAATGATTTACTTAAAAACCCATAGGTAAAACGCCAACGCAATAATCACCACCGTCATAAATACTTTCAGCCATTTTTCGCTGGCGCTTATACTCCAACGGCTGCCTAAAAAACCTCCGGTAGCCATACCGGCACTCAGCACTACACCGTAAACCCAGTTGATATTGCCTTTGAAAAGGAAGACGAGAAAGGCTGCCACCGTGTAAGTAAGCATAATGATAGCCTTGTAGTAATTGGTTTTTATAATATCAAACCGGTGAATGAGCATGCAGCCTGCCATGATAAAAAAACCCGAACCGGCCTGTATGAAGCCGCCATACATACCAATAAAGAAGTAAGTAATAATTCCCAGCATTTTGTGTTTGGTTTCCATTCGGGGTATGCTGCCCACCATAGATTTTAAAGGATTGGTGAGCGTGATAATCAGGAACACAATCATTACCACCGAAAGGATTTTATTAAACAGGGCATCGGGAATTTTAAGGGAAAACCAGGCACCGAGCATAGCCCCGGGTATGGCAGCTGCGGCCAGCCACCACATATAGTTTTCTGTTTTAAACCCTTTGCTGCGGAAACCCATAACCGAAGAAAAATTCTGTGCCAGAATTCCCACCCGGTTGGTGGCGTTTGCCTCGGCTGCACTTAAGCCCGTAAATATTAAAACCGGTAAGGTAATAAGCGAACCGGCTGCCAACACCGCGTTTACAAACCCGGCCACCATGCCGCCAATAAGAATGATAAATGCAGTGGTTATTTCCAACGCGGGCGAATATAAACCAAAGGAATGTTGGACGAATAGAAGCAGGCATTGTGTTTTCCTATTTTTGAAGCTTTTACAAACAGTAACCATGGCGGCAAGAACAGCTTTAATTATAGGCGCAACAGGATTGGTAGGCGAGCAATGCCTGCAACAACTTTTGGAGAGCAAGGCTTACAATAAAGTAATTGCTGTTACCCGCAAAAAACTTTCTGCTAATCATGCTAAGCTGCAAAACATAGTAATGGGCTTTGATAAGCCCGAAGCTGTAAAGGATTTACTAAAGTGCGATGATGTGTATTGCGCTATAGGCACTACCATAAAAACAGCCGGTAGTCAGGAGGCCTTCCGAAAGGTAGATTACGAATATCCGCTGCACTTGGCTGAACTCTGTTTATGGAATGGAGCAAAGCGCTTCATCCTGGTTTCATCTCTGGGGGCCGATGCCTCATCGGCAGTGTTTTACAGCCGGGTGAAAGGCGAACTGGAAGAAGCTTTGAAAAAACTGAACTACGAAACCCTCCTTATCCTTCGGCCCAGCATATTGCTGGGCAACCGCAAAGAGCAGCGGGCGGGCGAAGCTATAGGCAGATTTGTGGCTGAAAAATTTTCTTTTCTATTTGCGGGCCCTTTACAACAATACCGCGGCACACCAGTGGATATGCTGGCGCGCGTTATGATTAAAACAGGGACCTCCGGCTTTAAAGGAACAAGGGTGCTGGAAAACAACGACATCTTTGCGGAGTCGGCTTAAACTATGAGGAATACTTTTTCTGCTTTCGTTTTTCTTTTCTTTTTCTGTTCGGTGGCGGTAGCACAGGTTACCCAAGAGCAACTCATTCATTTTAAACACAGGTATTTAAAGCCAAAGGCTCAGCTTGATTTAGTAGAAGCCAAGGACTCGCTGCGTACCCTGCACCTGATGATTGCCGGCAACGTGTATCAAACCGAAAAGCACATCAGCTATTGTTACGATGAAGAAAGCGGCCAGTACAACTTCCGCGATGAGTTGAAATACATTCAACCTATTTTGAGCTTAGGCGACATTGCCATTGCCAACCTTAAAACCTCTTTCGGGGGCGATGTGTACAATATGTTTTCGGCACCCGATGAGTTTGCCCTTGCGCTTAAATACTCGGGCATTAACGCGATAATGCACGCCAACCTGCACACCGCTAATGTTGACCGCGCCACTTTTAAACGCACGCGCGACTTAATGAACACCTTTGACATGCGCTACTGCGGAGCTTACACCGATAACTTTCAGCGCAACGGTAACTATCCGCTTATCATCAACAAAAAAGGGTTTCGCATTGCCTTGTTGAATTACGGAGCATTGGACAACCGCCCCGAAATTTCAGGCAACTTTTACATTAACGAAATTGATAAGGAGCAGATTGAAATGGACTTTAGAATGCTGCGCGCTTATAAGCCTGATTTCACTATTGTGTATTTCGATTGGGGAACCGAAAAGCAGGAGGTGCCCTCGTATAACCAAATTGATTTGGCCCGTTTTTGTTTTCAGTACGGGGCCGACTTAGTGGTGGGCGCTAACCCTAACACCCCTATGCGTTTGGACTATGTAAGCTACTACCGCGATGGACAATCGAAAGAAGGAATTGTGGCTTACTCGCTGGGCAACCTTGTTGCCAGTACCGAAGATGTGCGCAACCGCAACGGCTATGTTATTGACATGGAGTTGAAGAAGAACAACTACACCGGTGAAACCCACCTGGGCGATTGGGGCGTTATTCCCGTTTACACGTATTACGATACCCTGTCGGTACCCGGCAAAACCAAACTGCTTACCGTGCCCTGCTCTTCGGTGGAAAGTGGTGACATTCTCTCTTCGCTGCCTTATATTGAAAAACGCAGAGTGGTGAATGGTGCCTTTGAAGTGCGCAAGCTGCTGGGCGGCACAGCCGATGAAATTCAGTATAACCTTACCGAGCTGGTAGCCAGCAACGTAATGGAAACTATTGACCTGACCAATGCTTCGTGGAACAACAAATACGCCCCCAAGCGCGCTAAGGAAATTCCCGCCACCGGGGCACCTTTAATTGCCGCAAAGGATTTCGGCAATACCAACGCGCCTTCTATTTCGCAGATTTATGGCGATGAAAAACCTAAGGCCAAAGATTTTTCGGACGAGGCCGACCGCAACAGCGAAAGCCGCTACGAAGAGGAAAAGAAGAAAGCCGTAGAAGCGCAGGCCAAAAATCTTCCTACCAAATACGATAAGCCAAAGAAGGAAATGCTGAGCACCGATACCTCGGAAAACTATGCGGCAAAAACGGTGAAGAAAGACGGTGATGTAACGGTGGTAAGCGGCAAGGTGGTAACCCCTAAAGAGGAAACAAAGAAAACCGATGTGGCCGGTGAGGCGGCCAACACCGCTAAAAAAGAAGAGCCCCGCCCTGTGGCCGAAGGCATTAAAGCCGAACAGAAAAGCAGCGGAGGCATTACCGCCAACGATGCCGGCAAAACCGATATTAAGCCCGTGGAGAACAAGAACCTGAAACTGGTGGTAGATACTTTTTACCGCATACAGTTTTATGTGCTTAAAAAATACCTGCCGTTAGATACCAACTACTACACCCACTTAAAAGGTTACGAGGTGGTGGAAGATGTAGGGCAGTTCCGTTACCTGCTGGGCAGGTTCCGCAGCTACGAGGAATGTTACAAATACTGGAAAGGACAAATACAGCCTCGCTATAAAGAGAGCGTTATCATTAAATACTTAGACGGGAAGAGGTTGCTGGATTAAAGGCGAGGTGGCGCCTTACTGCCGCGCTCTGGAACTGGTAGGCAAAAAAGGGTGAAAAGCGAAATGGAAACTTGCGTGTATAGTTAAGTTAACTCTGTTCGTCAGTTCCGTCCTTCGCAGGCTCGCTTACTTCAGTGCTTGCTTCACAACAAACCACCTTGCGACTTGCACCACTTCCTCGATACTATCAAGGCGTGGAGAGACATTCACCCTCGGGGTTTCTCTAAGTAATTTAAAGAACTATATTCATCATCCGGGGGGCGCACAGCACCTACCCAAAAGTGGCGGTTCAGTGGTTAAATCAAGCATTGTACTTCTATCAAAGTTTGTGCTTGGTTGATAGTGAAGTGCTTCAAATTTGCCTTCCGCCCGCTCAAAATCCCTTTCCGTCTGCTCAAAAAAACCTTCCCGGTTTACTATACCTTTTTTGGGGTTACAGCCGTTAACAAACCACCATATCAATACACAAACGGTATCACCTTCTTAACCTTATGCCTATAATCGCGGTAAGCCTGCCCAAACTCCGCTTCTAATTTTTGCTCCTCTAAGCGAATGCCTATCTCTAAGTAAACAAGCGAAACAACTATAGCGGCCAAAGTCATTTTGGTGGGCAGCAACAAAAACAAACCGGCTAAAGCCAACAGTATTCCGGTGTAAATAGGATGCCGCACCACCGCATTAAGCCCGCTGGTGTTCAACAAAGGGGAAGCTGTTTTCTGTTTAGGTTTCATAAAAGCATCCAATCCGGTAAACTCCACCGCCCCGTAGCGCAGCACGCTATAAGCCACCAGCACCACGCCACAAATTGCTAACACATAGCCCATAATGGATAGTGTGCCGGAAGGTGCAAACAGATAATCGTACTCATGCTTTACAATAAACCACCAGCTTATACCCCCCCAAAGCACCAAGGAAATAAGGGTGTACATAAAGCGATAGAAGCGGAAAAAGTATTGGCTCCGGCTATTCACAAAATTCTTAACCCCACTGCCGGCTAACCAACTATGCGAAACATAAAATAGAATAAGTAAAAGGAGTAGTGTGGCCATTACTGTGCAATCAACTCCTCCCAAAACTCAGCCGCCCTGCGGGTGTGCGGTATAACAATAGAACCGCCCACCAAATTGGCAATAGAGAACACCTCGTAAATCTCTTCCGTGGTGCAGTTCAGTTCGTGGCATTTGCCTAAGTGGTATTTAATGCAATCATCGCAGCGCAATACCATACTGGCTACTAAGCCCAGCAACTCTTTTGTTTTGGCAGGCAAAGCCCCATCGGCATAAGCCTGGTTATCCAAACTCCAAAAGCGTTTCATTACTAAGTTGTTCTTCGAAAGAATTACCTCATTCATCTTCGAACGGTAATCGCTAAAGTCTTTTATCAAATCGCTCATACAATTTTTGATTTTGCGTTGCGTCAAAAGTAGTAATCAACATTAGCGTAAATTCACCGCACTCAAAACTTTTTACATTTACTCAACCAAAAACCAAAACCATATACACATGAAAAATCTGTTCAGATTATTTCTCGGATTAATAATTGCTTCTACCCTTTCCAGCTGCGGTTACAACAGCATGGTAGAAAAACGCGAAGCCGTTAACAGCGCATGGGGAAATGTAGAATCGGCCTACCAGCGCAGAGCCGACCTGGTTCCTAACTTAGTAAACACAGTTAAAGGAGCCGCTAACTTTGAGCAAACTACTTTAACACAGGTGGTTGAGGCCCGTGCGAAAGCCACTTCCATTCAGTTAAAAGTAGATGACCTTACCCAGGAAAACCTCGATAAGTTTCAGGCAGCTCAGGAAGACTTAAAAGGAGCGCTTTCACGATTACTGGTAACGGTGGAGCAATACCCCGAACTGAAAGCCACACAAGCATTCATAGAATTGCAGGCGCAGTTAGAAGGAACCGAAAACCGCATTAACACCGAGCGCAACCGCTTTAACGAAGCTGTGCAGGCTTACAACGCCTACATTGCTAAGTTCCCGCAGTTACTTATAGCTAAGATGTTCGGCTTTACCGAGAAGGCTTATTTTAAAGCAGCCGCAGGCGCTGAAAAAGCACCGGAAGTAAAATTCTAACCTCTCCCTCCCTTTCTTTTAAAGGGGAAGGTGAAAAACAGGTGTATGCTTTTCGAAAAGGAACTGTTTACTGAAGAGGAGAAGAAGTCTATTGTGCAGGCAATAGGCGAAGCCGAGGCTATGACCTCAGGCGAAATTCGATTGCACATAGAGCCGAAATATTCAGGTGATCCGGTTACCCGTGCGGTGGAAATGTTCTACAAATTGGGAATGGATAAAACCGTGCAGCAAAACGGAGTGCTTATTTACCTGGCTTATACCGACCACAAGTTTGCGATTATTGGCGACAAAGGAATTAACGAAGTAGTGCCTGCCAACTTTTGGGATGGCATAAAAGAGGCCATGAAAGAGCATTTTAAACAACACGAATTTTTTCAGGGAGTGGTGTTTGCCGTAAAGGAAACGGGCTTTCATCTGAAAAACTATTTCCCGCTGCAACACAACGATAAAAACGAACTGCCTAATGAGATTAGCGAAGGATAGTTCGGCTGTAAAAATCAAAAATCAAAGCTTAAAAATCAAAGTGGTTTTTGCTTTGATTTTAAATTTTTGTTCTTTGAACTTACTGCGTGCAGGATTTCCTGAAAAACCAAACCCTCCGCGTTTAGTCAACGATTTTGCCGGTATGCTTTCCGGCTCCGAAAATCAGGCGCTGGAAGATAAACTGGTGGCCTATGATGATTCTACCTCTACGCAAATAACCATTGTTACCATCAACACGTTAGATGGAATGGATAAAGCACAGTATGCCACAGAACTTGGCGAGAAATGGGGCATAGGCCGCGCCAAAGAAGATAATGGAGTATTGATTTTGGTAGCTAAAGAAGAGCGGCAAATATTTATTGCCACCGGCCGCGGGGTAGAAGAGTATCTGCCCGATGCCATTTGCAAGCGGATTGTAGAAAATGTTATTAAGCCAAACTTTAAAGCGGGCGACTACTACTCGGGGCTAAATAGTGCTACCGATGAAATGATAGCCCGTCTCTCAGGAACTTTTGTAAATAACGACAGCGATGAAAAAGATGGGATACCGCTTTGGATTATTATTCTTATCATCTTCTTCATCTTTTTTGTAATGCCCTTTATTTTCCGCAGCAAAGGCGGAGGAACTACTTATGGCGGCAGAGGCTACAGAAGCTATGGTGGTGGCCCGTTTTGGGGTGGCGGCACTGGCGGTTGGGGCGGTGGCGGCAGTAGCAGTGGTGGTGGTTTTGGCGGCTTTGGCGGTGGAAGTTTTGGTGGCGGTGGAGCCGGGGGGTCCTGGTAAATTTAATTCAACATGAAGGAACATTTGAAATATATGCTTCATCCCTGGCATGGAGTGGAAGCCGGAGAAAACGCGCCTGAAGTAGTAACGGCCTTTATTGAAATTGTGCCAACCGATACTATCAAGTATGAGATTGATAAAAACAGCGGATGGCTAAAGGTAGACAGGCCGCAAAAATTCTCTAACATAGTTCCGGCACTTTACGGGTTTATTCCACAAACTCTTTGCGATACTAAAGTGGGAGAGTATTGCATGCAGCAAACCGGCCGGCAAAACATAGCAGGCGACCAAGACCCTATGGACATTCTTGTTTTATCAGAGAAAAGTTTCCCAAACGGAAGTTTTTTAGTGCAGGCTATTCCTATTGGTGGCTTTAGAATGATTGACAAGAACGAAGCAGACGATAAGATTATAGCCGTTATGCAAGGCGATGCGGTGTATGGGGGCTACACCGATATTTCACAACTAAGCGAATCTGTAGTTCAGCGTTTAAAACATTATTTCCTTACCTATAAAGACATGCCCGGCACCGATAATCGTAAAGTAGAAGTAACCGATGTGTATAGAAAGCAGCAAGCTCGGGAAGTAATAAAGCACAGTATAGAAGATTACCGCAATCGGTTTTTGAATGAATAGAAAATGGACGTTTATTCTTGTTGTAGTGTTGCTTGCAGCAGCGGCATTGCTGTATAACAAATATCGCGTTGCTCCCGAAATAGATTTCCGGCAATTACAGTTAACCGATTTGTATGGCAACGAAGTTTCGCTGAAAGAATATAGCGGAGAAAAAATTTTTGTAGGGTTTTTTTCCACTTGGTGCGGTCCTTGTATAGGCGAAATTCACAAGCTGGAAATGGCAGATAAGGAGTTAAAGGCAAAGGGAGTTTCGTTTGTTTTAATCAGCGATGAACCCATTGAACGTTTGCATCGTTTCGATTTAAGCAAAAGCGTACGGGTTACTATTCTTCATACCAACAAATCGCTCAAGGAATTGGGGATACATACTATTCCCACTAACTACATTCTTAACAGCCAGTTTAAAGTAGAGAGAAAAATAGTAGATGGCTCGGGCGAAAAACTGGAGGAGTTATTGAACTCCCTGCGTTGATGGTTTTGTTTGACCGTTTTTCATCAGCCATATCACCATCGAAAAAATGAAGACATAGGTAACTGCCACGTATAAGTACTCGCTCACAGATTGTAAATGGTTATTGTGGTGAAATTGTGCTAAGGCAAAAACGGTAACGAGTATAACGTTTATAAAGAAGATAGCCGCCAGACCCGTAAGAATAAACAGGAGTTTGCCTCTTAGGTTATCGCCATATAAAAGAATAATGCCGCAGAAGATAGTCATAGGGGCAAGTCCCAGATACCAATCCGCTATATATATTCCCTGTGTGCCTTCAATAGTAATAACCCGTTTATAGTGTATGAGTTCATATCCCGATGTTTTTAGCAAAGCAGCTGTACAAAAAGCTAGCGCATTACCCATGGCATTATTTAACCAATGCCACCCTCCCCACAAAAAGTTGGAATTGTTTTCGCCCATATAGCTAACCAGGCACCAGCCGGCATACAACACCACTATGTTCAATACAAAATTAAAAGGGGCAGCAAGTTTTTGGTTAGAAAGATTACGTTGAAACAATGGCCTGAACACAAAACAAATTTACCGGAACTTGCGCTGAATCCGTTCTTTTAATGCTATCAGGCCCGACTGGAGGTTCTTTATTCTGCCCTTTAATCCTTGGGTAGCTACAAAAATAGAGTTGTGCTCCCCGCCTGCTTTTACTTCGGGTGGAGCATCCTTTGTGTAGTAGTATACTGCAAGCGATTTACGGGTAACTCCTGCGGGAACAGTTAAAGGGACCGGATGGCCATGAAAAGATTTCTCATTGGTTTCAAAAATTACACAGCGGTTAAAACCGGGAGATATTTTTTTGAAACACTCTTTCCTTTCCATATCCCACAATTCAAGTTCGCCCCCGTATTCCGGCTTCCAGTCTTTGTTTAAAAATATAAGCAGGTTAAGCCTGCGGTAAAGTTTAGTTTCCGGATGAACATTAAAATCCACATGCACATCTAAAAAAGCTCCGTTTAGCGATTGGTGCATTCCGGCACCGAAAAGGTTAGTATCAGTTTGAAGGTGGCTAATACCGGTAAGCTCTTCCACCAATTTTACAAAATCATCCCCGTTAAGATATTCGAACAGGGATTTAAACAAGGGTTCATTTTCAAAATTTCCATTTTGCAGTTTCTTCTTCTGATTAATGTAGGTGGTTTTATTCCAAACGCCCGATTCGGGTTTAGGATAAACATTCAACAAAGCCTCTGCGGTTTCGTTGGTTAAAAAGTTGTCAATGACAATATGCCTGAACGGGGTTGCGGCATTAAACTCTTTTTGAAGCGTTTTTATTCGGCTCCGGAGTAAATCAACATTAATAAATGGCATGGTGGTTAGTTAAAGCGCACTATATTATTTGGCTGGTCGGTATTTAGCCTTTTCCAAAATAGTTTTTGCATCGTATTTCGTTACTAAGTCCTTCATGTCTAACTTGCCACCTGTTTCCTTTACAAACTTCCGCACAATTTGTAACCCCACAAAGTTCCCTATAGCGCCCGGGGCATCGGCAGGCATACCGTTAGTGGTGGGCCCATCGCCCAGGTAGCGGGTTTTGTCCATAGCGTTGTTCTTGTATAAAAGGTCTTTATCGTTAAAAAACTGCCAAATGGCATATTCGCTTTCCTTACACCAGGTGGTCTGCGGCTCGGTGTAACCAAGTATCAAACTATCGGGGGCATCGGGAAAAATGTAACTGATAAAGTAGAGCTTCTTTCCGCGCTCAATAATGGACTCCAGCAGGGTTGCATTGGAATTCAAACTTACTGAAGGGAAATATGCATCATACAAGGCTTCGGCTGTATAGCGGGCTATGTATTCTCGCTTCATTTTATGGCGCAGATAGGCATATACTCCTATACTATCGTAATCTTTATTGTCGGTGCCCAAAAACATGTCAAGCCCCACTATCAGTTGATTATTTCCAAACGGGGAAACGCCCGCTCCGTAAGTCGAGTTGATAGTAACTACTTGCGGTACCTCCACAGCCGGCAGATAGAACTTGAAGTAGCGAAACATTTCCAGTAAGTCGTGCTCTACATCTTTCGTTTCGGCATAACGCGCATCAATTGAATCCTGAATAGTGCGGATGTATTTATCCGAAAGAAACTGTTGGATGGCCTTCAATTCAATGTCAGTTGTATCGCCCGCGGGACGAGGCCCGATAATAAAGTTGCTGACATAAAATTTATAAAACTCCCCGTAACGCTCCTGCATTTCAGCCCGCCACGAATCAAAGTGTAATGGGTCAAAATTCTTCAAATCAGAATCGAAGCGGAGCAATTGCACTTGCACGTTTATGTTCGATACGTCAGGTTTTTCTCTACTTTTGTTTTGGTTGCAACCATTGCAACTTACCAGCAAACACAGCACCGAAACAACTACAATGGCTTTTACCCTTTGAATCATACCACGAAAATGCGAAAGAAATTCAAACACACTTTTGTTCTCACACTTTTTATACTTCTTGCTACACAGGCTTTTTCACTGAACGAAAGGCTTCGAATCGGTTTTTTTGCCTCGCCCGGTATTGCCTGGAGCAAACCTGCCGGCAAAGACCTGCTGAAAGGCAAGCCCCGCTTTGGTGTGAACTACGGCTTTATGCTGGAATACTGGTTCGCTAAAAACTATGGCCTTTCCACCGGTATAGCAGGAGCATTTGACGGCTGTAATCTGCAAGGCCGCGACAAGTTTGAACTGGACACTGCCGGTGTGAAAATCAGAAGCGTGAACGAGAAATACGCTTTTCACTATGTTGTGCTTCCTGCCTACCTCAAGTTAAAAACCAACGATATTAAGGACAGCAAGTTTTGTGTGTGGGGCCAGGTAGGGGTTGATTTGCAGTTTACCGTAAACGCCCGTGCCACGTTTAGCGACTCGATAGGAACTGCCGAACTTTATTCCATTGAGAAGGAAAATATACTAAAGGGCAATAATGAAGTAACAAAAGTTATCAGTGGTTTCCGAAACAATTTTATTGATGTGCGCTTAGGTGCCGGTGCCGGATTTGAATACCGTTTTGATGACGATGCTTCCCTACTGGTAGGTCTGCATTACCACAATGGCTTTATCAATAACATATTTGACCGCGATGCCAAAAAGGAACCAAACGTAATGCGCTTTTTCAGCCTGCGCGTAGGGGTATTGTTTTAAAGGATTTACACAGCAATGAAAATAGCGCTCGCTCAGCTCAACTATCACGTTGGGAATTTTACCGCCAACACCTCTAAAATTATTAGCGCCATTCAGGAAGTTGAAAAGCAGGGCGCTGAACTGGTAGTGTTTAGCGAACTATGCGTATGCGGCTACCCTCCACGCGATTTCTTAGAGTTTGATGATTTTATTGAGCAAAGCACGGCTGCCTTAAATGATATAGCAAAACACACACAAACAGTGGCTGCTTTAGTAGGTTGCCCGCGCAAAAATCCGGTGAAGGAAGGAAAGGACTTATACAATTCTGCTTTCTTTCTGTATGAAGGGGAGGTGAAGTTTATTGCCGATAAAACCCTGTTGCCTAACTACGATGTATTTGATGAGTACCGCTATTTTGAACCCAACCGCAGGTTTGAAATCTTCACATTTAAAGGGAAGAAGTTAGCCATTACTATTTGCGAGGATATCTGGAACGTTGGCAACGATAACCCGCTATACACTATTTCACCGATGGATGAATTGGTAAAGCAACAGCCTGATTTAATGATTAACCTTTCGGCTTCGCCATTTAGTTATAAGCAGCCGCAAGAGCGTTTGAAAGTGATAACCGCTAACGTTGCCCGCTATGGTGTTCCTATGATTTATGTAAACGAAGCAGGCGGGCAAACCGAATTGCTGTTTGACGGTGGCAGTATAGTAATGGCTGCCGAAGGACATGTGGCTCATCAGCTTTCATATTTCAAAGAAGAGATGCTGGTTATTGAAACGGAAGCCATTTCCAACATTAAAACCGAAGCAGCCAAATACAGCGAAGTGGAACTGATACACGGAGCGCTGGTAATGGGCATTCGCGATTACTTTGAAAAGCTGGGGTTTAAAAAAGCCATACTCGGCTTAAGCGGTGGTATTGATTCTGCCCTGGTACTTTGTTTGGCAGCCAAAGCGCTGGGCAAAGAAAATGTGCTCTCGCTGCTGTTGCCTTCCGGTTTTTCATCGGACCATTCGGTGAATGATTCTATTGCGCTTTGCAACAATTTGGGAATGAAGTACGAAACGGTTGCTATTGAAAATACTTTTCAGTCTTTCCGCGAAACACTTTCGCCCTGGTTTAAAGATTTGCCCTTTAACGTAGCCGAAGAAAACATGCAGGCGCGCACCCGCGGGGTGCTGCTGATGGCTTTCAGCAATAAGTTTGGTTACATACTGCTGAACACTACCAACAAAAGCGAGGCAGCCGTAGGCTACGGCACCTTGTATGGCGATATGTGCGGAGGCCTGGCCGTGCTGGGCGATGTATACAAAACACAGGTGTATGAGTTGGCCCGTTACATTAACACCTCATCCGCCCTTCGGGCACCTTCTTCTTTAGGAGAAGGAAATACCACTCCAGTTATACCTGAGAACATTATTACCAAAGCCCCCTCGGCTGAATTGCGCCCTAACCAAAAAGATTCCGATTCGCTGCCCGAGTATGATATTCTCGACAAAATTCTTTTCCAGTACATAGAAAAACGACAAGGCCCTAAAGAGTTAGTGGCAATGGGTTTTGATAAGGCTTTGGTAGACCGGGTACTCAAACTGGTTAACAGCAACGAATGGAAGCGGCACCAGGCTCCGCCTATTTTGCGCGTGTCGCCAAAAGCCTTTGGTATTGGCAGGCGTATGCCCATTGAGGGGAAATATCTCGGTTAGTCAAAATAATTACCTTAGCCGCCCGTTTAAAAGGCCAATAAAATTACCATGCGCTATATCGTTTTTATTCTGTTTGCCCTTGTATCGTTGAATGTATCGGCACAGCAGGATTCGGTGAAAACCACCAAAAAGAAGAAACAGTTAACCCCCGAGCAGATTGCCAAACGTGCGGCTGCCGAAAAGAAATTCTCGAAGTTTTCGAAAGACCGCTTTGCCGTTGATTTTATGGGAAGCAACTGGATTTACAGCAAAAGCGACCCGCGTATTGTGGACATTAACGGGGTGCCCAACAACCTCAGCCCCAAGTGGTATTCGCGCGGTATAAACATTACCTTCTACTACGATTTCCGCATTAAAAAATCGCGCTTCAGTTTTGCGCCCGGTATTGGTTACAGCAGTTCCAATATTTATTCGCGCCACGAGTTGCTGGAAGACACCAACGGTATTACCCTGCGTTCGCTGGCTAACCCCGGTGATTACAAGGTGAACAAAATTTCCCTTCAGTACCTCGAAATTCCTTTGGAGTTCCGCATTAAAACCAACCCCGATAAGTTAGACCAAGTATGGAAATTTGCCATAGGCTTTAAGGCCGGTGTAAGGGTAGATGCCCACACGAAAGTGAAAGTAAAAGAAGGCGGTGCCACTAAGGTGTATGTGGAAAGACGCTTTCCGGATTTCAACCTGTTCCGCATAGGGCCTACTATCCGTATTGGCTACAGCAGCTTTAACCTGACCGCTTTTTACAGCATACTCGGGGTATTTAAAAAAGACCGCGGCCCCGGTGTAAACGAGTTTGGTGTAGGTATTTCGTTCAACGGATTATAGCGCTTATTGCTTTTCAGAAATAAGGAACGTTCCGCCCCTTTACTGGCGGAACGTTTTTTTATGCCTTCTTCCGCCCGCTTGCTTATTTCCCATAAAATATATCTTTAAGCAACACAACCACTCCTATGCTTAAAAGAATACTCCTTCCCGTTTTATTGCTGGCTGTTTTAGTTAACTGGTCGGGCTGTAAAAAAGAATGCAACATACCGCTGCCCAACAACCCCGGTGATACTACTTACGTGCAAACCACCCCCTGGCCCAAGTGGGTTTTTCAGCATTGGGTGTGGGAAGGCGAAGGCACCACGCAAAGCGCCCGGCAACTGGTTGATGATTACTTAGCCAACGGCATACCGGTAGATGCTATTATTATTGACAGCCCCTGGGAAACCGGCTACAATACTTTTGAGTGGGACAGCACCCGCTACCCCGATGCACAGGGCATGATTGATTACTTCCACAGCAAAAACATAAAAGTGCTTTGCTGGATAACCGGAGGCATTGATACCAACATGCACCCCCTGTGGGACTACGCCAAAGACCACAACTATTTTATGAAAGAGAATGCCAACAGCGGCCCCGCTATTGTAAAATGGTGGAAGCCTACCCGTTGCAGCCTCATAGATTTTTACAACCCCGATGCCGTGGCCTGGTGGAAGGGCCTGATGGATAAAACACTGGCCTATGGTATTGACGGCTGGAAGTGCGATGGCTCCGATTTTCTGCTGTACGATGTGCAGAATTTTAAATCGTATTTCTACTCGCCTTACTTACAGGGCAACATACCCAGCCGCAACGATTACTCGGAAAAATACTACCGCCTGTTTCACGAATACAGCCGCCAGAAGTTAGGCAACGACCGCGTGGTGATGTGCCGCCCCGTAGATAATTACGGCTACCCTTTCAGCGGCAGTTTAGTGGAGTTTGGCCCCAAGGATATCAGCTATGCTTACTGGGTGGGCGACCAGGATGGCGACTTTAACGGTATGAAAGCCGCGCTCAACAACATGTACGAAAGCGATGCTTCGGGCTACTACAGCTTTGGTTCCGATATTGGCGGCTACCGCACCGATGAAACCCTGTACCCCGGCACCGGCCGTTCGAAAGAAAGCTTTATACGCTGGGCACAGCTGGGCGCTTTTAGCGGCTTAATGGAAAACGGTGGCGGAGGCGAGCACCGCCCCTGGATGTTCGACCAGCAAACCAACGAGATATACAAAAAGCTGGTGATTATGCGCAACAAATACTTAGTGGGTTACTTAATGGAAAACATGAGCAAGGTAGTGGCGCAGGGCAGCTCGCTCATGAACTTTTACAACAAAACCGATTACAGCTATATGCTGGGCGATGATATTTACGTAGCGCCTGTGCTAAGCAGCAGCGGCACCGTAACCGTTAACCTGCCCGCAGGCGATAACTGGGTTTACTTATACGATAAAACCAAAGTATACGAAGGCGGGCAAAGCATTACCAAAACCTACGCGCTGGAAGAGTTCCCCGTTTACATAAAGCAAAGCAGTAAGCTGGCCGATGCGGTGGTGATGTAGGGAAAGAAGATTTCCGAAGCTTTTGATATTTAAAAGTATTTAGATGGCGGGGCACCGGCCGATAAGAAATGGTTGCTGTGTTTGTATATCTTTGAGAAAACAAAGTTGTTTCGCCATGAAACCATATCAGGAAATAATTTCGGTGAATCCGAATGTGCGCTCGGGTAAACCATGTGTGCGCAATTTGCGAATTACCGTAGCCGATGTGCTTGGTTACCTTGCCGCAGGCATGACCCGGCAGGAAATAATTGCTGATTTTCCCACACTTACCAATGAAGATATTACTGCCTGCCTGGCTTATGCGGCAGACAGCGAAAAGCATGTAAAGTTTGCCTCGGTTGACTAATGGTTTTAGTAGATAACAATCTCTCTTATCGGGTAGCTGTTTTTCTTCATAAGGCTTTTCCGGGCAGTGCACATGTGGCAACGTATAACATGGATGAAAACACCGAAGATATTGCGATATGGAATTTTGCGAAAGAAAAGGGGTTTACTATTCTTACTAAGGATAATGACTTTGAATCGTTGAGCCGTTTGTTTGGCTGCCCGCCAAAGGTTATTCAACTTACCTGCGGCAATAAAACAACTTCACAGATAAATTCAATTTTAGAAAAAAGCGTTGCCGTAATAGGCGGTTTTATTGAAGATGACGAAAACTGCCTGATGTATTTGCAGTAGATAATTTACAGAGCTACACATTGCAACAGCAAGCGGGTTCCCCGTTTACATAAAGCAAAGCAGTAAGCTGGCCGATGCGGTGGTGATATAGGCCAGAAGTGTTTCACCTACCTATAAAAAGTGCTTTTGGTTGGCAGGGATGCTGGTTAAGCGGGAGAGGACAAGCCACGCGCCTTAAGCTATCTGTAGAAGTGAGCGACTGCATGTCTACCGCTGGCGGGAGATGCCGCAAAGCGGCAAAGGGTGGTATTAAACAAACCACCACACCGCTTACTACATTTTATGGTTTGGTTATTGGTTGACCACGTGCAGGGAACCGGTAACTCCCGAAGCAGCGATACCATCCCTTAAAGGGATGGTATCGCTATAGCCATAACCCCTAAAACCGCACAAGAACCCTCCACTGTATCCCACGCTGCATTGCGCGAGTAGGAGGGTATTTTACTCACTCAAACAAAATCTTCTTATAAATACTACCCTCGCTTGTGTGGCATTCTATAAAGTACAAACCTTGTTTCGCTACCGGCAAAATAATTTGTTGCGTATGTGTGCCTTCGCCTAACTTGCCCAAACTATAAGTGGGCGAAATACTTCTACCTTGCAGGTCGGTTACTTGTATGAAAAAGTCATCGGCTTTCTTTACTTCCAATTTCAGGTTGATTTCTTTTTGAGCCGGGTTAGGAAAAACCTCTAAAGAGGCAACTGATGATACCTCATGAATGCCACCACAAATAAGGTAATAGTTGCAAGTGTCGAGATAATTAAAACACCAATTGTTGATGACGTAACCTAAGGCACAGGCATCGTAAAAATCAAGTTGCTTGTGCTCATAGCAAACTAAAACCTGATCGGTACCGGGATATTGATATTCAGGGCAAGTAAACAGGCCACCACAGCACTGGCTAAAATGATTATACGGATAAATCAGTTCAGCCATATTACCGATACCTTCTACCCATTTTAACTGCACTTGATTAACACCTGCCCCTTTTTTTAGATAAAACACTTTACGTGGCGAGGCGGTATGTTGGGCATTAAAAGAACCAATAGAGTCAAGCTTGTAAACGCCTGTTTGATAATAACTGAAGCTATTTGAAAACCGGAGGGTTACAGTGTCGCCTATCCCCATTCCAAAATCGTACAGCAGTGTTTCGTATGCACTATCTATATCCCAAAAGTATATCCTGCGCATAATGGTGTCTTCGCGCAAATAGCCCATTACACATTGTTGCACGGGCCACATGTTAAGTGTTTGGCTCCACAGTATTTTGTACGTGTAGCTATCAATCATGGTATCATTACCGGTGTATTCTGTAAAGCCGTTTCCGGAGTTGGAAGACCCCGGCCCGCAATTGCTGCTACGGGAGTTGTTATTACCGGGATTGCCCAAAACAGGCATTAGATTACTTACGTAGTGCCAAACATTAACGGAATCTAACAGCGGCACATAAGTGCCATCGGTAATACTCAATTGCAGGCAAGTATCATAAGCGCATTGGCTAGTACTATCGGATATATGCACACATACGCTGTAGTTTCCATTGGCTGTAAAGCGATAAAAAACACTCCCTGCTACCGAATCCTGAATAATGGTGTCCGAATTAATTGTCCATACAAAATTTTTAAGTTGGATAGTATCTGTACAAAGGGCTGAGAAATTGTAATAACCCGGCCCCACGTTTGTTGATTTGAAACTAGCGCTGCATTCGGAAACAACTTCCACACTATCCATTTGAATACAACCACCTGCATCGGTTATAGTTACATAGTATTTTCCTGCTGCTAAGTTTGTTCGGGCACTATCAGTGTTGCCATCGCTCCATAAAAATGTAAATGGAGCTAAGCCATTTTGTATTTCAATGGCAGCCGAACCGGTATTGCCCCAGTTGGCAGGCAAACGGTGTTTTAGGTATTTAAAACAAATGGTATCAACATTGGCATTTGTAAAATAGCATCCCGCAATGGCTGGTACGGTATAGCTTATTCCTCTAAAACACAAATACAATTGCAATAGGCTAGTGTATGTAATGCCACTTATTTGCGCAAAAAAAGTATCGGAAATATTGGTGTTGTTTGTCCAAATAGTATCGTAAAAAACGGGACTACCCGGCTTAATAATGTACTTGTAGTTACCTAAAGGCCGCATTAGGTTACATGTGTTGCCCTCCCAAAAGGTAATACTTACCGAATCGATGGGAGATATTACGTTTTGCGATTGAATACCGCGGATAGTAAAAGCAGGGGTTGATACAAATTTGAACCAAACATCTTTACCAGTTTGTTTACCGAAAGAGCTGTTACAGGTGCTATCGGTAGAGTAATACGGGTAAGATACAGTAGCCTGTAGGGTAGAAACATCAATGCAGGTATCAAACAGGCTAAAGTCGTACGAAAGAAAATTATACGTGCCGTCCATAACACCAATATCGGTAGCGGTGGCGCAATTATCGTTTGGTACTTGGGCCTGTAAATTACAAACGGTAAGTAAGATTAGTAGAAGAGGGAAAAGTTTTTTCATAGAGGTGCTTTATGTAAACATACAAAGTATGCTTTCTATTCGATTGCGCTCTCTTAAAAAATGACATTTCTGTGACAATTCCCCCAATGGCGAGCGTTTCCCCACTGCCCCCGCACCTCGCTCTTGCCAAAGAGGTTAAAGCAACTTCAACAAATCAACGGAACTTCTCCTCACTCCTTCTTCTCCTCATCGCCCTTCTGTTTAAGTTTAGGCTTTCTTTTCTTTTTGTTGCGCTGTCGTATTGTCTCCTTTGCTCTTTTTATTTCCTCCTCTGAAAGAAACTGGTGAGCAAACACCTCGCGGTAGTATTGCCATTCGCGGACTGTTAAAGGAGTCCAGTTTGCGTATAAAACGGTACTGGCTTCTGCCGCGCATTGTTCAAATTCCTGTAATAGTTGTACCGATAGTTGGTTGTGTGCTTTGGCTGAACCGTTTGCCACCGCCCTTCGCCATTTCAAATTGTGATGCCCAAAAACAACCTGCAAATACTCTACGTGCGAAAGAAACATGTGCAGCCTCGAACTGGCATCGGTTTGCTCGTAGCAGGCTTTCCTGTTTTTGGAAAGAAACTGAAGCATACTTAACGGGTAGTGTTGTTCCCCGTTATGGAAAATTAGCCCCCATTCGTTCTGGTAGTAGTCCTCCACTAAAGGCTTTGGTATTCGACCGGCTATCATTAGCCGGATTGTTTTCCAGGAGAGCCTTGAAAACAATTGCTTCTGTTTTCGATAGCGCAACATAAGCTGTTCTCTAATCTGTTGTTCAGTTACTGTTACCATATATAAGGTTGGTAGTTAAGTAAACGGATTATTTCTCCCCCTCACTCCTTCTTCTCCTCATTGCCCTTTTCAAACAGCTTGCGTATTTCATCGGGGCTAAGGTTTTTAATAGCCTCATCCAGCACAAACGGGGCTTTGGGTTTAAGCTGTTGCAGGGGATGCCGGGGGTCGTCCTGCATGGTGTCATCGGGCAACCATTCAAACAGGTCGTTGGGGCGGCAATGCAAAAGCAGGCATAGTGTTTCTACATGCTCAATCAATATCCATTTCTTTTTGCCGCTCATATAGTCGTGGGCAATAGAGTGGCTAATGCCCAGGGCTACCATTTTTTTAAACGGAGCCTTTACTCCTTTTTCTTTCATGAGCGATTTAATACGTAGGCGAATCATGGTGTTTATTTTTAAGGTTAAATAATTGCTGAATTATCCCCTCTTCCTATCCCCGCTGCGGGATGCTGCACTTTGCCGACAGCACTAATATAAGCATCTGTTTTAATCCTTAAAAATTTTTTTCGGAGGTAAATCAACATGCCGAAGCGGTAACTGTAAATGCTGAAACGGTAACTAAAAGTTAGAAACCGGTAACTGAATATTGCGCAGTGGTAACGAAAAATGATGCGGCAGTAACAAAAAATGATGCGGTGGTAACGAAAAGTGCTAAAACGATAACTGAAAATGCCGCAGCGGTAACTATACCCCCGTGCAAAACTTGCCTTTTTAAAGCGGCATAAAAGGCCGGTGCCGCTATAGCTTAGCCTTAAAATATTACTAACACTAAAAACCAAACACTATGAACAGCGCACAGGAAGACCACTACGGCATGTATTTAAAAGTTGATCTTATGTTGGGCACCAATGCTCCCGATTTAGCCTTTAACCCGGCTATAGCCACCAACAAAACAATACTGCACTCGCTTATTAACCTTATTGCACAGGCCGACAGTACCGCCACCCGCGACATTACCGGCTTTACAACCGCTAAAAACGAACACCGCACGCAGCAAATAGCCCAGTTTAAACTGGTGCGTGCGGCTATGATGGGCTACTACACCACCAACCCCGACATTAAAAGCAAAACCATTATTGATTTTAATGATTCGGATATTGACAAGTTCCGCGATGCCGAACTGTACATAAAAACCGATCAGTTGCTTGATTTGGCACTGCCCGTAAAAGCCGTGCTGGATACCTTTGGCGTTACTTCGGGCGAAGTGGATGCCCTGGAGGCACTGAACGAGGCCTGGCAAAGTTTAGAACCCATAGGCCGGCAGGAAGAAGGAGTAAACAAAGCCGCCCGCGAAGATGTGGGCCGCTATATGGTGCAGACAGACAAATTAGTAAAGAACACCTTAGATAGTTATTTAAAGGTAGTGGAGTACACAAACCCCAACCTGTACAGCCGTTACTTAACCGCCCGTATGATTGACAACAGCGGGGGCAACAGCGGCACTGAGGGGTACGATGTACAAACGCTGAACATACCTGCAGGCGGATCGGTGTTGTTTCCTATTGGGGCGGGGTCTATTAACCCACTTCTTCAAATTTACCTGCGCGCTATAAGCGGTAATGTATTTGTATGCACTACCGATTTACCCGCCAGCCCATGCGTAGCTGCCGGCAGCTATCAATTGCTGCAGGGGGTTACTTTTAAAAAGAGTATAGGCGAGTTGGGAATAGACCTGAACAAGAATACCCTGCAACTAACCAACCCCGGCTTAAGCGATGCGGTGATAAGGGCAGGGGTAAAAGAGGAGGAGTAAGCAGGAAGAAATACAATAAACAGCGATGCCATCCCCGGATGGGATGGCATCGCTGTTTATTGCCCGGTGCCTTTAGCCAATAGTTTCCCTTTATTTGTTAGCGGTGGGTATCTCACCCACCGAAACCGGTAAGAAAACACCTCTGTGGCCCACCTTTGTTTGTATAGTTTCGTGATAGATTCAGGGGGCATTAGGCTGCATTAAGAAAGACAAGCTGCCGTGCTACTCTCTTACCATTATCTTCTTTACCACATTATAGTTGTGCCGCTTTATAACACAGAAATAAATTCCACGGGTAACTTCTTCAACCGGTATATTGAAGCTATTTTGATAAGATGTAACCGACTTAACTACCTGCCCGCTTAAATCAATTATTTGAACATTTACAGGATAAGTATCACTCAGCGTGGTAATTCGAAGCTTATTCCCGTGGTTATCATACACCACGTTCAGTTGTTCGCTATCCTTTACATTATCAGCGCCCATCCACACATGGCAAACGCAGGAGTCAAGTAATTGAATGTTTCCCAAATCTTCATGAAAGGCTCCTGTTAGCGAATCGCCAAAACAAATTCTGAATGGAGTACCATCATCAACAAATCCCCACGGGCCCGGTAGAAAATAATGAGATGACCCCGCTCCTTCAACAATATCTCCCAGTGTATATCCATAATTATAGAAAGGAGTATCTATAATTGAGGTAAAGATAATTCTCCTTACTTCCCCTCTTATGCTTCTTGTTGAAGCACTATCTACTCTTATAGGAACCAGACTGTCAGAAAAGTGAAACCGGTACCCCGGCTCAACCCAAATACGCCATACCTCACCTGCTATAGCATTGTAGTTGTACAAGAAACAGACATTTCCATTACCAAGAATCCTATACACCGTATCGTTTCTAACAAACAAACATCCCGCCCCGGTTTGTGAACAGGGTATGCCTTGTATTACAGTATCTTTAGAATAATCTGTTTCGGTGTAAATAGTTGCAGTTGGATAGGCATAAACTGTACACCAATGTGCTCCGGGATATGCAAACGGAGTTTGTGCTTTACAAAGGAAAATGCAACAAATGAAAATGAACGAGAAGGTGCAGTTCATAAGCCATAGGTTTCAACCAAAGATAAAAGAAGATACCTGTAAAGGTTTATCACCTACTCAAACGGATTACTAAAAGCCGGGTTGTGGAGGAAGGTGGTATCGGTAAGGGTTTTCAGAAAAGCAATTAAATCGGCCTTGTCCTGCGGGGTAAGGTATTTAAGCCCACCACGGTGAACGGTTTTCATTTGCGGGTCAACGGTGGGGGAGGTTTTTAAACTATCGTTGTAAAAATCAACCACGTGTTCCAGCGTGGCAAAGCGGCCATCGTGCATGTAAGGGCCGGTTACTTCAATATTGCGGATGTGGGGTGTGCGGAACTTTCCGTTATCGAGCATATTGTTGGTTACAGCACCCAGGCCTTTATCGGCAAAGTCGCTGAAGGAATTGGCAAAATCCAGCGCATTGTTGTGGAAGTTATCATCAATCATGGTAAGGCTGCTGGCGCTGGAAGAAGCATGGCAGTGAAAACAGTCGGCCCCGCCATCAATGGTATCTTTCATAAACAGGTCGTAAAAGCCGCGGCTTTCCTGAGGTGTAAAAGAAGCCTGGCCCCGCATTACCTTGTCAAACTTCGATTCGGAAGAAATGAGGGTCATTTCGAATTGTGCAATGGCTTTTTCAATTTTCTGCTGCGTAATAGTTCCGGGCCTTCCGAAGGCTTTTTTAAACAGGGCTACGTATTCGGGCTTAGCTTCCAGGCGGGGAATAACCACTGCGGGGCTAAAGCCCAGTTCGTGCAGCAGGGCATCGTTGGCCTGGGTGGGCAAATCTTCGCTTCGCCCGTCCCAAAAAAAGTCCTTCATCCAAACCATGTTAAACAATGGAGGGGAATTGCGCTTAGTGGCTCCAAATACATTCTGGCTAAGTGCTTTGCCCCCATCGGCAAAGGCAAACTCCTGTTTGTGGCACGAAGCACAGGCCAGCGTGCTGTCCACCGATAGTACCGGGTCGTAAAATAACATGCGCCCGAGCAACACGCCTTCTTCGGTTAAAGGGTTATCGGCCGGTATGTTTATAGAGGGAAACTTAAAAGGCTTTTGCAGCGTAAGCGGAACGCCTACATAAAGGCTGTCGGGGTCGTTACAATCGGTGCAGGTAAACGGAGGGTCGGGCTTGCATTGCTGCAAAAGCAAAAGAACTAACAGTAATATAGTAGTAAGCAGTAACCCGCGTTTCATGGTTTAATGGGAATAGATAAAGGAATTGGCAAACTGATTGGAAAACTGCAGGGCAATGTTTAAGTCACCATCTTCAGACTGGGTGCCGGGTTGTGTAAACATGTTGAGCGGAGCAGGTGCCTGCTGAAATATTTTGAGCAAATCGAGGTTCAATGTCAGTGTTTTCTTTTCGCCTTCGTTCACTACAATATCGGAGCCGGTAAGGGTTACTTCGCGGTAGCAGGTATCGCGGCCAACGTGGTAAACCATTCCAACCACCCCGCTCGTAAAGTTATTGCCTAAAGTATCGGCCGTTCCTTCTAAAACTATAAAACGGTGTTTCAGCCACTCCCAGAACATGTCTTCTTTAGGCCCTAAGGCTTCGGATGAACTGTAGTTATCGGGGTCGGTGGCGTTTTGCTGCGGGTCTAAACCAACATTAAACTTTAAGCCTTTGTAGGTACCAGCATCCACCTCAGCCGAAAATGATTTCCAGTTACTATCATTCCAATCAAAGAAAGCGGCATCTTCTATTTCCACCTCGCTGTTGTCGGCTTTTACCAACCGGAAATGAGCTGCGTAAAATTTCAACTTGCTAAAGAAAAACTCTTTGCCGGCACCATCGTTGTAGGTGTTGGAAAAGCTGAAAGGCTGGTTGCCCACATAGGGTTGCAACTGAACGGTAAAGTTGGCTTTATCCTTTTCTTTACAGCCTGCCAGCAGCAACAGCATAACAGGAATTACAGATGCTATGCGAAGGATTTGTTTGGTCTTCATATCTATATGTTGAATGAATGTATCAAAGAAAGCGAATTGAGTTTTGGCTGAAGCTGATGATAAGTAATATCGGAACGTTAATTCAATTAGTGACTCTCCTAAGTGCGAAGGGCGGGGGAGAAAAACAACCCTCTGATGTGAATGATTGATTTAGCTGAATTATTAAAGCTTACGATTTATAAAACTGATTGCTTTCGCAACTTGCGGTTAACGCGCGGTACATTGCCACCGTTTACTACCGGTTTTATTCCGTTCCGGTTTAAAATTCCTTTGGCAAACATGGCACGTATGCCGCTGTGGCAAAATACCACTACTTGTTTTTTGCCATTAAATTCATTAAACCTTTCTTTTACCGTACCAAGTGGAATGTTTACAGCGCCCTGCACTGAGCCTTGCGCAAATTCTTTTGGAGTTCTTACATCTACCAAAAAAGATTGCGCGTAGCTTATTTTTGTTGCTTGTTGTGCCGAAACTTCTTCGTCCATACAAACAAGAAACATGGTAAGGGCAAGTATCGCAGTTATCCTCATTTGCCTGATTGTTTTTTTGCCGAAAACCTAAGAGATTACAACTATATAAACGGTGTTTGCCATTTCGAGATTATGCCTTCATTACTTTACTCTGGCACACATAATTTGTTTTCGGAACGTTAGTTTTTGCAATGGCATTAAACCCACCATCCACTTCGGTAAAATTGCGGTAGCCGCGTGCCTGTAAAATGCTGGCGGCAATCATACTGCGGTAACCACCGGCACAGTGCAGGTAAAAGTGCTGCTGGGGGTTCATGTCCTTAATCCAGTCGTTTATGTAAGCCAGGGGTTTGCTGTAAGCATCTTCTACATGTTCGGCAGCGTATTCAGTTTCTTTCCGCACATCCACAATCATATCTTTCTTCACATCGGCTTTAGCGGCAAATTCTTCGGCTGTAATTCTGTTTACTGTATCCACTTCTTTGTCCGCTTCTTTCCATGCTTCGAAACTACCTTTTAAATGTGCGAGTATGTTATCGAAACCAACGCGGCTTAAGCGGGTTACGGTTTCCTGTTCCTTTCCCGGCTCACTAACTAACAATATAGGCTGCTTCACATCCACAATCATGGCGCCTACCCACGGGGCAAAATCGCCATCAATGCCTATGTTTATAGACTGAGGGATAAATCCTTTCCAAAAAGTTTGTGCACAGCGTGCATCTAAAACTAATGCGCCCGATTCTTCAGCAGCTACTTCAAACTCGGCAGGTGTTAATTCTCTCATTCCATGATTCAGTACTTCTTCAAAACTCTCGTACCCTTTTTTGTTCATGGCTACATTCATTCCAAAATATCCCGGAGGAGGGGTTAAGCCTTCGGTAACCGCTTTTACAAACGCTTCTTTGTTGGGTTGATTTAATGCGTAGTTCATTTTTTTCTGGTTGCCGAGGGTATCTACGGTTTCCTTCATCATGTTCTTTCCGCAGGCACTTCCGGCACCGTGTGCGGGGTACACAATTACCTCATCAGCCAGGGGCATAATTTTGTTGTTCAGGCTATCGTAAAGCAAGCCGGCAAGTTGTTCCTGTGTCATGTGAGCAGCTTTCTGCGCTAAATCGGGGCGGCCAACATCGCCAAGGAAAAGCGTATCGCCCGAGAAAATGGCGTAGTCTCTTCCATCTTCATCAATCAACAGGTAAGTAGCACTTTCCATGGTATGGCCGGGAGTGTGCAACACTTTAATTTTTACATCGCCTAATTCAAACACTTGCTCATCGGCAGCTATAATGGCATCAAACTCAGGTTGGGCAGTTGGGCCATACACAATAGGCGCGCCTGTTTTACGGCTCAGGTCCAGATGGCCTGAAACAAAATCGGCATGAAAGTGTGTTTCGAAAATGTACTTCAGTTTTACATTGTCTCTGTCCAATCTTTCTATATAAGGAAGTGTTTCGCGAAGCGGATCAATAATAGCTGCCTCGCCATTGCTGGTAATGTAGTAAGCGCCTTGCGCCAAACATCCGGTATAAATTTGCTCTACTTTCATATTACTTGTTTTGTTTCTATTTTAAAATTACGATATAAAGATACCGTGTGGCGAAGAGAAAGTTCCGCTACTTTTGTTACAATTTCCTTGCTGCTATTCAGTGCCTTTCACCGGTAGGAAAATACAGTTCTTTAACGATAATGTAAATACCCATTACCAGCACAAACCAGCCAAAGCCTTTCTTTAACTTAGCTGCATCTGCTTTCTTGCTAAGCAGGTCACCCACAAAAACTCCTGCTACGGCAACTGCTGTTACAGTTAACAGCAAAAACCAATCTATGTTCAAATGGCCCAAATCGCCAGTGAAGCCAATCAGTGATTTTGCTGCGATAATTAACAGCGAAGTTCCTACCGCCTGTTTCATAGGCAGTTTACTGAGCAATACAAGGGCGGGTATAATTAAAAAACCTCCACCTGCCCCTACTAAACCGGTTAGCACACCTACAATCATTCCTTCTACAAAAATTAAAGGTATGTTGAATTGTTGTGGCTTCGTTTCATGATTGTCTTTGGCGCTTTTCTTTTCGCGAATCATAGACACCGATGCTGCTACCATTAGTATGGCAAACAGTAACATCATAAGCATATTCTTTGTAATAATAAAGCTGCCTGCGGTAAAAACTTCTTTTGGTATTAACGGAACTATAAATGCGCGGGTCGCAAAAACCGCTATTATAGAAGGTATGCCGAAAATTATTGCTGTTTTAAGGTTTACCATTCCCTGCTTATATTTTGGGTAGGCCCCCACCAAAGCTGTGCTACCTACTATAAATAGCGAGTAAGCTGTAGCTACCACGGGTTCTACTCCAAACAGGTAAACCAAAACCGGAACAGTAAGTATTGAACCGCCACCGCCAATAAGCCCAAGCGAAACTCCGATAATTGTGGCTGCTAGGTAAGATAGAATTAGCATGGTGTATGCGTTAATTGATGTTGCAAAAATGGCTCTTATGAATCTTAGAGCCTGTTACATTTGTTACAGTTAGGGTTACAGAAATGTTTCACTGATGGTAAGTTTGCTAAATTCTTGCTTTTAAACTAAATCGTTTGAAGTTTTTGTTGTGTTTAATCCGGGCAAAGACAGGCTCTACATCGCAGCATCGCTTTTTCCGGTGCCGGATACTTCTTCGCTTTGTAGTTTTTCGCGGGCTTGTTGCTGATAGTATCTTAACCGGTGATTGATTTTAATGGTTCGGTTGCCTTGTATTCCCCTTAACGGACAGTTGACACAGTTTTGCGCCTGATAAACGTGCAGTTCTTTTTCGCAACCGTTATCGGACTTTGTTTTTCGATGTGTAGTTTTGTTCATGCGTTGCCCCATCGGACAGATGTAAAAATCCTGTTCGTGGTTGTAGTGCAACTGGTTTTGATGAAAAGGATTTTTGTTGGCGTAATTTTTCTGTTGTTCTTTATCAAAACTGCTGAACTTGACGAATGCTTCTATCATATTTTGCTTTAAAAAACGTAGTTTTCTTCGCTTCCATAACCGGCATCCGTAGTAATGTTCCCGGGTGCTTCCTGATACAGGTTGTTGTGCTCTCCTACATGTTCTTTGAGGGTAGTAGTATCGGTGGGGGAGTTTAAGCAGAATGCCTATAACCATGCCGCATCTTCCCTATAGAAAACATACCGCCACAATACGAAGCATTCTACAAGGCGTGCTTAAAAGCAAGCCGGTGGAGTTTGTTGTTTGATGGGCAACAGGCTGCAGCACACATAAACAGCGCAGCCATCTTTTTAAAGTATGGCTGCACTAATCTTCAAAAGCAAACCTCCCTTACGGCAAACTTGCCTTAAAGACATTATAAGCGTTTACATCTTCGCTTACGCTTATGTTGTTGTTGGTGGCGCAGCTTTGCGAGGTGGCGTTGTTTTGTATGTTGGCCACACGGTTATCGGGGCAGGGGTGGGTACTGAAAAAGGCTTCTAGGCTGCTGCAGGTGGTTCCGTTGGCCTCCAGCTTTTGAAAAAAGTAAGAAGCGCCCTCGGCCTTGTATTTAGTGGGGCAGAGATATTTAACGGAGTGTTCATCGGCATCTTTTTCGTGGTCGCGGCTAAAGGCCAGAGTGGTGAGGCCCGCAGCCATTTCGGCCAGTTGCCCGGCATTGGTAGTGCCTGCCACAATAGCTACCAGCAGCGATAAACCGTACTGCTTGGTCAGCTGCTCGGTGCTGTGGCGTCTGTCGGCATGGGCCATTTCGTGCCCCAGCACACCCGCCAGCGAGGAAGCATTGTCGAGATACTTGATAAGCCCGGTATAAATGTAAATGTAGCCCCCGGGGGTGCAAAAGGCGTTCAGCGTGGCATCGTCCTGTATAATGTAAAGTTTCCATTCAAAATCGCTGGCATGTGCCAGCTGCCCCGATGCCAGAATGGTTTGTTTCATGCCCTCCAAGTAATTATAGGCCGAAGCGTATTGTGTTTTACTGAGCACCGGATACTCCGAAGGGTTAGAGGCAATTTCAGCTTCCATTTGCAGGCCGAAGTTTTTATCGTCCTCAATGGTAAAAATGTTCAGTCCGCCTTTTTTGCAGCCGGGCATGGTACTAAGCGAAGCTGCAATCAGTAGTAACAGCAGTGGTTTTTTCATGGTGTTAGGTTTTAGGTTGCTTGCGAAGGTGCAAAGGAAACTGTTTTGTTTTTCAACGTCTCTGCGCATTGTTTTAGTATTAAACGTTTACTTCTTCCTGTTGCAGTTTCATTTTAATGGTGGCCACCATCATATCCACCGCCACTTCGTTTTCGCCCCCCTGCGGTATAATAATGTCGGCAAAGCGCTTGGTGGGTTCAATAAACTGAAAGTGCATATTCTTCACCACTTCGTAGCGGTCCAGCACATCCTGCACAGTGCGGCCCCGCTCTTTAATGTCGCGCTCAATAATGCGTATCACCCGGTCGTCCGGTTCGGCATCCACAAACACCTTCATGTTGCAAAGGTCGCGTATGCGCTTATCGGTAAACAATAAAATGCCCTCTACTATAACCACATGCTTAGGGGCTATGTGTATTGTTTCAGCCTTTCGGGTACTGGTAATAAAATCGTAAACCGGCTCTTTAACGGCCTTGCCTTCGGTAAGGCCTTTCAGGTGCCGGTAAAGCAAATCAAACTCAAAAGCATCGGGATGGTCAAAGTTGATGTTGGCGCGCACATCATGCGGCAGGTGGCTGCTGTCTTTGTAATAACTGTCTAAGTGCAACACGGCCACTTTTTCCATGGAAAAATGGCGGAGTATTTTTTTTACCACCGTGGTTTTTCCGGAGCCGGAGCCGCCTGTAATACCGATAACGAGCATTGTAAATTTTTGCTGCAAGATAATAAATGAAAGAGCGATTTCGTTATAGTAAATGGTGTATTGCGGTAGGCAAAATAAACTGAAAGAAATTTTATGGAGTTGTTAAGCGCACCACATCACAGCAGTATATAAAACAGATGCTTATGAAAGCGAAACATCTTTTACCGGTGGCTATAATGCTCACCTTCAGCAACCTGAATGCTACACAGAGCTACAAACTCTCCGAAGCTTTGCAGAACAAACTGGTTTCGGTAAAAATGAGCGGTGCCAAGCCCGATACCAGCGGCTTGTTTGTTTCATCGCACGTAGGGCCCTGCATGGCTATGGAAGTAATAAACGCCACTGCCGACAACCTGTTGCTGAACCTGGAATACGGCTATAAGTTGGTGCCCGATGATACCGGTACACAAACTATGATGGTAACGCAAACACTGATGGTAAACCTTGCCCCGAAACAAAAGAAGAACTACCGCATATATGCTATGTGTACCGAAGCGCACGATGGCGGGCCGTCATCAGACGAATCATTTAAACTGGGCAAACGCTTTAGCGGTAGTGTGTTAAGCATGGCAGAACTGATAAACAGGAAACGCTACCAAACCGATGCTGCACAACAGGCAGTGTGGTGCCTAACCAACGATTACGATTTGGGCAGGATACACAGCGATGACACTACCCAAATGTATGACCTGCGCAGGCTGGTGGCCAAGCTGAAGGGTTTGCCCCTCTCCAGCATTTATGACACCAACAATAACACCGGCAGCGCTTACACCCCGCCCGCCCCCAGAGTAGCAAGGACAAGAGTGGTTTACTCCGGTAGTTTGAGTTACAGTGTAAGCCGCACCGCTAAAGTGATGATAGCGTTGTTTGACGAAGACAACCACATGAAGAAAGTGTATGTAAACAACGAGGCACAACGCGAAGGCCAGTACACTTACAACTACGAGCTAAGCAGCGATGAAATGGATAACAAGAAACACTATCTCCGCATGTTCCGCGATGGGCGGCTGGAAGAGGAGATAGCCATATTACCTCGCGAGTAAATCCGGGAAGGACAGGTTGGTTTATGTAGGGGCGGCAGGGGTGCTGCCCTTACTTTTTCAGAACGTTACGCCAACGCTTACCACCATGCGGTGGTAAGTGCGCTTAATAGTGTAGTACGTGCCTTCGTTCCACATGGTGTACCACCATTTGGTTTCACTCATATTCATACGGTAAGCGGCACTCAGCATTACCGAAGCGCGGCTGCGGGTGTAAATACGAATGCCTCCGCCTGCCGAAGCATATGCACCGCCTTTGTTTTCAAAACTCTGGTAATCGTTGCTGCGCTGTTTCCACATAACGGCATAACCGCCATCGGCAAACACATAAGGCGTTACTTTCCTTTTCAGAAACTCGCTGCTTACCCGCACATAAAACGGACTGAAGGTTTGTTTGTAAGAAATAAAACGATCAATACCCACTCCGGCCCCTATGTATAAGTAAGGCCAAAACTGGTAACCGTTAATGGTGTGTATGGAAAACCCGAGATCGTCCTTGCTATTGTTGTAATAATCGGTGTAGGGGTCGTTCTCTGTTTTTAGATCAACGCCATAAATCAACCCCAGCTGGGTAATGTTTCGGTAGCCGCGGTCTTTGCGGTAATAGTCTTTTTTAATGCACTCTAATTTGGCTTTGCGCACGTTTTCTTTTTTAATGCTGTCAATTTCGGTTTCATTAAAAACAAAAATGCTGCCGCCCAACAGTTCAATCTTCAGGGTTTCGCCAAATTTTTGTTCGGTGATTTTGCCGCGGATAACACTTCCGTTTTTCAGGTAAACCACATCTTCGGTTTCAAACTGAGCAAATAAAGAAGCGGTTAGTAAACAGGTGCAAACGAGCAGGAGTAATTTTCTCATAGCGCTATTTTTTCGTTGCACAGGCAACGCTTTCAATATCCGAAACGTTTCATTCCCGAAAACCGTTGCTTTCATTATTCAACAAAACATATAACCATGAAATCTTCATCGCTGAAAAACCTTGCTCCGTTTGTTGTGCTGAGCATTCTCTTTTTCGCTTCGTGCAAGAAAGACAAGTGCATACAAACCGTTACTTACAAAACCTACGAACCGGTTTACATGAGTTACGATGAACTGCGTGCTGCCGTAAAAAGCGAACCGTCCCGGCCACTTAAAAAGCCCGGTAAAATTTACCTGAAGGGCAACTACATTTTCGTAAACGAAGTGGACAAGGGTATTCACATTATTAATAACAGCAACCCTTCTGCACCGCAAAACATCGGGTTTATCAATATTCCCGGCAATATGGATATAGCCGCTACAGGCAATGTGTTGTATGCCGATAGTTATGTTGACCTGCTGGCCTTAGATATTTCGAACCCGCAAAATGTAACCGTGTTGCAGCGCTTACAAGATGCTTTGCCGCAGAGAAGTTTTACCGGAGGTTATTATGCCGACCCGCAAAAGGGAGTAGCTATTGAATGGAAGGAAGTGGAGAAAACCGAAGAGTTGCAGGGCAACTGCACCACAGGCGGTGGCTGGTATGGCGGCCCCTGGGTAATGGAAGGCGATGTAATGACCGCTACCAACACTGCCGGCAACACCGTTACCTTCAACAAAAACACTCCGGGGGTGGGCGGTTCTATGGCGCGCTTTACCATTAGCAACAACACCTTGTATGTAGTAGATGATTTCAATTTGCGCAGATTTAACATCAGTTCGCCTTCCAGCCCTGTTTCAACGGGAACTTCTTACATAGGCAGGAATATTGAAACCATTTTCCCTTACAACAACCGCCTGTTTATAGGCTCCACCAACGGCATGTTTATTTACGACATCAGCAATCCTGATAACCCTACCTACGTTTCTACCTACATACATGGCACCGCCTGCGACCCGGTAGTGGTAGATGACAACTACGCTTACATAACCCTGCGCAGCGGAACGCCTTGTAATACCTCGCTTAACCAGTTAGAGGTAGTGAACATTCAAAACATTACCAACCCAACTTTAAGCCACACCGTGCTAATGAGCAACCCGCATGGCTTGGGTAAGGATGGAAGCGCACTCTTTATTTGCGATGGCACAGCCGGACTGAAAGTGATGGATGCCACCAACCCGGTAGCCATTCCTTCTACTCCGGTAGTGCACGTTAGCAACATACAGGCTACCGATGTTATTCCGTTCAACAAAAAATTATTGATGATTAGTGACGATGGTTTATACCAGTACGATTATACGAACGTGCAGAACATAAACATGCTGAGCCGTATTCCGGTAGAAAAGTAAACGTGTTTATGTGTTAAGGTGCGAAGGTGTTAAGATTGTTTGAACGAGCCATTCGCACCTTAACACCTTCGCACTTTGGCACAACTTAAAAGCTAACTTTATCAATGGAAATCGCTTTCAGCGTGATTGAAGAAGAACTGATTAAAGGCTGCATTAAAAACGAGCGCCTTGCCCAAAAGCGTTTATACGAGCGCTTTTACGGCAAGATGTTCGGAGTGTGCATGCGTTATTCTTCGCACCGCGAACAAGCGACAGAGATAATGAACCTTGCCTTCTTTAAGGTTTTTAAAACCATGGAGAGTTTTGCAGAGAAGGGCGGTAATCTGGAGGCCTGGATTTACCGCATCATGGTAAACACTGCCATTGATTACCTGCGAGCAGAGGTGCGCCACCAGCACAGCGATATTGAAAAGACGGTGTATGTGGAAGACACCTCGGATGTGGTTTCGGATTTGAGCGCGGAAGACATTATGCGCATGGTAAACAAGTTAACGCCTGCTTACCGCACCGTGTTTAACCTGTATGTGGTAGAAGGTTATAACCATAAAGAGATTGGCAATATGCTGGGCATTTCGGAGGGGACTTCGAAATCGAACCTGGCGAAAGCACGCGCCAAATTGCAGGACATGATTATTGAACAGAATAAAGTAAAAGTGAGTGTTTATGGAAAGTAATGCCGATAAGCAGTTGCGCGAAAAGCTGAAAGGAGTGGAATATCCTTTCGACCCGCAGGCATGGGAGCAGATGGAGGCCATGCTGGACGAGAAGAAAAAGCGCAGAGGTTTCTTTTGGTGGTGGGTTGGCGGTATAGCGACAGCCTTGCTGATAACCGCAGGTACCATAGGCTACGGCTTGTGGTTAATGGGCGAAGAGGACCGCTTTGCAGGAGCAGAGTATGCGCAGGAACAAGAGCAAGGGGAAAACAGAAAGCAAGTAGTTGGCAGTGAAGAGCAAAAGGCAAAAAGCAAAGAGCAATTAGCCAATGATAATGAAGAAGAAAGAGCAAAAGACAAAGAGCAAATTGCGAAGGGCAAAGGGCAGTTGATAAACGGCAAAGGGCAAGAGACAAACAATAAACAGAGAACAGCAAACAACAAACAACAAACCAAAACTTCGCCCGCGGCTAAACAAAACCGCAAAGGCAACCAGCAGCAACGCACTAAAGAAGTGTTGGAGCAAGTAGCAAACAACGAAGCAAACTATAACAACAGCAGTGCGCAAACCGAATTGGCAACTCCGGCTGTTCCTGTTTCAGCAACACAAAAAGAAGAAGCCCTTTCGCTAAACACTATGTATGCTTTATTGAATGGCAAGGACGATGCCTTGAACACCGATAAGAAAGAAGAAAGTAAACTGCCGAAGAAGAAAAAGTGGTTTACCTATTCCATTGGGCCTATGGCAAATGTTACGGGCACTATTCTCAGCAATCCATTTGTTGCTGATAGTGCTGCCCGCAACCGTTCCGCTTTTTCGAAGGGCGCTTCGTTTATGGCGGGCTTTCAGCAGGAGTTTTTGTTTGTTGACCGCATAGCGCTTACTACCGGATTTTTGTATTCGCAAACTTCGTTTGATATACACCACATTAACCTAAACAACAACTATTCGCGCCCGCCATTAGCTTATACCTGCAACATCAGCGAAATGAATATTACCACCGGCATTAAAGCCAACCTGGTAGCAAAAAATAATGTGCGCTTTTATGTGCATACGGGTTTTATACATCACATAAAACTAACGGAGCAGTTTACCTATACTTATCCAAATGATACGGTGCCCGCTAATGTTTGGAACGGAAGTAATGTGGTAAACAACACCACCGGTTTCCC
>CAZLXD010000003.1:0-48333 GCA_964563185.1 uncultured Chitinophaga sp.
GGTGAACCTTATTGGCAACTATGCCGAAAGCCTGAAAATAGAAGACAAACGCAGGGTAAACGAAATACGCGAACGCCTTAAAAACAACCTTGAAAACTTTATACCAAAAGATAAAATTGATGCCAACCGTTTTGAGCAGGAAGTTATCTACTACATTGAAAAGCTTGACATCACCGAAGAATTAACACGCCTCAAATCGCACTGTGATTACATAAAAACTATCATTGCCGATAAAGAGGAACTAAAAGGTAGAAAGCTGAATTTTATTGCACAGGAAATGGGCCGCGAAATAAATACGGTAGGTTCCAAAGCCAACGATGCCGCCATGCAAAAGCTAGTGGTAAATATGAAAGATGAACTGGAAAAAATTAAAGAACAAACAAGTAACATTCTATAAGCACATACTATGTCAGGCCACAGTTTTACACGCGTATTAATCCCCCCAAAAAAGCTGGTAGTTATTACCGCCCCTTCGGGTGCCGGAAAATCTTCCATAGTTAAAAAACTATTGATACATAAACCCGAGTTGGCCTTTTCAGTTAGCTGCACCACCCGCCAAATGCGCGATGGCGAAGTAAACGGCAGCCACTACTACTTTGTTTCGGTAGAAGAATTTAAACGAAAAGTAGCTGCCAATGAATTTGTAGAGCACGAAGAAGTGTACGGCAACCAGTATTACGGTACACTTAAAACCGAAGTGGAAAGGATATGGAGCATGCGCAAAGTAGTGCTGTTTGATATTGATGTAAAAGGCGCCCTTAACCTTAAAAAACAGTTTGGCGAAGATTGCCTTACTATCTTTATTGCCCCACCTTCCAAAGAGTCGTTGGCCAACCGGTTAAAAAACCGCGCCACCGAAAATGCCCAAAGTTTAACGGAACGCATTAAGCGTTCGGAAGAAGAGTTGTCATTTGCCGGAAAGTTTGATAGTATAGTAGTCAATAAAGATTTTGACACCGCTTATATGCGGGCCAAAAATCTGGTCTCCGGTTTTTTAAAACCACAAACAACGCACATTCACTAACATGCAAACGCTCATTACACAGGGCATTGAAGTTAATGTTGAAACCTTCTTTCAGCCGGAGCACTCCAGCCCAAAAGATGGACAGTTTGTGTTTTCTTACCACATCAGCATTTCAAACCACAACATGTTTACCGTACAGTTATTGCGCAGAAAGTGGACTATTACCAATGGCTTTGGCGATGTAAGGCGGGTGGAAGGCGAAGGCGTAGTGGGCCGTCAGCCGGTGCTGTATCCGGGCGATTCTTATCAATATGTTTCGGGCTGTGATCATATTACCCCTATAGGTAAAATGTACGGCACCTATGTGTTTGAAAACAAAGCTACGAGCGAAGAGTTTGAGGTAAGAGTGCCGGTGTTTAAGATGGAAGCCCCCGAAGTGCTCAACTAAATTTTTTGATTTATTCATTTTTATTACATTAGCCATTCATAAAAAAACAGCCATGAAAAATTTAGCAGTAGCCCTCTCGTTAATGTTCTCTGTTATCGCCCTTAGTGCTCAAGAAAGAGCAGGTGCGCCCGAGAAACCCGTTACCATTGAACAAAAAGTAGAGAAATCAATGAACAAATTATCGAAAGAGCTTTCCCTTACATCTTCGCAGGAAAAGCAAATTCGCACTTACATTACCGGTTTTTATACCGAGCGCGAGAAACTTGCCTCATTAAAACAAACCGACAAAAAAGATTATGTTGAAACCTTAAGCCCAAAAGCTGAAGGCTTTTTGGCAGATATTCAGAAAGTGCTAAGTCCTGAGCAAAACAAAATTTTTGCGTCTATGATTGATAAGTTCCGCAATAAGCACGAATCCAAAGACTAATTCTAATTTCAAATAAAAAGAAGAGGCTCTCCGGTTGGAGAGCCTCTTCTTTTTTAGTTAAGCAGTTCCCTATGCCGGTCGTAGGGCATAAACACAAAACTGGTAGCGGTTTCTTCTGCCACAAAAATGCACATAAACTCTTCGGGGTTTTTATAGGCTTTAATAAAGTCTGCCGCCTTTTCCCTCTTTACGAGTTCGCGGTTTACAAAGTCCTCTAAATGCGATGCATTGAAACTCCAGCTTATATCAAAGTCGCTTCGGTTAATTACCGGCAGCCCTATATCAATATCCATTTCTCCCCGCATGGCCACAAAAATCGGATACTTCGATACCCCTCCTTTAATTATCCCCGCTGAAATTTGCTTCATGTAATCGCGGCAAACCTCCAGGTCTTGGTGCAGCGATTTGTATATGTCTTCATCCAGATTCACTAGCCAAACTTGAAACAATTTCTGAAAAAAGTAAAAACGTTAGTGCAGGGCTGCTTCCCACACTCCCCGGCCATTGGTGGCTACGCGCACTTTATTGGTTTTATAATTCACCTCTATATCACTTACATAAACTCCCGGAAAGTTATCGCCAACTTTTTTCCAATAAGAATTTCCCTCCTTGTAATAAACCCCGTTCCATGTTCCGGCCAGCAACAAATCGTTTGTGCCGTGTATATATACAAGTTTGGTAACCGGATAAGGAGGAAGGCCGGCATCATCTCTCTCCCAGTTGCTACCACCATCAACTGTTTTAAACAATGTAAAACCATTATTACCTAAATCGCTATAGTGAAAGGCAACCCATAACCGCTCAGGGCTTTTATCACTAATGGCAATGCTGCTTATGTAGTGATTAGAGTTAGCAAGAAAATCTTCTTCACTATTTCCTGTACTAATAGCAGGAGTTTTAACCAATTGCCAATTGGTAGTGCCAGTGGGGTTGCTGCAATTTCCGCTACACGAGTCGCCACCGGTATTGGTTCGGAACAAAAGAGAGTTACAGCAGCCGGGGAATGCATTAAATCCAGCGTAAACAACATTAGGATTAGATGGAGCAATTTCAATATTGCGAACAATGTGTCCGACTGGATTGATGTAAGTTCCTGTTTGAGCAAAGTCAGAAATGCGGCACCATTGCTTTCCGCCATCTTCCGACTTAAAAACATCTCTTGACCCGTAGTAAAACACCCCGCTGCGTTGCGGATGTTGAGCGAACGAAAACGGGCAATCCTTACTGCACATAGACGCATTCTGCAAAGCGGTAGCATTGCTTGATTCGTTTTGCAAAAAAAGCGTGTTATGGCATGAAAAGAAGTGATGTGGATTAAAGTAATCAATGTGCTGCGGATAATATCCATCGCCACCTGAGGGGAGTTTGTGCCATTCGGAGCCATCCCACAGGTTGGCTCCTACGTCCTGGAGCCCAATCAGAATTTTTGTGGAATCCTCAGGTGAAGTGCCCATATCTATTACCTGCGATATACAAAGCCCGCTGTTGTACTCCTCCACTTTTCCGCTGGAAAAATGATAGCGGAATATACCCCCATCTGTTCCTGTCAGCATATCTTCTGTTCCAGGGATTATCTCTATGGCATGTATGTCGGCATGGCCCGGTTGGTTGTAATCGGTGGCTTGCCGCCATGTATCTCCGAAATCGGTGCTCACAGAAGTGACTCCGCTGCCCGCATATACAATATCTGGCTTACCACTTACCGATGCAAGTTTCAACCTTATACCATCCACCAAACTCCACATGGGCGGAGATGTCTTTTTATTCCAACGTTCTCCATCGTAGTAATAAAGACCGTAATCTGTTTTACCTTTTAATGAACCGCAGGTATCTCCCCTAATGAATGCCGCAGCATAAAGCACATCTATTCTTTCAGCAGATTGATTGACTTCCACATTCAGGTTTAGGTCGCTGATGCATTCTAATGATTCTGTTACTAAATCAGTAAGATGATGGGTAAGCGTTTTAAAGGAGTTTTTTCGCCCCGCCTTTACAGACATGTATATATCTGTACCGCTGGCGTAAACTACTTTATCAGGATTCGTGGCGCTAAACTCTACTGAAAAAATTCCCTGTGTATATGGGGTGCTGCCCGCAAACTCACTTTCCTTTAACACCTGCTTCCAGGTTTTACCGGCATTAGTAGTTAAATAAAGCCCATCGGATGTAGCCACAAACAATATGCTCGGGTTTCGGGGGTGGGCTGTCAAGCGGCTGATATGTTTTTTCGAGATAGCCGTAAACCGGAATCTTTTATTGAATGACTCAACAGGAGCAAATGTTTTACCGCCATCTTTCGACTTAAACAAGCCAGAGCTATAGGGCTCAAAACTTCGTATAATATCGCCTCTTGCGCCCGGATGACCTGTGGCAATCCAAATGGTTTTAAGGCTTCCTGATTTGGTAATGGCTATATCGGAAACACTGGAAAACTCCATTGCCCGCGTAACATCAATTTCTTCATTCGACCAGTTTTTCCCTCCGTCTGTTGACCTCCATAAACCACCGAAGGGAGAGCCACAATAAACAATATTGGCAGAATCGGGATCGAAGGCAATGGAGTGAATTTGCCCCGTTCCGCTTTGTGCTGCCACATGATTGCCATACGTAGGTGAACCACAAGGCCCTAACGATTTCCATACTTGTGCATGAACAACGCACATGCCTGAAAGTGCTAACCCAAAGGCAACGAGGTATTTCACCGGTTTACTTTTTTAGTTCCAATCGCGCAACATTTTCTATATGCGTAGTGTGCGGAAACATATCTACCGGCTGAATTTTTGTAACCACATATTTTTCCGACAGCAACTGAATGTCTCTTGCCTGTGTTGCAGCATTGCAGCTAACATAAACTATTGCAGGGGCCTCTAATTGTAATAATGTATTCACTACATCTTCGTGCATCCCAGCACGCGGTGGGTCGGTTATTACCACATCGGGCCTGCCATTAGCAGCAATAAAATCTTCTTTCAAAACCATTCTTACATCGCCCGCATAAAAACGGCAATTACTTACTTTGTTCAGCTCCGCATTTTCTTTGGCATCCTTAATAGCATCCTCAATCTGCTCAATTCCACTCACACTTTTACATGCGTCTGAAACATAAATAGCAATGCTGCCAACCCCGGTATACAAATCGTAAACAACATCATCCGGCTTGAGCATAGCAAAATCTTTTGCAATGTCATACAGTACCTTTGCCTGCTCAGGATTAGTTTGAAAAAAACTCTTCGGGCCTATTTTGAAATTGTAATTGCCCAACCTTTCAATAATATGGTCTTTACCATGATATACGTTCACCGCTAAATCGTAAATAGTATCGTTACGCTTAGGGTTTACAACGTATTGCAAGGAAGTGAGCGTATAGGTTTGCTTGATATAATCCAGAAGGCGGAAAATTCTTTCTTCGTCATTTTCATAAAAACTCACCAGCAGCAATGCTTCTCCGGTGGCAGTAGTTCTTATCATCAGGTTACGCAGCAGGCCGCTTTGCTCCTTTAAATTGAAGAACGTGTAATGATTATCCATTGCGAACTTCCTTACTGCATCTCTGATCTCGTTCGATAAACCTCCCTGCAAGTAGCATCGTTCCACATCAATTACTCCGCTAAAACTTCCCGGTACATGAAAGCCTACACCATTGCGGTGCTCGTACATTTTACCAGATTGCACTTCCTCCTCCGTTAACCATCTCCTATCGGTAAATGCAAACTCCAGTTTATTACGGTAGTAAAAATCGTTGCTGCAGCCAAGCACCTCCGGTATACGTGGAAAGTCCACCTTTCCGATTTTGCGGAATGCATCTTCAACAATTTCTCTTTTAAAATTTAACTGCTCTTTATACTGCACCTGCTGCCATTTGCAGCCACCGCAAACTCCAAAATGGGAACACAAGGGCGACTGACGAAGCAAGGAGGGAGTTTTTAGTTTTTCTATTGTTCCTTCAGCATAACTTTTTTTGCTTCGGTTAACCGAAAAATCAATCACATCACCGGGCACTGCCTGTTCGGCAAAAAGCACCTTGCCATCCGGTTTCGCAATGCCCCGCCCATCACTGGCCATTGCCGTTATCACCACATCTTCAATAATCTTTTTCTCTCTTTTCACTACTGAGGTTTGGGGTAAAATTACTTTTATCTGCTACACCTTAACCCGCCTGCATAAACCCCTGTTTTACAGAGGGGAAACCGTCTTTGAGCGTTGTTAAAAAAGTTTAACTTCGCTCGCCTTTTAAGTGAGGTAGTAATATTTGCAAGCCTCAAAAAAATCATACAAAAAATGATGAAGAAGTTATTCGGTTGTTTTTTAAGTAATGCGCTGTTGTTATCAGTTGCCGCACAGGTTCCGAACGATAGCCGTGTGCTGTTTACCGTTGGTAACGATGAAGTAACAGTAGGGGAATTCGAATATGTTTACAACAAGAACAATATAAACAACCAGGCCGACTACAGTTTAAAAAGCCTGAATGACTATTTGGAGCTTTACAAAAACTTTCGACTAAAAGTGAAGGAAGCCGAGGCAATGAAACTGGATACCATTACCAGTTTAAAAAACGAATTGGAAGGCTACCGCAAACAACTGGCTAAATCATACCTTACAGACCGTGAAATTTCCGATAAACTTTTAGAGGAAGCTTATGAACGTTCAAAGAAGGAGTTAAATGCCAGTCACATTTTGGTAAAGTGCGATGAAAACGCAAACCCGGCTGACACCTTAGCTGCTTACAAGAAGATTATAGCGCTGCGTAAGCGTATTGAGAAAGGAGAAAGTTTTGAAAAAGTAGCCAGAGAAAATTCAGAGGACCCTTCTGCAAAAACCAACGAAGGGAATATTGGCTGGTTTACGGTTTTTGGAACCATTTATCCGTTTGAAAGTGCTGCTTACTCACTGAAGCAGGGAGAATTGAGCCAACCCGTTCGTACGGAATTTGGTTATCACCTGGTACGAATCAATAACACCCGCGAAGCTCGTGGCCAGATTCATGTGGCGCACCTTTTAATCCGTTTTCCCGAAGGGGCGGTTAAAGCGCAAAAAGACTCTATCAAGCGCAGAATTGACTCGGTTTACACTCTGCTGATTTCAAACGAGATAAGTTTTGAAGAAGCGGTAAAGAATTTTTCGGAAGACAAGGCATCGCGCGTGAAAGATGGTGAATTACAGTGGTTTGGTTCAGGGGCACCGGTGCGCATGGTGCCTGAATTTGAAGATGCTTCGTTTGCTATTGAAAAGGACGGTGACATCAGTGAGCCTGTAATGACTCAGTTTGGATGGCATATTATTAAGCGGTTGGAGAAAAAAGGAATTCAGCCTTTCAGCGAAGTAAGGGCGGATATGAAGAAGCGCGTAGAAAGAGATACCCGCTCGCAGGTAGCTAAAAACATCCTCATCAACCGAATTAAGCGCGAAAACAGTTTTACAGAATTCCCCAATGTGCGAAACGACTTTGCCGTAAAGGTGGATTCTTCCATTTTTAAAGGAAACTGGAAGGCAGGGGAAGCTCTATTGACAGATAAGGTGTTGTTTGTTCTAGCCGGAGTAAACTATACACAAAAAGATTTCGCTTCTTTTGTGGAGAAGAACTCTAAGCGCAGAAACGATAAAGCAAAAGACGCATTGGTAAACGAATACTACGATGGTTTTGTAAACACCAAGTGTTTGGAATACGAAGAAAGCCAGCTGGAAACAAAAAAGCCAGAGTTCAAAGCACTGATGAAAGAATATCATGATGGCATTCTGCTATTTGAGTTGATGGACCGCATGGTTTGGACAAAGGCAGTTAAGGACACGACAGGCCTGGAAGAATTCCGCAAAAAGAACGAAACCAAGTACATGTGGGGTAACCGTGCTGAAGCAACAGTGTTTACGGGTAACGATGCCAAACTAATAGCGGCAGCTGCTAAACTGGCAGCTAAAGGAAAAAGCCCTGAAGAGATTAAAGCCAAGTTGAACAAAGAAGGCAGCAAGAGCAAAGTGTCAACCATTGACGGTAAATACGAAAAGGGTCAATACGAAGTAGTAGACAAAACCGACTGGAAAGCAGGTGTTACTCCGGTGGAAAAACTGAACGATAGCAGTTACCGATTTGTTTGGGTAAAACAGATAGTTGGACCTGAGCCCAAAAGCCTGAAAGAGGCCAAGGGTTATGTGGTTTCCGATTATCAGGAGTATTTGGAAAAAACCTGGTTAGCTGAACTACGAAAAAAATACCCTATTGTGGTATATGAAAAGGTGCTTCAAAGCCTTGTAAAAAAGTAAAAGGCAATTAACCTCAAAACCAACGAAGTGCAATGTATATTGCACTTTCGTTTTTATGCCAATGATGCATATCCGCCTTATTGCTTCTCTTTCAATTGTTATGATGACGGCTTCGTGTTCGTATTTTAAAAAGAGTAACACAAAGCCCGATGCAGATGTATTTGCACGCGTTAAAGACGATTATCTGTATGCTTCAGACCTTGCAAGTACTACACGGGGATTACATGGCAAAGACAGTATAGATGCTATAAAGAGTTTTGCCGAATCATGGGTTCGTAAAAAACTATTGCTGCAAAAGGCTCAGGAGAACATTTCGGATGAAGATGTGGGCATCGCCAAAAAGGTAGAAGATTATCGGGAAGCATTGTTGCTTTATGAGTATGAAAAGGAGCTGATTGAGCAGAAATTGGATACCGCTATTCACCCCGCAGAGTTAAACACCTGGTACGAAAAAGTAAAAAACGACTTCCCTGCTGAAGAAGATTTTTTTCGTGTGTTCTATATTAAACTCCCTAAGGACGCGCCAGATTTAAAAGAGGCAAGGAAATGGATAATGAAGCCTAAAGATGAAGAGGAGCAGCGTAAATTGCAAGGTTATTGTCGCGACATTGCCTTGAGTTATTCTATTGATAATGGGTTGTGGCATACCCGCGAAATGATAAAGAACAATTACCCCTTTTCGGAAGGGGAACTAAATGCATTAGCAGCTTCTAAAAACTACAAAGAATTTAAAGAAGACGATGTTGTTTGGTTTCTAAAGGTGGCTGAAAAAGTGAGCAAAGATGAGGCCTCTCCCTTAGAGTTGATTCGCGGCCTTATTGCAGGAATGGTGATAGAGAAAAGAAAAATGTTGCTTTTGGAGAAAACTTACACTAAGATTTACGAAGATGGCAAACAATCGGAGTCATTTAATATTTACCTGAAGTGAAAAAACAGACAGCAACACTTCTTCTTATAATCATCAGTTCGTTTACTGCGTTTTCGCAGGTGGAAAAGGGCAGGTACCTTATTGGCGGCTCAGTAGATATCAGCCACCTTACACAGGGCGAAACCCGCAATTTCAATCTTTCGCTTAGCCCTCGGTTTGGTATTTTTGTGGTAAAAGGGTTTGCCATAGGTGGGCGCTATTCATTCGGTGTGGCAAGCCGCAGAGTATTTAATGAAAAGAAGCAACAATACATGCCTTCAACAGTGTTTACTACCGCAGTTGGGCCCGAACTAAGCTACTATCCGGGTAAAAAGGCGCTGAAGGGGGCTATTTCAGCTTATGGAAATTATACCGTTTACACCCGTTTGTATAACGGTGATGTGAATAATAAAAACGGCTTTGCTGTAGGCGGATTTCTGGGGATGGCCTATTTTTTCAATGAACATGTAATGCTTAAAAGCGGCATGTATATCAATACTTCGGGTTACGAAGGCGACTTACCTGCTACCCGTATTGGTTTTTCGGTAGGTTTGGCGGCAGTTTTAGATAAGAAAAATAAAGAGTAAGTGTTATCGCTATAATAAAAAAAGAATGAAAAAAATCAGAGTAACACTGGCGATTGGTTTAGGAATGTTTCTGCAAACAGTCTTGGCACAAAACCCAGTGGTGGTAGATAAGGTATTAGCCGTAATAGGCGATAATGTGGTACTTCTTTCCGATGTAGAAGCACAGTTTCAGCAGTTAAAGCAGCAGGATCCGGAAGCAAAGTATGGCCTTAGCGACCGCTGTCAGCTTTTCGAGAATATATTACTCGACCGTCTTTTCCTTTCGCAGGCACAACTAGACAGCGTTACCACTACCCCAGAGGAAGTAGAGGCTGAGCTTGACCGAAGAATTAAATACTTCATTTCCATTTTTGGTTCAAAAGATAAACTGGAGGAATACTACGGCAAATCGGTATTGGAGTTAAAAGATGACTTTAAGGATGATATAGAAAAGCAGTTAGTTACCGATAAAATGAAAGGCAAGGTTTTTTCCGGACTTAAAATCTCTCCGGCTGAAGTCAAAGAATACTTCGAGCGCATTCCTAAGGACAGCATTCCATACTTTAACTCTGAGTTGGAGTTGGGGCAGATTGTTATGTTCCCGAAAGTGAGCCAGGCTGAAAAGAAGCGGGCGCTCAAAAAAATTCAGGACTTGCGTACCGAAATTCTTCAGGGATCTGACTTTTCGGTAAAGGCAATTCAGTACTCCGAAGACCCGGGGTCTTATCTTGATGGGGGAAACCTTGGATATATTAACCGTGGCGAATTAGTGCCCGAGTTTGAAGCAGTAGCTTACAAGTTAAAAGAAGGCGAGTTAAGCGAACCCGTAGAAACTCCTTTTGGTTACCACCTGATAATAGTGGATGAAAAGCGAGGCGATAAACTGAAAGCACGACATATACTTATTAAGCCCAAAATAACTTCGGCCGACCTAACCATTGTGCGCGAACGCATGGATAGTATCGCTCATCAGCTAAAGGTTGATTCTCTTAGTTGGCGCGATGCTGTTAACCAGTTTAGTGACGATGAACAGAGCAAAGCCATTGGAGGATTAATGACCAATCAGAAAACCGGTGATTCTCATTTTGAAAAGGCAGATATAGACGGAACGCTCATTTTTACCATTGACCGTATGAAGGTAGGTGAGTTTAGCGATGTGTTGCCACACTCAGCCATGGATCGCACCGGTGAAACAAAAAATGGATTCAGAATAATCTGGTTGAAAAGCGAAACACAGCCGCACAAGGCCAGCCTTGATTTAGATTATCCAAAAATACAGGCAGCTGCTAAGGGTGAGAAGCAACAGAAAATACTGGAGGAGTGGGTTAAACTACATCGTAGCAAGAACTATGTGCGCATAGATGAGACTATGAAGCCTTGCCCGGGAATGGAAAAGTGGGTGGATGAAAGCGACTAACAGATAGGTTCCCAAAAGCATTAGATGTCTGCAACCTGATTCAACTTAAAATTGTCGAAGTACGACTACTTACATGAACGCACCCTTTAGTTAAAGTGCATCCCTTCAGCCAATAGCAACGTCTTTATCCGTGCATTATCAAACAATTACGGGCATGTTGCTTTTTTCAATTTACTGTTTAGCTTCACCGTGCTTTTTTTCGGCACACGGAAAAAGCAACTATAAACTATTACCCCGATGAACAAAAAATTTACCCTTAGTTGGGTAGGTGCGTTTTGCTTTTTTATAGCTACAGCCACCACTGAAACAACTGCAAACGGCTGGACAGCCACCCTTGCCAACGACAAAGTTTTTATTGAAAACAACGGACAGTTTGATGTGCGCTACAAGCCCACCGACCGCAAGGTACTGTATGCCATACAGCAAAGCAGCAAACTGGTTTACTTTACCGACAAGGGAGTAACCTATCACTTTTACAATGCCGTAGCCAATACTAACCGTGGTGATGAGTGGCAGGAAGATTTAAAGCAAAAGCAGGAAGACTACTTTAAGCGCTTTGAACCGGGTGTCAATACAGGAGAAAAGAAAAAGAAGGAGCCGCGCTTTCTTATCAGTAATGATTGGGTGGAAGCCACCTGGTTAAACGCCAGCCCCAGTGTACAGGTAATTGCTACCGATGCCGCTGCCGATTACCACAACTACGGCATGCGCACAGCCGATGGCAAAGCCGGTTACAGCATAAACAAAGTAAAGGGCTACAAAAAACTGCTTTACAAAAACCTGTATCCGGACATTGATGTGGAGTATACTTTCCTTGATAACGAATCAGGATTCAAATACTCTGTAATTGTTCACCCGGGCGCTAATCCGGCACAGGTCAAAATGGTGTACGGAAAGAACGAAAAACTAACCGTTGATGCCTCCGGCAACCTGCACATTGCCACCGATTTTGGTGATATAACAGAACACGCTCCGCTTACTTTTTACGAGAACAACCGCAACAACGTTATCGGTTCAAAATTCAACCTGAACAAAAACATCATATCGTTTAACCTGAAGGGCTACGATAAAACCCAAACCATAGTTATTGACCCTTGGATTCAGTCGCCAGCCTTTAACACCCAGTGGGATTGCGTATGGGAATGTGATAAAGATGCAGCCGGCAACGTATATGTTATTGGTGGTGTAATGCCCATGCAGCTTATTAAGTATAACTCAGCCGGAACAGTGCAGTGGACTTACAACACACCATACGATACCACTTCGTGGTTGGGAACATTTGCGGTGGACAATGCCGGAAACTCTTATGTAACCTGCGGTTCAGTTGCGGCCATTCAGAAAATAAGTACCGGTGGTGCCATGATTTGGGACAACCCCAGCCCGGGCGGCATTTTTGCTTCCACCGAATTTTGGAGTATTTCTTTCAACTGCGACCAAACCCGCTTGGTAATTGGCGGAACCGGAAATACACTTCCTCCGCAGCCATACATCTATCAGGTTGATATGAGTAACGGAAACGTAACCAGCAGTTTATTAGTTACAGGAGGAGCTCTATTCCCCACACAGGAGGTGCGCTCCATTGTGGCCAGTGGTAATGGCAGATATTATTGGATGTCGCATGACTCACTTGGCTCTATCAAGCAAAACTTTGGCGCCTGTCCCAACCCATCGCAAGCCATACAGAAATCGAATCATGGCTATGCATTAAGTTACAAGTGTGAAAACTTTAGGGTAAACAATACGGGAATTGCAGCCTTAAGAACCTATGGTGCTTTTGCGTTTACACATAAAGGCAACGTTTTACACAAACGCAATTTTGCCAACGGAACTATTGTAGGTACTGCCAACATTCCGAACGGGGGGTTTGCCACCAATCAGGTACAAAACAGCGGTATTGATATTGACGACTGCGGAAATATTTACGTAGGTTCAAAAAATCAGGTTATAAAATACGATCAAAGCCTCGCGCAGTTAGCCACTTACCCTACTTCTTCAGGGTTTAATGTGTACGATGTGCATGTAACCAGTGCCGGAAACATTATCGCCTGCGGTTCTACAGGAACATCTTCATCGGGAGCACGCAGCGGTTACGTTCAGCATATTAATGCCAGTGCCTGCGCACCGGTAGCTATTATTTGCTGCGATGCCAACATTTGCCAGCCACCAAGTTTCTGTCTTAGCTCACCGGCCACCACCCTTACCCCCTCAACAACCGGAGGTACCTGGAGCGGCCCGGGGATTACCAACGCATCAACCGGTGCATTCAATCCGTCAGTGGCCGGAGTTGGCAGCCATGTAATCCGCTACACTTTACCATGCGGGGCCGATTCGGTAACTATTGTGGTAAGTCCTTGCACCACACTTAGTGTGTGTATTGAACCCAACGGGCAACTCACTGCTTCGAACGGAGTAGGTCCTTATACCTGGCAAAAGGATACAATAACACAGGATTGCAGCGCCTGCTTCCCTGCTGTACCACCACTTATTCAACCATGTAGCACTCCTCCGGGTTGTGCAGTAAACGTTAACAGTTGGGTTACTTATGCCACCGGCACCACAGTAAATGCACCACCGGCTTATCCTATTCGTGTACAGGATGCGGCAGGAACTATTTTGGTAATCAATAATGCCGGCCAGTTGCAGCCTTGTGTTACTTGCCCAACTATTACAGTAACAGTTAGCAGCCAAACCAATGTAACCTGCCCGAGCACCAATAATGGTTCAGCCACGGTTTCACCAAGTGGCGGAACGGGACCTTACACTTATACCTGGAATCCGAACGTAAGTACGGGTGCTACCGCCAGCAACCTTAGTGCGGGCACTTACACCGTTACTGCCACCGCTGCCAACAACTGTACAGGCACAGCTACCATTACTATTACGGCACCTAACATACCCAACATTACTAACGTAGCTACAGTGGCAGAAACCTGTCAGGGGCAGAACAACGGAAGCATAACTTCGGCAACTGCCATAGGCGGCAGCGGAAGTTATACATGGACCTATGCCCCCGCTTCAAATCCAACCAACACTACACCTATCACAGCATTCCCTGTAAATAACCTTGCACCGGGCAATTATATTCTGGCAGTAACATCGGGCGGGTGTATTGATACGGCTCAGATAACTATTGCCGCAGGGCCGGTTTGCTGCTCCATTAGTTTATCGGCTACTACTACACAGCCAACATGTGGGCAGGCCGATGGAAGTATTTCTATTACCACAACACCTTCCGCTACTTATACCTATACATGGAGCAATAGTTTACCCAATCAGGCTACTCAGAATAGTCTGGCTGCCGGGCAATATTCGGTTACAGTGAGCAACAGCAGCAACCCAACCTGCTCGGCCGATACTACTATAAACCTTAACAGCAGCAATGCTCCAACGCTTACATTCAGCAATCCGGTTAACCCAAGCTGTGCAGGAAGCGATGGCTCTATTACAGTAGCACTTGCCGGAGGGCAGGCTCCTTACACAGTAACTATCGATACCGGGGGCACTCCACAATCGTTCCCACTACCTTTTGCTATTTCTCAAACACTTACCAACCTGCCGGCAGGAACTATTACCGTTACAGTGGTAGACGCCAACAACTGCCAGACTACTGCAACGGCTACACTTACTGCACCGGCTAACTGTTGCACATTTACGGTAAGCGATGTTATTGTAGCACCCAACTGCGGAGCTACCGATGGCAGCATTACTCTTACCGCCACTAACGGCTCGGGTAATTACAGCTTTGCATGGGGTTCGGGGGCAACTACTTCCACACTAAGCAATGTGGGTGCAGGCACATACAATGTTACTATTACCGATAATGCGTATGCCAACTGTAATTTAGATACCACTTACACCCTCAGCAACCCTAATGCACCTGTTATAAGCGGAGTAACTATAGTTGATGAAACATGCCCTGGCAGTGGCGATGGGAGTGCCACTATAAATGCTACCGGTGGAACAGGAACCCTTTCCTATGCATGGAGCGATGCCCAAACTACAGTTACTGCTGTTAATCTTACCGCAGGCGCACTCAGCTTTACTGTAACCGATGCCAATAACTGCCAGGCTACAGGCAGTGCAACTGTCGGCTCCGGTTTTTGTTGCACGCTGCAAACCAGCGCTACGGTTACCAACGGAAGTTGCGGGTTGAACAATGCAGTTATTACTGTAAATATTGATTCAGCAGGTACGGCTCCTTACTCCTATTCACTGAATGGTGGTGCCACACAATCTTCCAATGTTTTCAGCAGCCTTGCGTCAGGAAACTACACCGTAGTTACTACTGATTTTTCTTCATGTAGCGATACGGTAACTGTAACCGTTCAGCCAAGCAGTAACAACCTTACGCTTACCATAAGCACCACTCCTATAACCTGCAATGGCTACTTCGATGCCAGCGCAACGGTAACGCCTAACGGAGGCACTACTCCGGTAAACTATGTATGGAGCACCAACCAAACTACTGCTACCATCAACAACCTGCCCTCAGATGTTTATTCCGTAACAGCTACCGATGCCAGCGGATGTTCAGGCTCTGCTTCTGTTTCCATTACCGAACCCGCACCGCTTACTCTTAACATCGGGAACGATGTTATTGTATGCGAAGGCAACAACATTGTATTAGATGCGGGAAGCGGTTATGCCACTTATGCATGGAGCAGTACCGAAAACACACAAACTATCAGCCCGGCTATATCGGGCGCTTACTCTGTTACAGTTTCCGATACCAGCGGTTGCACCGCCAGCGATGCGGTATTGGTAACCTTTACCCCGGTGCCCGATATTGACTTGGGCGATGATAAAGTGGCTTATGAAGGTGATCAGGTTGGCCTTTTTGCAAACATCAATCCGGCTCCAACCGGAGGAACATACAACTGGCAACCCGACACACTGCTTAGTTGCAACAATTGCCAGAACACAGTAGCTACCGCTCAGGATACCATTACTTACACCTTATTCTATACCGATGATAACGGATGTAGCTCTACAGACACCATTACTCTTTATGTGCTGCCTCCGGGCAATGTTTTCTGGCCGAATGCCTTTACACCAAACGGTGACGGAAACAACGACATCTATTTACCGGGCGGCAACAACATTAAGTTGATTGCTTGGAGAATGTTTAACCGCTGGGGAGAAAAAGTATTTGAAAGCAGCAGCCAGTTTAGCGGTTGGGACGGTAAGTACAAAGGCACTCCGCAACCGCCTAACGTATATGTATACTATGCCGAGGTAACCTTTATGAATAACACTACACAGAAGTTTAAAGGAAGCGTTACGCTGATACGTTAACCGTCTTCGAATAATGTTACAGAAGGCGCGATGATTATCGCGCCTTCTGTTTTTATACCTACATTCCACCAATGAAATTAAAAGTGGCCATCATAGCAGGTTTAGTAATGGTTGGGGGAATAGCTTACCTGCTTTCGCCTTCTGCCAACCTAAATGACTTTAAAAAGTATAAAGCAGAACGTTATACCAATCCACTAATTCCTGAAGGAAATGTAAAAGCCACATTCTTCGGCACCTCCACCATTTTGTTTGATGACGGAGAAACTCAAATACTGATAGATGGCTTTTTTACCCGCCCCTCACCTGTTGATGTAGTCCTGGGCAAGGTGAACTCCGATAGTGGTTTTATACATTCCGCAGTGGACCAATACGGCATTAACCGCCTGAAAGCTGTTTTTGTTTGCCATTCGCACTACGACCATGTAATGGATGCACCTGCGGTTTCAAAAATTACCGGAGCTACATTGTATGGCTCAATTTCTACTTTAAATGTGGGTCGGGGTGCAGGGTTAAGCGAAAGTGCCATGCACCAGTTTGAGGCGTTTCAAAAAATTAAATTGGGGAGATTTTCGGTAACTGTTATCCCTTCAAAACATACACCCCCGGTAACTATACTCGGTAAAACAAATGCCACCAATCCTGCTCATCCAAATATTGACGAACCGTTGTTTCAGCCCGCTGCCATTGAAGACTTTATTGAGGGCGGCACTTACGACTTTTACATTCAACATAATGAACATGCTGCTTTAGTAAAAGCCAGCACCAACTACATCCCCCATGCATTGGATAGTTTTAAAGCCGATGCTTTTTTTCTGGGCTGTGCTTTATTAAGCAAGCAAACTGAAGCATTTAATGAGGAATATTATCAATACACTGTAAAAGCATCGCAGGCAAAAACCATCATTCCTATTCATTGGGATGATTTTTCAAAGCCGCTTGCACCGGCATTGCAGGCATTGCCAAAATTCAGTGATAACATAGGGCAGACATTGTCTTATCTGATTTCCAAGACATCTAAGGACAGTGTAAGTTTTACCTGGATGGATGGCGGTAGCAGTATCCTGCTTTTCTGATGTCCTAACGGCTTTATAAGTGTACAGGCCCATTTACATTCGTTTATATCATGGGCTTCACACCTTTTGCTAAAACTATTTTTGCCGAAGTACAATTAGTTTATGGAAAAGGAAATTGAAGACCTGCTGAAACAAAGCAAGGCCTTACGCGATGAGAGGAACATCGGAGGAGTTAAAACATCTGAAAAGGCATACAAACTTGCCGCAAAAACAAACAATGTTGAGCTACAGATAAAGGCATTCAGAGAGTTAATAGGGTTTCATTATGCCTTAACATCTAACTATGCCGAAGCGGAGCGATTATGCAACGAATTCAGAGAGTTTGTTACGCCAGAAGAATACCCCGAAGTATGTGCACAGATAGCCAACATACTGGGTATATGCAGCGATGTGGCAGGCAATTACTTTGAGGCACGGAACTACTACCTTCAAACCATTGAGTGGTTAGAGAGCAGAACCGACCTGAGCAGGGATGGATGGGTATCACTGGCCAATGCTTACTACAACCTTTCTAAACTTTATCAGCACATTGAAGTAGCCGAAGAACGGTTTGATTATTTGGACAAGGCAAAAAAGATTTTTGAGCAGCTGGAAGATAATGATGGCCTGGCAAGAGTATGGAACTTAAAAGCGGCTATGCTTTCGGACGAAACACTGATTGAAGAGCGTCTTTCGGTTTTTGCAAAAGCACTAAGCTACTATAAACACGGCAAAGATGTAACAGGACATGCCTTATGCTTGTGCAATGTGGGCCTGTGTTACGTACACATGGGCCGATACGATGATGGCTTAGAGCGGATGCTGGCAGCACTTGAAATAATCCGCAAAAGCAACAGCGCGCCAATGATTGGTTTTACGCTGTTTCAGATTGGCGAAGCCTATCGTTTGAAAGGAGACCACCAAAGTGCATTAACCTGCCTACAGGAATCGGAGCAGGTGTTGCTAAAAGGAAATGCCAAAGTGTTTTTGAATGTGGTTTACCATGAATGGGCTATTAACCTGGCAGCCGTTGGAGATTATAAAGAAGCCTACTTTAAAACACTCAGCTACATTGACCAGGTAGCCGACCGAATGAAGTTTGACCGTGAATCGGTGGAGGCTCAGGCACGCACGAAGTTTGAGTTAAACAAAAAACAAAAGGAGTCGGAAATACTACGCATAAAGAATGCGGAAATTGAGCTGTTTAACGAGCGGCTACAACAATCCAATGCCGAATTAAATCAGTTTGCTTATGTAGCCTCGCACGATTTAAAGGAACCGCTGCGCATGGTAAGCAACTACATGCAATTGCTGGAAAGAAGTTTTGATAAGAATGCATTGAGCGATGACCAGCGGGAGTATATGCGTTATGCCTCGGACGGGGCCAAGCGCATGTATTCGCTTATTGATTCGCTGTTGGTGTTTTCACGAGCCACTGCGGATACTGCCTATACTGAAACTGACCTGAACGATGTGTTGGATGAAGTAAGCCGTACCATTGTTTCCAGCAGCAGCAAACCGGTAAACATAGATGCGGACAGATTACCTTATGTTATGGCCGATTACACTCAAATGATTCGGTTGTTTCAGAACATTATTGCGAATGCCGTTAAGTATAACGACAAAGAAACGATAGAAATAAGGATAACCGCCACACACGAAAACAACCTACACCGCATTGCTATTGCCGATAACGGAATAGGCATAGATGAAAAACACCGCGAAAAAGTGTTTGAGTTGTTTAAACGGTTACACCCCAAAGAGAGCTACTCCGGCACAGGGATAGGACTTTCTATTTGTAAAAAGATTATACAGCAAATGAACGGCAGAATCTGGATTGAAGATAGTGAACTGGGGGGCGCTTCATTCGTGTTTACCATTCCTGAAATGGCAGAGTAGTTTACTCCTCTTCATTACTAAAACCGCCTCTGTTTCCGTAAATAATTTCCCATACCGGTTTTACATTATACACGTAGCGGTTGTATTTATTGCTTAGTATAATGATAGCAGTAGTATCCTGAATGTTACGCGAGAATACTGTGTTGTTACCGTGCCACCAGCCGTTGTGATACACTAAGTAACTGCTATCGGGCTTTTGAATTAACCGCCAGCCATATCCATAATTTCGTATTCCGGGTTTTTCGAAACTGCGCGGCTTATAGGCCTCCACCATCATTTCCTGCGAAAGAATTTCGCCATCGTAAAAAGCCTTGTCCCACAAAAACATGTCGTGTACGGTGCTGTATATTCCTTTATCCCCTGTCACTCCGTCAAAGCAATCATCGTATTGTATCTGCCACTTGCTGTTGTAGCTTACGGCAATTCTGTTTTCAATGCTATCACGGTAATCGTACACAAAGGTGTGGTTCATTTGCAGCGGCCCGAAAAATGTTTCGTGCATAAAGTCCTTAAAGCTTTTGCCCGCTACTTTTTCTACAATAGAAGCTAAAAGCAGATAGTTGGTGTTGCAGTATTCAAACCTGCGGTTGGGTTTTGCATAAGCAGCGGGCTTTGTTTTCGCCATCATGTCAATCACCTTATCGTTTGTCAGGTATTCATTAGCCGAACATTTGCCCGAAGCGAAATACAAATAGTTAGGTAATCCTGAACGGTGGCAGAGCAACTGTTCTACCGTAATTCCCTGGTATGAAAGTTGAGGAAAGAATTTTCGCAAAGTGTCTTGTAACGAAAGCTGTTCCCTTTCCACCAGATAAAGAATTGCCGTTGCCGTAAATGTTTTTGAAACTGAAGCCAACTGAAAAGAGGCGGTATCATGCATTAAATCTTTATTGCGGTAGTTGCAATAGCCAAAACACTTTTCGTAAACAGGCTCTCCTTTTATAGAAACAAGAATGCTTCCGCTAAATCCGTTTTGAATACTGCGGTTAGTAAAGAAAGTGTCGAGCGATTGAACAATGGCTGCCCTACGTTCTATTTCGGCTGAATCAAGCGGGTGTTTCTTCGGTTTAAAGAAAGGAAGCCTGACCGGCTTGTGGCCCGGAGTTAAAAAGTAATAAGCTGCTCCTGCTGCGAACAATGTAGCAACCAACCAAACGAGTTTCTTCACGCGGGGAAAATAAAAGGAATTAGTTACTGCACCTCTGCAACATTCTCAAAGGTCTTTAACTGGTTGAGAACTTCCCACACAGGCTGTGTCCAATAATTATTCTGGTTGGATTTGTTTCCGAGAACAATAACGGTATAGCCGTTCTCCAAATCGCGGGCAAAAACATTGTTGCTGCCGTGCCAAAAACCGTTGTGATAAATAAGTGATGTATTATCGGGTCTTCGAGTCATACGCCAACCGTAGCCGTAGTTCTTCTCACGCTCTTTAGCAAACGAATAACGGTCGAGGCTGCGTGGGCGGTAGGCTTCCTGCAAGGCTTCTTTCGAAAGTACTAAACCGGAACGCAAAGCATTATCCCACTTCAGCATATCTTCAGCTGAAGAGTAAATTCCTTTGTCGCCATATACACCATCATACATACCATCGCGCCATTCTCTCCAATGCGATTCGTAGCTGGTGGTGCGGCAAGCACTGGTGGAATCTTCTATAGAATACACATGCGTGTTACTCATACCTAAGGGCGAAAAGAAAACATCGTGCATAAATTTCTTGTAACTGATGCCGCTCACCTTTTCTACTATGGAAGCCAGTAGCGCGTAGTTGGTGTTGCAGTACAAAAACATACGGTCAGGGCGGGTGCGCACAGCCGGTTTTTTTGCAATGAGCAACTCCACCACTTTGTCATTCGTAAGGTAACAAACATCTGTGCCTACAAAATACTTGTCCCAATAAATGTAGTCGGACAGGCCCGAGCGGTGCGATAACAACATCTTTACAGTAATGCCGCTGTAAGGAAATTCGGGAAAGAACTTTTGAATGGAATCATCTAAAGAAAGAAAGCCCTCTTCGGCCAATAACAAAATAGCAGAAGCGGTAAATGGCTTGGTAACCGAAGCCAACTGAATAGGCGATTGTAGGGTAAGGGTATCTTTTTGCTGATAGTTGCCATAGCCGAAGGCAGCCGAATAAATAGGCTTACCATCCTTGGCAATCATTACACAACCGTTAAAACCGTCCAGCTTTCTGCGCTTTTGGTAAAACGAATCAATCAGTTCACCTGCCTTAGCAGTAGCAATTTGCATTATCTGCGAAGGTTCATCGTAACACTCATTAGCCATACAGGCCAAAAGGTTATTGTTAACCGGAACGGCCAATAATGCCGATGCAAACATCCACGCAAATACAAAACCAAACACCAACTTTCTCACCTGCAAAATCACTTCAGTTTTCCCTGTTGTTTATTACTGAATTTGCGAAGATATGTTTCGGAATGAGAACTGCAAGAAGCCAAAACTTAAATGTGGATGTGGACGGGAACACTAAAAAGGACACCAAAATAGTGCGCAATGGTGCCGCCCAACACAAAACAGTGCCAAATAGCATGGTGGTAGGTGAATCGTTTCCATACATAAAAAACAATACCGAAGGTGTAAAAGAGGCCGCCCGCCAATATCCACCCGAAAATTTCCAGGGGCATGTGTTGTAGCATGGGTTTAAGAATAAACACCGCCATCCAACCCATAGCCAGATACAGCATAACGGAAAGCGCTTCGAGCCTGCCGGTAAAAAACAGTTTTTTAATAACGCCTATTACCACAATACCCCACATAATGCCCAGAAAAATGAGAGCAGTATCGCGGGCAATGAACTTAACTACAAACGGAGTATAGCTGCCGGCAATAAGAAAAAAGATGCTGATGTGGTCCCACACACGCAGCATTCTTTTGGTGCTTTTATTTTGCGTGGCATGGTAAAGCGTGGACGACATATACACCATTAACATTCCCAAACCGAACACCGCAGTAGCCCACAACGTAGAAGAGTTGCCATTGGTGTACGCCTTAAACAGCAGAAATGGAATACCTATAGCACAAAACACTACACCGGCTAAGTGAGTAAGGTAACTGGCTTTTTCCTGGGCGGGGGAGGCATTCGGTTCGTTCATGTAAAAGTGAAGTTGCGCAAACAAATACAGAAACACAACGGTTGAACCCTTAGGAATATTTCATGCTAACAATTGGCTGAATGTTTATTTTAGTTCTTAAACTTAACTAAGCCTGATGCTCGTAAAAACTTTTGGCAGTGCAGTGTATGGGGTAGATGCTGCTACTATTACCGTGGAGGTGAGTGTAGAAAACGGCCAGTATTACTATATGGTTGGGCTGCCCGATAATGCCGTAAAGGAATCGTGGCACCGCATGGAAACCGCCATAAAGCACAACGGCTTTGATATGCCGCGCAGAAAAATTGTGATTAACCTTTCGCCTGCCGATATACGAAAAGAAGGAACCGCCTACGATTTGCCGATGGCGGTAGGCATACTGGCCGCTGCCGGGCAAATGGAAACCTCGCTGCCGGATAAATACATTATTATGGGCGAGCTTTCGTTGGATGGCACCATCCTGCCTATAAAGGGAGCGCTGCCCATTGCCATACAGGCGCGCAAGGAAAAATTTAAGGGTATAATTCTTCCCAAACAAAATGCCCGCGAAGCAGCCATTGTAAACCAGATAGATGTAATAGGGGTAGAAAACCTGCGCGAGGTGGTGGGCTTTCTGGAAGGAAAAAGAAGTATAACGCCAACCGTGGTTGATACCCGTGCCGAGTTTAACGATAACATGCTGAAAAGCGAGTTTGACTTTAGCGATGTAAAGGGTCAGGAGAATATAAAACGCTCTTTAGAAATTGCCGCGGCAGGCGGGCATAATGTAATACTTATTGGCCCGCCCGGGGCGGGTAAAACTATGTTGGCGAAACGCATGCCTACCATTCTTCCTCCGCTTACTTTGCAGGAAGCACTGGAGACCACCAAAATTCATTCGGTAGCCGGAAAACTGGGAAAGAACTCCTCGCTTATCTACAACCGTCCGTTTCGCTCGCCACACCATACGGTAAGCGATGTGGCACTGGTAGGCGGAGGCAGCAACCCGCAACCGGGTGAAATTTCGCTGGCACATAATGGCGTATTGTTTTTAGATGAACTGCCCGAGTTTAAGCGCACCGTGCTGGAGGTAATGCGCCAGCCTATGGAAGAGCGCAGGGTAACCATTTCGCGCTCGCGTTTTTCGGTTACTTACCCTGCCAGTTTTATGCTGGTGGCCAGTATGAACCCCTGCCCTTGCGGTTACTTTAACCACCCTGAAAAAGACTGCGTATGCGCCCCCGGTGTGGTGCAGAAATATTTAAATAAAATCTCGGGCCCTTTGCTGGATCGCATTGATTTGCATGTGGAAGTAACGCCCGTTAGCTTTAATGAGCTGAGCAGCGATAAGCGCACCGATGACAGCAATTCTATCCGCGAACGTGTGCTGCGCGCCCGCGAAATACAGGCACAGCGGTTTGAAGGAAAAGAAAACCTGTATTGCAACGCCCAAATGGAATCGCAATTAGTGCAGGAAATTTGCCCCATTACCGATGCCGGTAAAAACCTGCTGAAACGCGCCATGCAGAAACTAAACCTTAGCGCCCGCGCTTACGACCGCATTATTAAAGTAAGCCGCACCATTGCCGACCTCGCCAACAGCCCCGATATTAAAACCGAACACCTTGCCGAGGCTATAAAGTTCCGCAGCCTGGACAGGGAAGATTGGGGGGCGTAGCGAGCCCTCAAAAAGCAGCAATGACCCACCATTAGGTATAAAGGTTTCGCCCCTACGGGCCGATGCTCTTTTTTTTTGAAACCGGCTACCTGTATTTAGTGCCTACGGCACAAAAAAATCACATTAGGGATTTTATATTGGTAGAAGTAAGCAGCAAGCCGAAAAAATTGCCCCGCGCGTACGCATATTCTACCGCTAAAACCTGTGCCCTCACAGGCGCATATACCCCCTTATCCGGAAACAGCAGGCCTTTCCTACTCCCCTTTTACAGGGCTTTGGTTACCGCAGGGGCATAAAAGCGGTGTTAAAACCCACCCTGAGGAACCGGAAAGCCCCTTCCACAACCCTGTAGAGGAGGTTTATTTTCCGCAAATGGGTATTCATGTGTTTATTTAATATTTCCGAATATTCGGAAAACAAGGATTAGACATTATTATTTATTTCAGAATATTCTGAAATATATATTTATATTGTTTTATTTAAATCCGAATATTCTGAATGTTTAATAAACATAAGATTAATAAATTCTGAATTTGCTGAATTATCAGCTAAAATATTTTCCGTTTATTCTGTATTTACAGAAATAATTAAAACTACTTCTTTTTTATTTTCTGAATATTCCGAAATTTACCGTAACAACATTTTTATCCGAATTCGGAAGCGCAAGCCGCCTTCGGCACAAAAAAATACCCTATGCTCGATCCTATACGCCTGGTAACCGACCTTTTTAAGGAAAAGAATCTTTCCGATGCTAAGCTTCAGGCCTTTGCCAATGAATTTCTGATACGCCTTGTATTACCTGCCAACAACCCGGGCGGCAAATACAATCAGCTATTGCTGCAAACTACTACGTTGTACCAAAACTACTATGGTACCATCAATAATCAACTTACGCAGGATGCGGTAGGAAAAGGAACCACCGTAGCCATGAACGAAGCCCTTGAGGCAGTAATTTCCAAACTGCGCTCCCTACAGGGGTTGGCTAAATACAAGTTTGGCGAGGAAAGCAGCACTTACCACGAACTTTACCCACAAGGAATGACCGAATACCACCACGCCCGCCTGGGCGACTACAGTATATTGCTATCGCGCTATCGGGCATTGGCCACCATGCACTTAAGTGCCGATTACCCCGATGAAATAACAGAACTGAATGCGCTGATACAAACTTTTTTTGATGCCCGCGAAACGCAGGAGCGGGTTTATGCCGAAGTAGATGCCATTGCCACCAACAGGCACAAACACCGCAAGGCACTTACCCTGCAACTTACCCGCGCATTTTTAATTATTGCCAGCGACCACCTTGAAAACCCCGATAGGTTTAACGACTACTACAACCCCGCTGAACTGCCCATACGCAAGGCAAAAAAGAAAAAGAAGGAAGAGAACATTGCATAAAACAACAATGCCACATCGGGGGAAGCGGCATTGTTGTTATTCACCTAAAACCAAAAACTTACTATGGTTTACGGAAGCAGAAAAAAAATTGTTTCACGCCAATGAAAATGGTAGCACAAAAAATTGCGTTACAGATTTAATATGGGTAGAAGCTGCTTCGCCCCGTAGGGGCGAAACCTTTTTGCCTGTAACCGGGCAGCGCCCATACGAAGGGGTTACCGCTTTGTTACACTTTTTTCGAAAAAAAATTCCGTTTGCTATTGACAGCCGTGCCCCCGGGGGTTACATTATATACATAAGCACAACAAAAACATCCTGTATGAATAACCAAGCGGCAAAAACAGAAACAGTAAGAAACACAAGTATCGGCTGTATCAGTACTTGCCCGGTGTAACTGCATCGTATGTAGTGGCACTCGTCACCTGCCGGACATGAGGACAAAACCCGGCAAAAACAAAAAGGGTTAAACCCCTTAATAACGAAGAAGAAATGAACTCCCCAGGGCTCTTAAGCACGGCACCGGGGAGTTTTTCTTTTTAATGCTTCTCCATTTGTTTATTTCCCGCACATAAATGCAGTTTAACTCTGCGTTTTTCAGCGGGTTCTGCGGGCGATAATTTTTCCTTTCCTACTTACCGTAAATCTCGGCCAGTTTTTTACCCAGCTCCTCTGCCCTTAGCGAGTGGCCTATAATGTTGCCGCTTTTATCAATCAAAAAGTTGGAGGGAATCATCATTACCTCATACATCTGCGCCACGGCATTCTGCCAGCCCTTTAAATCGCTTACCTGTATCCAGGGCAGTTGGTCTTTGGTAATGGCCTCCAGCCATTTATTGCGGTCGGTATCTAACGATACGCCTACAATTTCAAACCCCTTGGGTTTATACTTTGCATACACCTTGCGCAGGGCCGGGTTCTCTTTGCGGCAGGGGGCGCACCAGCTGGCCCAAAACTCAATCAGGTAATATTTGCCTTTAAGCGTGGCGATCGAAAAGCGGTTGCCGCTTTTATCTTTCTGGTAAAACGGAAGCACCGGTTTGCCCGGCTCCAGTTTGCGCAGTTTGGCAATTTGGGCTTCGCGGTAGCGGGCGTATTTGCTCAACTGCACCTCATCGGTTAAAAACTGCATCAGGCTGTCGCCCTTTACCCAGGTGCCCGGGTGTACATACAACCAGCTTAGCACATAAGCACTTACCGGTGAGTGGTTGTTTTTCAAAATAAACTCGCGTTCGGCATTCTTCGATTGGTTCATTACTTCGGTCAGGTAATTCTGGGTGGCAATGGCGCCCAGCGTATCGCCCGCCTGCCGCTGTGCACTTACCCGCGGCATCAGCGAATCGCGCAAAGCCATATATGGCTCGTCCATGGCTTGGTAGTTTTGGTAAACGCGGGTGGCAGCGCCTCCGTACACCATATAATTACTGGCCGAAACCGAAAGGTCGCCACTAAGCACCGTGGTTCCCGTTTCAAAAAAGAAGTCATAATCCAGTTTGCCATCGGCCGAGCGAAGGTTGGCTTTGGTAGGCTCGGCAATATTCCCTCTAAACACAAAGCGCCCTTCCCAGGCATACACCGAATCGGTTTGCTTTTGCAGGCTGTCGTTTACAAATTTCAAATACACCATTTGGTTATCGAGGTGCTGTATGTTGCCTACAATCAGGTGCTGCCCATAGCTTAGTTGCAACATTCCCGTTATTAATAAAAGCAGAAAGTATTTCATGCGCAAAATGAGCGGCAATAATAGAAGGAAACCCGATAGGTAACGGAACCACCATCCGCCAAATTGTTTGGCAACAGCCAACACCCTACGCAGGGCTTAAAGCTTTGTTGCGTTTTTTTCTTAAAAATTTCCATCGGCTATTGACAATAACGGCACCGGGGTTTACATTATATACATAAGCACAACAAAACATCCTGAAATGAAAAACAAAGCGGCAAAAACTGACCCCACGGGAACACAAAACCCCTACAGTGTCAGCACATGGCCGGTGTAACTGCATCGTATGTAGTAACACTGCAAAATCCGGACCCTGAAAGCCCGGAAATTGACGCGAAGAAGAAATAATACAGACACCCATCGAAGCTTAAGCACTTACGATGGGTGCTTTTTTATTTGCCCTGCCCCGGGCTACCGCCTTAATAATTTAAACAGCTGTCGGGAACAATTATTTAACCTCTCCTTAATTCCCGCACAAAGGGCCGGCAGCACCTTTGCGCCAACAAAAAAACACACGATGACAAAAAATTACCTGAACAAAATTATGCTGCTTGCCCTGGTGGCCTTTGCTACTGTGGCAAAGGCAGCTACCATTAACGTAGTATCCTCTATTACGTCCAACACTACCTGGACCAATGATAACATTTATGTATTGTTTGGCGATATCTTCGTTCAAAACGGTGCTACCCTTACCATACAGCCCGGCACCATCATTAAAGGAAACGACCAAACCCTTAGCCGTTTAATAGTTACCACTACCGGTAAAATTTATGCAAAGGGAACAGCTACCCAGCCTATTGTGTTTACCTCATCCAAGCCTGCCGGCCAGCGCGGCCGTGGCGACTGGGCGGGTATTGCCATTTTAGGAAATGCTCCCGTTAACTTTAAAGATGCCAACAACAACCCCATACAGGGCCGCTTAGAGTGTGGAACCACTACCGATTACGATTACGGTGGAAACAACCCCGAGGACAGTTCAGGTGTATTAAGCTATGTGCGTATTGAATATGCCGGTTACGTTTGCGGTAGCAACACCGAACTTAACAGCCTTTCAATGGCCGGTGTAGGAAGCAAAACAGTGGTTGACCACGTAATGGTAAGCTACGGACAGGATGATGGCGTGGAACTGTGGGGTGGAACAGTTAGCCCTTCGTATGTTATCTCCTACGGGCTTCGCGATGATGACTTTGATACCGACAACGGATGGAGCGGAAAATTCCAGCACGGTTTAGTAGTTCGTATTGATACCATTGCCGATCAGGGCGATGTTTCTAACGCTTTCGAATCAGACAACGATGCCAACGGAACAGCTAACAACCCGCTTACTTCAGGCGTGTTTTCAAACATTACTGTAGTAGGCCCTGCACCTACCACTACTTCTACCTTCGACCCTAAATTCGGATGGGCTGCCCGCTTAAGAAGAAATACCTCACTAAGTATTTTCAACTCCGCTTTTATTGGTTACAAGCGCGGTTTGCGTATTGAAGGAAGCGCTGCACAAAGCAAAGCCACCAACGATAGCCTTAACTTTAAATACAATGTAATTGCCGGTTGTGTGGAAGCCTATGGCGAAACTGCCTTCGATTCTGCTTACCTGAACAATGTAGCTAACGGAAACAAAGTATACGGAGGCAACGCTAACGACTCTGTAAAACTTAACTCACCTTACGGCAACCCCGATGCTTTCAACTTTTTACCTACTGCCGGTTCACCGCTTTTATCGGGGGCTAACTTTACCAGCCCTAAACTAACCGGCTTTGCTACCACCACACACCGTGGCGCCTTCGGAACCAACAACTGGGCTGCCTGCTGGAGCGAGTTTACCCCACAGGACGAAGCTTACACCACTGCTACTATTAACTACGGATATGCTGTAAACGTTAGCCAGAGCGGCAACCTGCCATCGGCTAACCTTACGGCCGGAGTTCCTGCCGGAACATTCACTTACAACTGGTCAACCGGTGCTACTACACAAAACATTACTGTAACTACTGCCGGCACTTACGATGTAACCGTAACCAGCAGCCGTGGCTGCACTGCTACCGGTACAATCAATGTAGTTGTTTCTGGTGTTGAAGATGTAACCAACAACGTAAACTCTATCAGCCTGTTCCCTAACCCTACTACTAACGCAGCTACTTTACAGGTTGCCGCTAAAGAAAACATCGAGGCTACCATTATGGTAACCGATGTAATGGGCAGAACCCTGAACCTGATGAATGAGCAACTGGTAAACGGTATAAACAATGTGCAGATAAACACCGCCAACTTTGCCGGTGGCATCTACTTTGTTACCGTTAAAAACGGTGCCCACAGCAACACTATCCGCATGGTAGTGAATAAATAGTTTTCCCTTCATGTAAATACCAGAAGCCCTGCCGTAAGGTGGGGCTTTTGTTTTATGGCAACTTTGCTGGCGCTTATTTGTTTTGTGCTTATGTCATCATACATCTTAAAACGCGAACAGAAACTTCCCATCAGCCTTACCACAGCATGGGAGTTCTTCTCGCACCCGAAAAACCTGGGCGAAATAACCCCTGCCTACATGAACTTTAAAACCCTGAGCAACTCGTATTCCGATACGGTGTATGCCGGGCAAATTATCACCTATAAAGTTTCTCCCTTGTTAGGCATTCCCCTGTTTTGGATGACGGAGATAACACAGGTAAAAGAGCAGGAATACTTTATTGATGAGCAACGCTTCGGCCCTTATGCCTTGTGGCATCACCTGCACCGCTTTCAGGAAATTCCGGGAGGCGTGTTAATGACAGATATAGTGAACTACAAAATGCCGTTGGGGGTTCTTGGTAACCTGGCGCATTGGCTTTTTGTAAGAAAACAGGTAGAAGCCATTTTCGACTACCGCACTACGGTATTAGAAAAACGGTTTGGTAAACTATAGAAAAAGAAAAGGCGGCAAAAAACTTTGCCGCCTCTATGCAAACTGTTTCCGAACAGATATTACACAACATAGTTAGCACAGCAACTGGCAGCATGTGCTTCGGGCTTAGCTTTAAAGGTAAAGCCCATGGAAAGTATGTAGCCCATTGCTTCGCTCAATGCGGTATTGGAGCCAAAGCGCGGATTGGTATTAATATCAGCATGCACTTCTAACTCCGTTCCGTATCTGTCAAACAAAGGGCAAAGGTGATAGGCAATTTCAATAGAGCGAGCTACTTCGGTAAGCAGGCGCTCCTTCAGCGACATCTTTTGCCGGGTTTTCTCGTTCGTAATAAACATAAACCCTCCTCTTCCTTTGCGCAGTATAACAATTACGGTGGCAAACTCGGTTTCGGCCCCGCGCACCTGCGAGTCGGTGCCTATGCAAACTTTAATTTGGTTGCCCAACTCCCGTTCCTTAATAAGAGCATTTTCTACTGCCTCGGCAATCGGAGGGGTAATGGCGCTGCCATCTAAGCGGTGCCATTTTGATGGAATAACTGAGTTCATGTGTATTTATGTTTGGTTGTTTAAAGATAAAAGAGAGTAATATCCGAATGCACTAAATGCAATATCAATTTTCAACATAAGTACAGCCAATGTATTTGCTGCCAATTGTATTCACAGACACTATCTGATTGGCTTTGGCTTTTCCACAACAATAGCCGTTGGCTTAACTTTTTTTATCAACCCGGTTAAACCCGGGTGCACATGCCTGAGTCATATTATTTATATTGTTCCTGCAAAACTAATAAACGAGGTAACCGGCTGAATTTGCAGGGCCAGCCGGCCTTCACAAAAAAACAAAAGCCATGAAAAAAGTATTTCTAAAGGCAGTTACAGGAGTAGTACTACTTACTGCCACTATTGCACTGCAATCGTGCAAAAAAGATGCTGGTGAAAATGATTTTACAACCGCTTACAACCAGGCCACTGCCGATGAAACTTACGATGATGTTGGCAACATTGCCGATGAAGCAGCCACCACCGGTTCAGTCTCGTACAAAACCGATGATGCCAACAGTCTGTTAGCCGGTTGTGCCACTGTTACCCGCGATACCATTTCCAATCCGCATGTTACCACGGTTGATTTTGGTTCAGGCTGTGTGGGCACTGACGGACGAACACGCAGCGGCCAAATTATTGTAACTTATGACGGGCCATACCGCCAACCGGGAACTACGATTACCATTACCTTTAATAACTATTTTGTAAATGGCCATCAGGTATTAGGTACCCGCATTATCCATAACGATGGTTACAATGCCAATAACAACCTTTCTTTTTCGGTTAATATAAACGGACAAATTATACTTAGCAGCGGAGGGGTAATTAACTGGACATCGGCAAGAACAAGAGAATGGATTGCCGGTGAAAGCACACCTTCGCGCGATGACGACCAATACAGTATAACCGGTACTGCACAGGGCACTGCCGCTAATGGCGATCAGTTTTCGGCAAGTACGCTGGAACCACTCATTCGTAACCTTGCCCCCGGATGCCGTAAACATTTTGTGGATGGTAGGGTGCTGCAACAAAGAAGCGGCAAGCCTGACAGGACAATTGATTTTGGCAACGGAGCCTGCGATGATATTGCTGTGGTAACCGTAAACGGCAACTCACATATTATTCACCTGCACTAAAACTGCTTGCTGCAAATAAAAAAGCGCTTTCAGTGAAAGCGCTTTTTTATTTGGCTGCTTTTGCGTCATGCCTTCGCTTGCCAATATTGTAAACAACCTGAATTACACCGAAGACCAAAGCAAAATAGGCAAAAGCGGAAAAGGTAACTATCCAGTTCCATTCAATCTGTTCCGTAATAATGGCAAGCGCAATTGGAATTGATACCACTGAAATGGTAATTAAAGTAATAGCTACCTGACGGTCGTTTAAACCAAAATAAACCAAATGGTGTGTAATGTGGTCGCGCCCACCCACAAATGGCGATTGCTTCCTCATCAATCTTCGTATAGTAACGGTAGTGGTATCTATTAAAGGCACAATAAAAAGCAGCATGGGCACCACAAATTGTTTCAACTGAATAAACTCATTACTTTGCTCATCTCTGAAATTCCAGAAATAGAGTATGCTGGTAGAGGCCAGAAACACCCCCAAAAACTGACTGCCGGTATCCCCCATGTATATCTTGGATGGATTCCAGTTGAAGTATAAAAAACCTGTTAATGCGCCTAAAACACCTATCAGCATTACCAGATAAAAAACATTAGTATCGGGTGCAGTAACCGCTATAACACAAATTAACCCGATAATTATTGACATGGATACGCTTGTGGTAATGGCATCCATATTGTCCAGCATATTAACGGAGTTCATAAGGCCAATAACCCAAACGGTAGTAATCATAAAATCGAAAGCCGCGTTTCCTGACACTTTAATATATACATCCGATATAATGAGAATAAAGGCACAGGAAAGTTGTGCAATAAATTTTGCAAGTGGATTGGTATTGTAAGCATCATCGGCTAACCCCAGTAAAAAGCCCAAAGAAGAAGACGCAATGATTCCTATTAACCGCTTATCAAGCAAATAATTGGTTTCTCGGGGCAGAGTCCCTATAACAGAAATGGAAATAAGAAAGACAATAAAAAACGATATACCCCCAATAGCAGGCTTTACATTACTTGACCATCTCACCTGGGTGCCATCGGATTGTTGCCCACGCCCACCCAAGTTAAATGAGAAACGAAGAAACAACCAGTTTATAAGAAAGGAAAAGAACGTGCTTATAAAATAAAAAATCGCTAAAAAATAAGTTGCATAGGAGAGGTCAACCATCACAAAATCACTTTTTAAAAATAGATCTTAAAAAAGATTTTGAGTCGCTGCCTTCCTCGGCTGTATAATAACCCTCTCCATACTTTTTGCCGTAGTAACCATAGCCATATCCGTAGCCATAGCCATATCCATACCCATAATCGTAAGCATAACCTGAGGCACCTCGCCCAAAGTCATTAATAATTAACGACAAGTTTTTAACCCTGCTATCTTCCAATATACGATTAACATTTTGCACATAAGACTTATTTGAATAAGAAGCTCGCAAAACATAAATAGGATAATCAGATATCTTCAGAATCTCAAGGGCGTCTGTGACTAAACCTATTGGTGGGGTGTCAATAATGATATAATCGTATTTCTGCTTTAGTTTTTCAAGAAGCTCGTTTAAGCTGGGGAGCAGTATAAGTTCTGATGGGTTAGGAGGAACAGGTCCCGAAGTAACAACATCAAGCCCGGGCACGCCAGACTCGAATACACATTCTTCATAAGTTGTTTGTCCGCTAAGAATCGTGCTAACACCTTTAAGTCCTTCCGCATTAAAAATCTTGTCCAATCGGGGCTTTCTCAAGTCAAAGTCCATGATAATCACCCGTTTTTTTAGCAAACTCAATATAGCCGCCACGTTAAGAGAAACGAATGTTTTTCCTTCGCCAGGTACAGTGGATGTTGTAGAAAGAATTTTGGGGCCGGGCCCACCGGCAATAAACTGCAGGTTTGACCTTATCCCCCTAAAGGCTTCTGTAATAGTTGATTTGGGGTCTTGGGTTACTACTATTTGCGAACGCTCCATTTCCTTCTTGTGTCGAGGAATTACCCCCAGCAAAGGAGCCTTGGTTTTTCTGATAACATCTTCTACAGTTGTAATGGTATTATGAAGCAGGTATTGAAAAACAATAAGAAGCAACCCAAGTAAAAGGCCTACTCCCACTCCGGCAATTTTGGTTAGTGTTTCCTTAGGAGATATAGGCTCTTGGGGAAGTGCGGGGTTTTGTAAAATCATATAGTCGGATACAATGCCGGCACTGGCAATCATGTAATTTGACTTTTGCCCATACAAGCCTAAAAGGAAATCATTTCTAATCCCGGTCATTTTATCCAACCGCATGAATCTGTTTCTTAACTCGGGAGTTTTCAATAACTCAAGCATAAACTCATTGTACGCTTGTTTGGCAAGAGCGTAAGATGCCGTCAATCCTTCTATCTCATTATGCAACTCGTTACTCAACCGAATTTTTGCCTCCTCTATTTGCTTATCTATAAGTCTTACCGTAGGGTGCATCGGAGTGGCTTCCAAAATTTTATGATTTCTCGACTCTTGTAAATCATTTATCTTCTGAACATAGATATCGAAGTTTGTTTTGTTTATTTTAAATTGAAGGTTGGGCAGGGTAGTAAATTTCTTGTTCTCTTTCAAGAAAGATTCATACCCCCGCATCATATTTATATCATGCTCATAGAACCCAAACCTTTCTTCATACTCAAGAATTTTAGCCCTTATCTCGGTTAGGTAGTCGTCTCCTTTACCCAAATAGCCTTCTTTGATTTTTAGGTTTGTCACAGAGTCCTGGTACTCATCAAACGAGGTGCTGAATGTATCTATTTGGGCTTCGATAAACTTTAAAATATTGGTAATGCTTTCTCTCTTCCTCTCCAAATCATAAGCAATAAACTTAGTTGCCACGCTTTCCAAAATTTCTTTTGCTCTGGCAGGATTCTTGTCTTTATAAACTAGCTCAATAGTTTTTGTTTTGGCGTCTAAAGGCTTAACCTCTAAGTTTTTGGTAATCTCTTGCAGAATTTCGGCTTTGTCAACAAATTTGAAATAATAAACCTCAGACTTCTGAGCATCGGTTATAGGCCCCGGCACTTTAATCGAGATGTCGAAAAATTTGTTCTTGTACCGTTCTCCTATGTTTATTATTTTTTCATAATCCTTGCCGTCAATACTAAACCCAATGTACACTTTTTTAGGGTTAACTAATTTGACGTAAACGGGAATATTATTCATGTTAGGACTAAGTACTTGGCCCTCAACAGTGAAAGGGCTTGATGTATATAGTTCGCTATAAACAAACTTTGTTTTCCCTTCTTTGAAATAGGCAATTTGCAAAGGGAGATCGCTAGCCGCCATCTCTAAAAATAACTTGGACTTAATAAGTTTTATCTCCTTATTAACTTCAGCATCATCATCTGTCACCAATCGCTCTACTCCCAGTATCTCGGTAGTTTTTTCCTTCTTTAGCATTAAGGTTACACTGCTCTCATAAATCCGTGGAGAATACCTAAGATACAAAAGTGATAAGGTGATGGTTAGTGTAAGAATAAGCACTAGCCACACTACGGACTTGTTAACTATAAAGAGAAACAAACCCAGACTAAAATCGTCAACAGAGTTAAGCGATGATTCGTCTAGTGAAGGTAGATTTGGTTGGTTGTTATTTTCCAAGCTGTGTTTTGAAAAGGAGTATTAAAGTGGCTATGGTGGTTATGGCTCCTGTATAAGGAGTTATCTCTCGCAATACATCAGTCACATATTGTCTTCTGGATTCAACTATTATAATGTCGTTAGGCTGCACAGATAAATCTGCCTTCCGAATTCCCTCCAAAGTTGACAAGTCAACCAAATAAATCTCCGGACTTTTAATGTCTCCCCGAACGATCTTTATTTTATAAGCCTTTGCATTCATTTCTAAACCACCGGCACGTGCTAATACTTCTATAATCGAAATAGGATACTCGTTTAAAGGAATAATATTGGCCCTGTTGTTATAAAAAAGAAGAACTCTTCGGTTGTTTATCCTTAAACTAACCCAAGGGTCAACAAAAAGACCAGCGTATTTTTCAGCAAGCACACGCTCAAGGCTCGTTTCGGTGTATCCCTTTACAAAAAAGTCTCCTAAAACGGGCAGTTTCGTAAAGCCTTCGCTGTCAACAGTATATAGAAATCCACGGGTTGATTGACTAGATGTGGTTGTTGCGTCTATCATCTGCTCATCGCCAATAACATCAATCAACCTAAATCCGTCTCTTGCAAAAACCTTGAGCGTGAACTGATCTCCCGGCTGAATCAGATAGTCTTTTATCTCTTTGTTAGCCAAGTCGAAATACTGGTAATCTTTTTGCCGAAACATTTGATTCGGATACAACACTCTACAAGAAGGTAGAAGGACTACAAGAACAGCAGTAACAAAAAGTATCTGGATAGATTTCATTATAAAACGTAGCAAATTTAAGAAAAAGCAGGTTTTGTTAATTGTGTCCGTTGAGAAGCGAGTTATAAAGTGCCGCCATTTCTGTACACAGTCTTTGATAGCTAAATCGGTTTGTTACAAATTCAGCCCCGTTTTTTGATAAGTTAGTTCTCAGATGGTCATTTTCAATGAGGGTCAATAAATTCTGCGCAAATGCTTCTATATCATTCGGAGCGGATAGTAAGGCAGTATTATCGGGAACAACAACATTTTCAATTCCGCCAACATTTGTAGAAACTATGGGTTTGGACGATGCCTGTGCCTCAATTAAACTCACCGGAGTGCCCTCATTGTGAGATGTAAGGGCGATAATATCCATTCCGGCATTGGAAACATCAATTTCCTTTATCCAACTTGTAAAGGTCAGAATGTTTTTCTCTGAAAGATTTTGGTTGTTAAATTTTAAGCCCAGTTCTGTTGCCAAAGTTTCAATGCGTTCTCTACACTCGCCATCCCCAATAATAAATGCCCGTATTTTTTTTGCCGTTGCTTCAGAAACAATTTTTAATGCCCTTAGAAAGAGCTCGTGATTTTTTACCGGCACTACTCTTCCAACAATCCCAATGGCAACTTCATCATCACTAATGTTGTAGCGTTCCCTAAAATACATTCGCTTTTCAGACATATTGGTTTGAAACTTTGTTAGATCAAACCCTAGCGGAACGATACTGATTTTAGCATCAGAGGCCACTCTGTATTTATAGGCCAAATCATCTCGCTGCAACGGGCTTAGGGCTATAACTCGAGTAGTTCTGGAAGCAAGATAACGTTCTATTTGCAGGAAGATATTTGTTTTAACCGGGTTAAAGTATGAGTGGAATACGTGGCCATGAAAAGTGTGGACAACCACTTTTACTCCGCTGTGAAAAGCGGCCAACCGGCCAACAGCCCCTGCTTTGGCGGCATGGGTGTGAACAATGTCTGGTTTGTACTCCTCAATTATCTTGCGAAGCCTGTAGTATGACTTGTAATCTTTAAATGGATTTAACTCCCTATACATATCAGGAATGTAAACCGGCTGTAAGTTTAGTTGCCGAGCAATAAACTCTGAGCTTTCTTCTTGGTCATCTTTCATTCCCGAAACCAACAGTGTATCAAAATCAGGTTCAAGATACTTGGTTAAATAAGCCGCATTATAGGTAGGACCACCCAAATTAAGCCGGTTTATGATACGCAATACACGAGGTTTGGGCATATTAGTAATTTTAGCTCAGAAAATATTTCTTGTACCAATACTGAAATACTATCAGGCTCCAAGCTGTTGCAGGAGTATCTCCGGGGTTATTTGCAAAAACATCTTTCTGTATTTTTTTGATGCAAGCTAGATTGAAGATGCCCTGAGTTGTAATAAAGGAATCATTAAACATTTCGTCCTCTATTAAGGGGCGCAGCCCCGTTTTAATCCATTTGGCAAGAGGCACTTCAAAACCATGCTTGGGGCGCGTAAATAACCCGGGGGGCAGTACGTCATCAAAAGCATCTTTTAATATCCTTTTTCCATTTCCCTTGTGTAGTTTATACTCCACCGGTAGTGAGAAAGCAAAATCAACAATGGTATAATCCAACAAGGGCACCCGAACCTCTAGGCTATTAGCCATGCTCATCAAATCTACTTTTGTTAGCATATCGCCAGGTAAGACCATTTTTAAATCCGCCAAAAGAACATCATTCAAGTCACCGCCATCAGTCACCAGGTCTTTGATTTTTTGGGCCCGATTGTTTGCCTCATTTAGAATGTAATCATTCTTTTCTGAAAGCAGCGCGAAGGCATTGTTAGCGCTTTGAATGGAGCACCATTGCCAATATCTTTCAGCATTACTTAAGTGCAGTCCTTCGGAATATCGTTTAAGTTGCCTGAATTTATTGGCAAACCTGGAGTGTCTGGATTGGGGCAATAGCGAGATAAACGGATGCAGGTACTTTACCAGTGTATTGACACTGCCGCCATGTCTGGCTAATGCTTCTGCTCTGTGTTTGTTATATCCCGCAAATAATTCATCTCCCCCATCGCCCGATAATGCCACGGTAACTTTCTGTCGGGTTTTTTTGCTTAACATGTATACAGCTATAGCAGAGGAATCCGCAAAAGGTTCATCGAGATAATTCAGCATTTCGTATATGTGCGAAAACATCTCATCGCTGGTGATAGAAAAGACCGTGTGATTTGTGTTGAATTTGTCGGCTACAAGCCGAGCATAGTTGGTTTCATCGTAAAAAGGCTCATCTGCATAGCCAATACTAAAAGTGTTTAAACCTGTAACTTGTTTAGATGCACAGGCTGTAACTATGCTGGAGTCTATTCCACCGCTAAGGAAACATCCAAGCGGAACATCGCTCACCAAACGTCTGCTTACAGAAGCCTCTACCAACCCACGTAGTGTTTTTTTTGCCTCTTCATAAGTCATCGCTCCATACTGAGGCTTGTCTCCGGATTGGTAAGGCACTTGGTAATAAAAACCTGTTTGAATGTTCGCTTGGCCGTCTATAATCGCAAAACTACCGGGCAACAGTTTGCGAGTGTTTTTAATCATGCTGTACTCTGCGGGCAGATAGTTCAGTTGAAGGTAAAGCAACAGAGAACTATAGTCTAACTCTTTCTTTATCGGAAATTTAAATATTGCCTTCAGCTCACTGGCAAATATCACCACCCCTTTTGAGCTGTATAAGTGTAAGGGTTTAATACCATAGCGGTCGCGGGCAAGGAAAACTTCATTTTTTACCTGATCGTATATAGCAAAAGCAAAAAAACCGTTTAAGTGTTGAAGGCAGTCTTTTCCAAAGCGGATAAAAAGTTGTAGTAAAACTTCAGTATCAGAGAGAGAGTCAAACTCCACATCGCCCAGGAACTGTTTTTTCAATTCACGGAAATTGAATATTTCTCCATTAAAAACTATCGTAAACCTACCTGTAGCATCCTGCATAGGCTGGTTAGCAGAAGTAGATGTGTCAATGATTGATAAACGGGCATGTCCAAAGCCAACATGGTGAGTGACTTCTTTTGCCGCATGAAAGTCTGGCCCACGTTTGCCTAACTCCTGTACGGCCGTTGAAAGGCAGGATTTAAAGGCCGAATCCGCTTCTTTTGTAATGTAACCTACTACTCCACACATAAAAGCAAAGATGGAATATTCAACTAATTTCGATACAAATTATGGATGCAATAGATTGGATGCTGGGCCCTTTGTATGTGTTTGCAATCTATTTTTGGGCTAGCAAAAAGAGCGGCAAAAGCCCATTGCACAAGGCATATTATCTAAAAGGATTGCGGTATAAATTAGGTGGCGTTATTGCTTTTGATTTAATCTATTTGTTCTATTACAAAGGTGGTGATACTGTCAACTTTTATTATGCTGTAAGCCCAACATTTGAACTGTTCTTCAACGACCCGTACCGTTTTTTTGAATTTGTTTTTACTCCATCTGAATATTACCCTTGGGAGTGTATTTCAGAAGCTAAAGCGAACGGGGTAGGATATTTGACCAAAGGTTCTGCTGCACTGGCAACTATTCGGGTGTGTTCATTGCTAAATCTTATATCACTTAATTCATTTATACCGCTATCTGTTGTTTGTGCATTTCTATCATACTTATTTTTATGGCAGTTGTATGAATTGTTTGTGAGTGCCTATCCCAACATACACAAACAACTTGCTTATGCTTTTTTGTTCTTTCCTTCAGTTCTTTTCTGGGGATCTGGAATAGGCAAGGATTCGGTTATGATTTCTTGTATAGCGGTCATCTTTTACTGCTTCTACCAGACTTTTATCGCAAAGAAAAGACCGGTAAGAAACCTAATTATATTGTTTTTTACAAGTTTTGTTGTTTCCCAAATACGAGGATACATCTTGTATTCTATACTTCCCTGCCTTATTTTAATGGCAGTATCATATTATCAAAACAGTATTAAAAGCTCTGTTCTACGGTTCATTATTGGTCCCCTTTTTATACTCTTGGGCGCAGGTGCATCTTATTTAGTTGTAACCAGTTTAGGCCAGTCGGTGGAGTCTTACAAAATTGAAAGCCTGGAACAGAAAAGTGAGGGGTTTAGAAGTTGGCATACAACTCAAGGTGGATCTTCCTACTCTTTAGGCGAAGGAGACAATAGCCCCACCACCATGTTAAAGCAGGCTCCATTAGCGATTGTAATTGCTTTGTTTGGCCCCTTTATTTGGCAAGTAAGAAGTATTGTAATGCTTCTGTCAAGCATAGAAGGCATGGTTCTTTTGTATTATTCTGTAAGAAAAATTTTATTTAGCAGAAAACTGTATAGAATAGCCGGTATTATAACTAACGAGCATATACTCGTATTCTGTATCCCGTTTACTATCATTTTATCTGTGGCTATAGGATTAACAAGTTTCAATTATGGGGCTTTGGTTCGTTATAAAATTCAAGCCGTTATGTTCTTTTTAGCTCTAATTTTTATCCTTGATGAAAAGATGAATAGCTAGATAGCAAAGAAATAGCACATAGTTCATCGAACAACCCTATTATACAATTCATAGGTTCTCTCAGCGGTAGAGAAACCAACTTATAACAGCAAGAGTGCCAGTGTTCAGGATATATGCAAGATCCTCTGACATTCATGCTATAATTTATCCGTTGGCGGAATTTTCATGCGAAGGCGTGTTTTACTTTTCCAAGAGCCAAGTTGTTTGCAAATTTATTGAGGAATTGAAAATTGTGAACGTTGCATTTTTGGCCATAACTCTCGGCTTAAACCTGCTCAACGGCTTAAACAGTTCTTTTTGTCTTTTTGCTTCACTCTTCCAAGCACTTCTAAAGTAATGTTTGCCTGATGTAATAAATCGGTAGTAATGCTGAAACTCTGAGAGGCGTTTGATTCCAGCCTAATGGCATTAAACCGCTGTTATAGTTCCGCGCTCTGGCGGAACGCCACCAACAACCGGGTAGCTTAAAGATGTTAGAGATAGCACCATAACTGTTCGGAAGATGGAATAAACACCGGATTGTGTACAACTAAGTAATGAAAAAGTTGGACTGGCTAAACAGGTAGGCGAATATAGCGCTGTGAATGCGGCTCGTATTTTATCGTTGCTACTAGAAGGTATTCTTGCCAAACTGACAATAGAAACAAAAGTTAACCGCTACTATAAAAAATTGCAAGGGGAAGTGCTCTTCAAATTGTACGCTAAGCCATAAGGATAACGGCTTGCGTGTGATGGAATCTGCTTATAAATCCATGACCCCCAACCTGCTGAATGCCGGCAATAGTAAGGGGCGTGTTCGTTACAGTTCTATCTGTGAGCGATTAAGCACCATTAATGCCGATTACTTTGAAAAACTTCATCAGCAGGTATTGATGTTTATGGGAAAAGTATGGGAGAATCTTCTTCAGATGTTACTCGGTTTGATTCCACTATAGTAGCACTGTCCGGCCAATTACTCAAAGTGGGATATCATTTAAAAGGCGGATATGTTCAGCATCTCCGCCAACTCAAGTTTACTATTGGTTTTTCTGAATTGCCCACATCAGTTCATTTATTTACAGAACAGAAATATACCAGCGAGAATACCGCGCTTAAAGAAGCAACCCTCCTTCATCAGCCGGTTAAGCAAATGCCATCCGGATATTTGACCGGGGTGTTACCTCGCGTAAAACGCATGATGAGTTAACGAATAAGAATATTCCTTTTATATCCTGTATTTATATAAAAAGTAAGTATCAGAAACATACTGTTAATCAATTAAGTCAACCGCTCGAAACTAATACGCTGCAATTGTTTTCTGACAGTTGGATATATCTTTACACAACCGATACCGGTCTCGCGCAACATCCGGTAAGATGTATTCGCGCTTTAGCTAAAACAACCGGAGAAGAGTTAGCTTTTGTAAGCAACATTCCTGATTTACCCTGCCGGGAGATAACAGACTTTATATACGATGGGATATTGAAGTGTTCTTTAAGTTTTTAAAACAGGAACTGCGGTTCAGTCATTTAATTAATTGGAGCGAAAATGGTATTAGGGTAATGCTGTATGTTACCATGATCACATCCGTTCTTGTTTACAAGAAAACCAACAGAATGTCCGGCTTTAAAATCGTCAAGCAAAAGTTCACTCAGCAAATCGAAAAACTCTTGATAAAATACCCCGTTTATATGTGTGGGGCAATCCTGACCTTGTTGTCAAGCTGCCTTTTAAACCGCCTGAGTAAATCTTCCGAACAGTTGTAGTGTTGTCACCAACCATAAACAATTAGAACCACCTCTGCCCGATTGATTTAACCCCCTAATTCGCTAGCCACAACTCCGGGTCCATTTTTTCCTTGCCTTTCCATATTTCAATATGCACTTTGGTAAGGTCTTCGGTTTTATCGGTATGCAGTTTACCTATGGCTTGCTTAACGGTAAGTGTTTGGTTGGGCTTTACGGTAACGCTCTCCAGGTTTGAATACACGGTAAAGTATTCGCCGTGTTTTACTATAACACAGTTGTGGGTGGTGGGCAGCGAAAAAACGCTTACCACCGTTCCGCTGAAAAGGGCGCGCGCTTCGGCACCGGCTTCGCTCTTAATATCCAATCCGTTGTTTTCAATCATTACTCCTTTTATGGCCGGGTGCTCGTGCTTGCCAAACTGCGATATTACGTGCCCGCGCACCACCGGCCAGGGCAGCTTGCCGCGGTTGTTGGCAAAGTCTTTCGATAGTGCCTGTTCCTGCGGGGTCATAGGCATGGCATCGGTAGTTTTTGCCGTGGGGGCAGGGGCTCCGCTTTTTTTGGCGGCTTCCTCCGCTTTTTTGCGGGCGGCTGCTATTTCCTCTTCAATAATTATGCGTATGCGGTCGTTCAGTTTGCGGGCCGCCTGGTTCTTTTCATCTACCTGCTTCTTCAGCTTCTTTTCCTTTTCCGATAACTGAGCCACAGCAGCATCTTTACTCTTTTTTTCCCTTTCAAGCTCCTGCTTTTGTTCGTTCTGTTTTTCCAGCAGTGTCAGCTTTTCTTCTTTGGTGGAAAGCAGTTCATCTTTCTTTACCTGCAATTCGCCAATACTTTGCTGCAACACTTTTGCCTGGTTGCGCCTGTATTCGGCAATCTTAAGCAGGTAGTTGTACCTGCGGTACGCTTCCGATACCGAGTTGGACGAAAGAAGAAAAACAAGCTGGTTGCGCAGGGTAATGTTTTCGTAACTCTTGCGCAGCATGTTGGCGTAATCCTGCTTCATTTTTTCCACCTCGGCCGCCTTGGTGTTTATCTCCTCGCCTGTTTCGTTGATGGTTTCGTCCAGGTCGCCAATTTGCGAGTTGATGTTGTTGATGAGTTTTTCGCGCGAACGGATTTTAGCCTGCAGCGAAAGAATTTCGCTCATGCTCTTTTGCTTTTTGGCACTGGTGGCTTTTATGGCTGCTTCAATCTGCTTTATCTCGTCCTGCAGTTTTTTCATTTGCAGCTGCAGCTGGTCCTTTTTGTTTTTCTGAACAGAAGTTTGGGCGAAAACCGGAAGAGCAAAGAGCAAAAGGCAAAAGGCAAAAAACACTACCCACTTACCAGTGGCCTTTCTGTTGTCTGTTGTCTGTTGTCTGTTATCTAAAATCATTCTACCTTCTTATACCGCTCATTTATTTCGAACGGAAAGGGGAGAGTTTCGTTGGTGGCAAGCCGGGTAATTTCCATGTTTAGTTTCACCCTTGTGCTTCCCTGATTAATCTCTATCCACCGCTTATATGCAAACGGTTTTCCGTTGAAAAGATTATAGTCGCCAAAGGTAACAGCCATGTCCTGTTGCAGCAGTTTGTCTTTCAACAGCAGTTTCGCCACTGTATAGTTTACGGGGTTTATCCAAAGGGTTTCCGAAAGGGTGTTGTTTTCGCTGTAGATTACCGTAAATGAATCGGTTTGCTCCACGGCTGTTGTCCGCTCGGCAATATCTATTCTTTCGCCAACCAGCAATTGTTGCAGCATAGGAAACGAAACCGGAAACAGCAGCCAGTTTCGGAGATACGAAAAAGGCTGTGCGCTGTACTCGTTGCTTAGCTTGTAGATGACTTTAAAACTATCGGGCGAAAGCAGCACACGGGCGGCCTCTACGCCAAAAGCCCCCAGCGTTGCCCATATAAGGCTATCCTTTTGTATGCGGATGGTTCCCTGAAATTCCTGCGTGGTTTTGTCGCTTTCCCACAGCAGTTTGCTGCGCACGGAAAGTGTTTGGTAAGTGAGTTGGTTTTGAGTAACACTGTCCAACACTGCCTTATAAGTAAGCGTTGAATCGCCCGCTGCTTTTGCAGTTATGCTTAAACAGTAAAACAGAAAAGCAAGTAGGAAGTATCGGAACATGGTAGCTGTAACTGTAAATATGGTGCCAGACTATTCCACGTATTTTTCTTCTGCAATCTTTTTATCTAAAGTGCCCGAGTCGGTGCCAGCTTCTTTGGCCTTTTTCCAGTAGTTGAGCGCTTCGCCTTTCTTTCCCAGTTTAAAAAGAATATCACCATAGTGTTCCAGAATGGTACCGCTTGGGGTGGCTTCCGCTTTCATGGCTTTTTCCTGCCAGTCGCGCGCTTCGGCATAGTTTTCCATTTGGAAAAGAATCCAGGCGTAGGTATCTAAAAACGAAGAGTTGTTCGGCTCCAGCTTGTTGGAGTAGGCGCTCATTTGCTTGGCCTTTTCCAGATTCTGCTTGCGCAGGCTTAAGTAGTAGCTGTAGTTGTTAAGCACATAGGCGTTCTCCGGGTCTAACTTCAGGGCTTTGTCGTAAGCCTCATCGCTTTCGGTGTGCTTGTTAAGGCTGTGGTAGGCATCGCCCTGATTAGCCAGAAACTGTGCCCGCATTTTCAAATCTTCGGTACTCATTTTTTCGCCTTTCGAAAAACTGCGTATCGCCTTTTCATAATCCTTCAGTTGCATTTCGGCATTGCCCTTAAACAGGTAAATAGCTGCCTGATTGGGGAACAACTCCATAGCCTCGTTGGTAGTTTTCAGTACCTTTTCCCAATCTTTTTTCAGGTTATAAATAAGCATTACCTGCTGCCATACCTGAAAAATATCTTTGTTCAGCGTAAGCGCTTTTTCGTACGATTCTAAGGCCTTGTCATTCTGCCCGTCTAAGTAATACAGGTCGCCCCTTATGGCATACGACTTTGCTTCTTCGGGGTGAACAGAAACAAGAATTTCCGCCAGGTCAATCGCCTCTTTTCTTTTTACAGAATCCTCGCTGTTCATCTGTATGTAAGAAATAAGCAGTATGCTCACCTTGGTATCAATTCCCACTTTCGGGTTTTCAAAAATGCCTCTCAGGTTCTCCTTCTTTTGCTCGGGAGTGTCGCTGCGCATGTTTATTTGAGTAAGCGCCAACTGTGCCTGCGGGTTATCGGGCTCTATCTCTAAAACTTTGTTGTATATGGCTTTGGCTTTCTCGAAGTCGCCCTTTGCACGGTACAGGTCGGCTTCCATAAGCATATAATCCGGTTCGTTGGGAAACTCCTCTACCAGTTTATGCACTTCGGCAACTGCCTCGTTAAATTTATTCATGCGCAGGTACAGGTTCTTTTTTTCCTGCACCACCTGCTCATCAATACCAAAGTTCTTTTCAAAAAGGTCGTATATTTTAATAGCATTTTCATACTGCCCCATGTTGCTATAGAGGTAGCCAAGGTTGAGATAATAGTCCGGGTTGTTAGGGTGCTTTTTCAGAAGCAACTGAAAGGTGTTCTCGGCTTCTTTGGCTCTGCCCTGTGCCATATAAATGGTAGCCAGCATTTCGAAGTACCACTTGTTGCCTGCATCTAACTTAGCGGCCTCCTCAGCAGCTTTCTGTGCATCGGGCAACTTATTCTGGCTAAAGTAAATTTGTGCCAACTGAAAATACGCGTTGGAGTTTTTTGCATCTAAAGCAATTACCTCGCGGTAGTTTTTAATGGCTGCTTCCCAGTCTTCAATCACCTTGGCCTTCTCCGCTTCTAAAAACAGGCGGTCTAATTTGGCAGCATCGCGGCCGGTTTGTTTTACAGGTTCGGTTTTGTCGCCTTTCTGCTTTTTGTTTTTCTTTTTGCCTGTGCCCTGTGCCAAAGCATCGGAAAAAATGAAAAGAGAAGAAAGAAAGAATAAAGCTGTAATGAACCTCATGAAAAAGCGCTGGTTGTTTATGTAATAGCTACTGAATGATGGCATTGTAATCACCTATGCTCCAATCCTCCATTCTGCCTTCAAGTTTAACATAATTGCCCAGCATGGAGTTGTAGATTAACTTATTTTTTATGATGGTTTTGCTCTGCACAATAGAGTTTTTTACCACCGAATTTTCAATCACAGTGTTCTTTCCCACCGATACATAAGGGCCTATTACCGAGTTTTTAATCACTGCATCATCATCCACAAAGCAGGGATGCACAATCACGGAATTCTCCACAACGGCCTTGCTGCTTACCAGCGGCTGGTCTTTAATAAACTCCAGCACACGCTGGTTAGTGTACACGGTGGCATCTTTATTTCCGCAGTCGAGCCATTCTATCACTTCGCCTTTGCGGAATTTAGCCCCCTTGGCCTTCATGTTCTCCAGCGCGTTGGTCAGTTGGTATTCTCCCTTCTCGCGGATGTCGTTATCTAACAAATACTGCATTTCGCTACGCAGGTAAGCGCCATCTTTGAAATAGTAAATACCAATAATGGCCAAGTCGGAAACAAAATCTTTCGGCTTCTCAATCAGGTCGGTAATAATTCCATCGGCATCTAACTTCACCACACCAAAGGCAGCGGGGTTTGCCACCTTTTGTACCCAAATTACCCCATCGTGTTCGGCATTTATTTTAAAGTCGCTTTTGAAAAGTGTGTCGGCAAAAGCCACAATTACATTTCCCTCCAAAAAGTCGCCCGCGCAAAGAATGGCGTGTGCCGTACCCAGCGGTTGCTCCTGATAACGGATGTGGCCTTTGCTTCCGCAATCAGTAGCAACTTTTAAAAGCTGCTCCGCAATAGCTGTACCGAAATCTTCGCGGATGATAAATACAATGTCTTCCACCTTCTGGTCGGTGCTCGACATTAAATCTTCCACTAAACGCTGCACTATAGGTTTGCCGGCAACGGGTAACATAGGCTTGGGAACAGTTAAGGTATGCGGCCTTAGTCGGGTTCCCCATCCTGCCATCGGAATAATAATTCTCATGCTATTTGGTTAATGGTTGTTAGGTGAATATTAATGTTTGCCGGTGCTGCCAAAGCCGCCTTCACCACGCGTGGTTTCCGAAATTTCCTGCACGGAAATCCACTCCGCTTTTTCGTGGCGGGCAATTATCATTTGGGCTATGCGCTCACCGTTTTTAATAATAAACTCTTCGTTGGAAAGATTGATAAGCGCCACTTTTACTTCTCCGCGGTAATCGCTGTCAATAGTAGCCGGAGAGTTAGGCAGGCTTATGCCGTGCTTAAAAGCAAGGCCGCTACGGGGGCGCAGTTGGGCTTCGTAGCCTTCGGGCAGCTCAATAAACAAACCGGTAGGAATCAGTTTTCGCTCAAAGGGCTTTAAACTGATTTCCGATTCAACAAAAGCGCGAATATCCATGCCTGCCGAACCGCTTGTTTCGTAAGCCGGCAGCGGGTTGTTGCTCTTATTAATTATGTTGATTTGCATAAAGGCGGGCAAAGATAAAATTTAAACGTTCGCGGCTTTTGTAGCGCGGAGTAGCAGGCTGCGCCCGTCAAACCAAAACACTACCACACCAAATAAAAGCATAATACCGGTTGCCGGAAACCAGAACGGAACCTGCGCCAAGCGGCTTGTTACTTCATTAAAACCCAACCAAAGCAAAATGCCCAAAGCGGTGTATCCGATTATCTTCTTTAAGTCGTACTGCACCGGAAAATACTTTTGCCCAAGCGCGTAAGAAACAACAGCCATGCCTGCATAGCAAGCCAGTGTTGCCCAGGCAGAACCTATATAACCCATAGTAGGAACCAAAAGAAAGTTCAGCACCAATGTCAGTACAGCACCGCCCACCGAAACCCAGGCACCCGTTAAAGTTCTATCGGTAAGTTTATACCAAATAGAAAGGTTAACGTAAACACCCAAACAAAGGTTGGCCATTAAAAGTATGGGCACAACACCCAAACCAACCCTGAATTCCTTGCCTACAAAAAGTTGCAGCCAGGGCAGGTAAAGCATTACCAGCAAAAACACAAATACGCATACTATTACAAAGTACTTCATTACATCGGCATATACTTTTCGCGAGCCTTTCTCTTTGGCGTGCGAAAAGAAAAACGGTTCAGCGGCATAACGAA
>CAZLXD010000004.1:0-39575 GCA_964563185.1 uncultured Chitinophaga sp.
GATGCTGCGCACACAGACCTCCAGTGTGCAGATACGCAAAATGGAAAGCGAGAAACCGCCCATGAAGTATATCTTCCCGGGGCGTGTTTTCCGCAACGAAACTATCTCGGCCCGTGCGCACTGCACCTTCCATCAGGTAGAAGGTTTATACATTGACGAGAACGTTTCGTTTGCCGACCTGAAGCAAACCATGTTCTACTTTGCTCAGGAAATGTTCGGCCGCAATGTGGAAATACGTTTCCGCCCTTCGTTTTTCCCTTTTACAGAACCCAGTGCCGAAGTGGATATTTCGTGCTTTGTGTGCGGTGGCAGTGGCTGCCCGGTATGCAAGCATAGCGGTTGGGTAGAAATTGGAGGCTGCGGAATGGTTGACCCTGCTGTGATGGAGAACTGCAAAATTGATACAAAGAAATACACCGGCTTTGCCTTTGGTATGGGCATAGAACGTATTACCATGCTTAGGTATCAAATCAACGATTTACGCCTCTTCTTCGAAAACGATATTCGTTTCCTAAAGCAGTTTGAATCGGCTGTGTAACTTCTAATCTTTTTTTACAGCCTGCACTAACACCAATCCCCAGCCGGCAATAAAAAAGAAACCGCCTATAGGGGTAACAGGTCCAAGTATAAGTGTAGGAATACCCGTGAGTTCGCGGGTGGCTAATAGGTAAAGCGAGCCGCTGAAGCACAGTATGCCAAGCGTAAAACAAATGGCCGCATTGCGGATAAGGGCACTGTAATCCTTCTTCAAAAACAAATAGCACATAAATATGGCGAGAGTGTGATACACCTGATACTGCACCCCTTTTTCCCACATGTTTAGTTGGTTGATATCTAAATAAGGTTTAAGCCCGTGAGCGCCAAAGGCACCTAATGCTACGGCTGTTAGGCCGGCAAGCGCGGTTATTACAAGGAAAATTTTTTGCACAGATAGCATTTGAAAAATGAAAGAACAGTGCGAAGTAAATCAAAATACATTTGCGCTATTGATAATGCCTATGCGTAAAGTTCTGATTTCCGTAGCCACGGTAGCTGCCCTTGCGGCAGCGGTGGCGGCCTGGTTTTTCCTTCGCCAGCCTGATAGTTACCAAGCGGTGCCTTCCAGTGCAGTAGCGGTGTTGCGTGTAAACTCCTGGAACGAGTTTGATAAAGAATTGCAAAATACCCTGGCTGGCGCTGAACTGAGAAAAACAGAAGCATATAACCAGTTGCGAAGCGAACTGATTGGAATAGCCTCTGTATTTTCGGGCGATAAAGCTTTATTGCAGGAAGTTCTATCGGGAAACACGGTGGTATCGCTACACCTTACTTCGGCCAGTAGATACGATTACCTTTTTGTTACACCACTAGCCGGTGTAAATGACAACACCATTTTGAACAACATTCAACAGGTGGCGAATGTAAAAAGCGTAAACATGCGGATTTTTAAAGGCAACAAAGTGCTGGAAGTAAAGCTGAAGAACGGTAGCAACATTACGGCAGCTTTCAGCAAAGGGCTGCTGTTGCTCAGCTATACTTCTTTCCTTACCGAATCTTCTTTAAGTGTTTTAGGAACCGATAACAACATTGCTTCTCAAAAATCTTTCTGCCATGCGGGGCAACATCACAGCAACCCTGTCGATGTTAAGTTTTATATAAACCTTTCAAGACTGGGGGTTATATGGCCTGTGTTGATAGATGTAAAGTATGCAACTGTATTCAGCGATTTTGAGAAAGCGGGAGATTGGGGGGTGTTTTCTTGTCAGTTTAAGAATGACGGGATACAAATGAGCGGGGCGGTGCTTACCGAAGCAAAGGATGATGAAGATAAAACGAAGAATACCTCTTTGCAGGCGGCTTTACCGTTTATCCCTTTCAATGCCGCAGTAGCTGATGTAGCCGTAAACGATACGGCAACTTATGGCGATGATTTAACGGGAAGTTTTTTCCGCTCATGGGTGGGCGATTTCCGTGCCTTTGTAACACTGGAGCCTTTATCGGGAAACTACACCGAGCAGAACTTGTTGCTGATATCTACTGCGGATGAAAAGCAGGCACAAGCCTCATTGATGAACTTACTAAGTGCTGAAGGAGCATCGAAAATTGCTACAGATACTTTTATGAACCGCCCTGTGTTTCGAATGAAGGGAGGTGAAATGCTGAACCGTTTTTTCGGCAATCAGTTTTGCAGGTTGAATGAACCCTACTTTACCACTATGAACGGTGCGGTAGTTTTTGCAAATAATGCCGATGTAATGAAGCTGGCCATAGAAAACATTAGCACCGGAAAAACGCTTTATAAGCAAGGAGTGGGAATTTCCAAAAAGTCGGGTAACCGTTGGTTGTATGTAAACTCACAGCGCTCGGCTGCTATTATCAATTCATTTACATCTTCCGGTTCTACTACCGCTTCTTTCTTAAATAATTTCTCACAGGTAACGCTTACCGCCAGACAGGAAAAACAAATAAAAACAGTGGAGGTGACTTTCAAAACAGGTCAAACATCTACAACCACACAAGGCTTGTTGTGGAAACTGCAACTAAAAACAGCAGCCGCTAACATGTTAAGTATAATAGAAACAAATACCGACAGCAAAGAAATACTCGCACAGGATACAGCGGGAAATGTATACCTGATAAATGCCTCAGGCGAAATTTTGTTTACGCATTACACTGGCGAGAAGATTATCAGCGGAGTAACACAGGTAGACTACTACCGTAACGGAGGCCTGCAGTATTCATTCAACTCGGCATCAAAGGTTTTTCTGTTAGATGCAAACGGTAATAATGTGGCAGGTTATCCTTTACGCCTCAGTTCAACAGCTACAGCGGGCATGACAGTTTGGAATGATGATAACGGAAAAACCACCCGTTTCTTTATACCCTGCGCCAACGGAGGCATTTATGGTTATGAGTTAACCGGCAAACCAGTTCCCGGCTGGAGCCCGCGCGGGGGAGTTGGTGTGGTGGAGCATCCTGTTACCGTGTTTAAACACAACGGAAAAGATATGCTCTGGGCATGCAACAACAGCGGCACCCTGTGGTTGTTAGATACCCGGGGAAATAAACTTTGGAATGCCGAAAATATGGATAACGTGCAGGGCTACCCTGCGTTTGTGCAGTTAAAAGATGGCTTTGTATTTCTATCAGCAGCAGGAAACCAACTGACTACCGTTAATGCCGAAGGAGTTGCAGCTACAACACAATTGATGGATTCGGCTACAGCTTTCACTGCCTTTGCTGAAAGCGATAGCACCTATCAATATGTATATGCTTCGGGCAATGCTGTAAGGGCATATAACGGTGACGGAAATTTTAAAGCTTCAGCCGGGTTAAAGAGCGGAACAGTACGCAACCTATCTGTACAGGACAATGGCCAAAATGCGTTGCTATCAGCCACCGACTCCATTTCAAAAAATCTTTATCTGATAAATAGTGCGTTGGCTGTAACCGGGCAGATTTCGACAGCCGGCTTGACTTACTTTCAACCTGCAGCTATATTCTCTACTAAGGAGATTGTTCTGATAGCAGTAACCGCTGAAGGCAAAGTAGCCTGCATCCGTTAATGCAGAATGGTTAAATAAGTATTACTTTTCATTTGTAACTAACCCCGAAAGACTATGAACAGCCTTGAAGAACGGATTAAACAAAGCAAGTTCAATAATGAAAAGCACAAAACAATTGTAAGTATTCTTTATACCAGCAATTTACTTACAGCTCATTTCGAAATGGGGTTCGGCAAATTTGGGGTAACGCTGCAACAGTTTAATGTATTGCGCATTTTACGAGGACAGCATCCTGCACCCGGTACTATAAATACCATACGCGAACGAATGTTGGATAAAATGAGTGATGCCTCGCGTATAGTAGAGCGATTACGTAAAGCGGTATTGGTAGATAGGGTTCCGAGTAAAAAGGACAGGCGTGCGGTAGATGTGGTAATTACCCCAAAAGGGTTAAATATGTTGAGCCAGATTGATAAAGTGGAACTGCCCCTACAGGAGCCTTTAAAAGGATTAAAAGATACCGAAGCCAAACAACTTAACGACCTGCTGGAAAAAATTATGCGCGGATTTGATTAGACATTTGCAAACCGTACAAATGCACCCAACGGCAACGGCTTGTTGTAGCTGTCTTTTAAAAACAACTCTCCCTTCTCAACATTTTTTGCTTTAAAATTCTGCGTTACTAAGTTTTCCAATATCATAGAGGAGAAACCAAGCGAGTAAGCGTTCAGTATCAGAAAGTACTCTTTTTCATCGAGCAGTTGCAGCACGCTCTTCATCATATCGTTAATGCTGTCTTCCAGTTTCCATTTTTCACCGGTGGGTCCATGGCCATAAGCGGGTGGGTCCAGAATAATGCCGTTGTATTTATTGCCGCGCTTTACTTCGCGCTTTACAAACTTTAAGGCATCTTCTACAATCCAACGAATATTGTCGAGATTGCTTAGTTCCATGTTTTCTTTTGCCCAGGTAACTACCTGTTTAATCGAATCGAGGTGATAGGTTTCGGCACCGGCTGCACGGGCTGCCAGCGAGGCTCCGCCTGTATAGGCAAACAGGTTTAGAAACTTAGGGGTGGAAGTTTTCATTCTGCCAATGTTGTCGGCAATGTATTCCCAGTTAACAGCTTGTTCAGGAAATATTCCAACGTGCTTGAAAGAAGTAAGCCCCAACCGAAAGGCGATTTCCTTAGGGTTTTGATTTTTGAACTTCGCGCTTTGATACTTAATGTGCCACTGGTCGGGCATTTGTTTCAGCTTTTTCCAATCGCCTGCCGATGAGGAACGGGGAATGAACTTAACGTGCGCGCGCTTATCCCACTCCCTGTTGGAAAGTTGTGGGTCCCAAACAGCCTGCGGCTCGGGGCGAATGGTAATGTAGCTCCCAAAGCGTTCCAGTTTAAGAAAGTTCCCGGAGTCTATCAGTTCGTAATCTTTCCAGTGTTGGGGAGATAGAGAAATAATTTCGCTCATACTTCGCGCAAAGTAATGGATATTTTACTTTGCTGCTGCCGTAACTGTATGAAGCCCGACTCTATTCTTTATAAAATGATAAGCCGCACCGGAGTGGTGGTTATTTCTGTGGCGGAGTTTTTTATTAGCAAGGCTTCAGGCAAGGAACGCTTTTTTGATGTGAATGATTTTGCCTGGGTGAAGGAAGTAGAAGCGAATGCCAATGCTATTACTGCTGAGTTGGAAGCTGTGTTGAAGAACTATGAAAGTGTTCCTGAATTAAAGAAATTATCGGCCGAGCAGGAGCGGATTGTTAGCGGTAATCGCTGGAAGAGTTTCTTCTTTTATGCTTACGGGGAGCGCGTAGAGAAAAACTGTAGTGTTTGCCCTGTTACGGACAAAGCGGTGCGGAAAATTCCGGGAATGCTGACGGCTTTTTATTCGATACTTGAACCGCATACCAGGCTCACGGAGCACCGCGGACCTTACAAAGGGGTGTTGCGGTATCATTTAGCATTGAAGATTCCGAAGGAGAAAGACAAGTGTGGTATACGCATTGAAAATGAAGTACGGCATTGGGAAAACGGAAAGAGTTTGGTGTTTGATGATTCCTATTTGCACGAGGCATGGAACAATAGCGATGAAATACGCGTGGTATTGTTTGTGGATTTTATTCGACCCTTACCTTTTCCAATCAGTTTAATAAACCGAGCGATTATTTGGCTGCTGGCGAAATCGCCTTTTATAAAAAATGTGGTGAAGGGAGCGTAGCGTCTAATTTTCTTCCACAATCACGAAAACATCTTCGTTGTCGCGCTTCATCCAGTAGTGTTCGCGTGCAAATTTTTCCTGTGTAGCGGGGTTAGTGGTCAGTTCCTTGTATTCCTTATCGGTTTTGGCAATCTGCTCTACGTAGTAATCTTTCTTTTCCAACAGGTCGGAAAGTTCGGTATGCCTGCGGTATTGGGTAATAAAGTTGTTCTCATCAAAAAAGCACATCCAAACAGTAAAGATTACACCCGCAACAAAATATACACTCCTGAAAAATGGAGGGATGAATTTGATACGTTTTTGAAAATTCTTCCACATGGCAAAAACGAATTTGAGAATTAAACTATAACCTGCACGGAATAGAGCAATGAAGGTTTGCACAGGAGTATGGTATTGTGGACTATGCAGAGAAATGAGAATTTGAGGAAGGGAAACGTAAAATGGCTAAACCTGCGTGTTTGAATTTAGCCTCCACTTACCTTATACTTTGTATTTGATAGTTAAAGCCCGCTTCCTTTAGGGCCTGTATACTGCTTGCCGGGCAACTTCCGTTTTTTTGTGGTTGGCACGAGCGAGGTGCTCGCCTTTAGGTGATTACAAATCTGCCATATCTGTAGGTTGCCACAGAGTTCTCTGCGAAAGACTGCAAGGAGAAATACTTAAACAATAAAAAACTACATTATATTCGGAATAAAGGCATTGCTATGTTGCAAATCAGCTGTATTAATCATCACAAGTCAAAACTACCATTGCCGAACGATTCGCATTGCATTCGCGCTTCCTTTCTTGTAGGCGACAGTGTGTTGGTAGCGGGTACTACTTTTATGGCTATTGATTTTGAAAACCAGTGGGCGGCTAAACCATCAGCGTGGCTTAAAAAGAAGATGGTGCTCGACTACTGTTCCCGCATGCCTGACCCTAAGATTTTAAAAGAGGCAGAACAGTTATTCGAAATTGTCTATGAAGATAAGCATCGCATAAAACATCCGCCTCCTCAACTTATTATTGCCCGTAAAAAATGCGAGAAAGCTTTAGACCAACTGTACGAAAGCAGTAAACAAGAACTGCGCAACGTCTATTCTAAGATCGGATTTACCGGGCTTACCTGTTTAGTGGATGAAGGCTTTATTTCTTTGTGGGGCTCCAGCAGCGAACAGCCGGAGTTTACCGGAGACGGTGCTGTGGCTTACAGCGAAATACTCAGCAACAAATGGACAAAACAGGATGAACTTTATTGTTTTACTACTCCATTTTGGGAATTTGCACAGCAACAAAACATCGTAGTCAGTTCCTACGATGAGGCTGACACCAACACCTCCATGCTTACCTTTCGCCTTTTTCATCTACCTCCGCTGGGAGCATTTACAGCTACGGAGCTGAAAGCCATAAGGCAGGAGATTTTTTGCGATATGCAGCCCTTTCGCGAGGCGGTAAGCGATTGGTCTGCCCAGTTAAAAGCGGAAGATTTTGCAGCGCAAAACTTTGCGAACTGTACCCGCTTTTTTACTGATAGGCTCTTGTCTTTTTTGCCCACCATTGAATCGCGTATAGCCAACAGCCATTTGTTGCAGAAAACTTACGAAGCTGTACGTAAGGATTTTGACAGCGTTAATTATCTCGCCATCTGTTCCGCTCAAACCGCCTGGGACTTTATGGAATGGAGCGGTATGGTGCCTAAGCAAAGTTTACATGCGTTTGAGCAAAACCTCCCCGAAAACTGCAAGGGACAAAAATCTGTTTTACTTCTGCTCAATCAACCGCTCATGCATTTAAATGAGGCAATAGAAGACCTGGATAAAAAATCGCTTCAACTTTAACCTTTTAAACAACCACCAGCATGAAAGGAAAAAAATACGACTACTACCGTGCCGTTATCCGAAAAGCGGAACAGATTATAGAACTGGAAACTTTGCAGGAGTTTGTTCACTACACCAATGCCAACCACATCCGTCAGATTATACTTGCTGCCGACCCCGAAAAACAAAGTCCGCTTTTTGCACTGGCAAGCAAAGGAGCGCTCTATGTTTGCCAAACTACAGGCTTTAATACGCTCGAAGATTATCAGCACTCCACCGAAAACGGTTTTCCCGATGCGGTTACCTTTTACGATGCCCTGAGTAAAAAGTGCAACACCTTTGATGAGTACGAAGTTGCCATAGCCAGCGGCATTACGGAAGCTGCTGAGTTTGACAAAATAAAAGCCGCAGGATATATAGAAGGCTATTTGCGGTTTGACGACTTGCGCAAACAGGATGCCGCCCTGCCACAAATGGAGGACATGCAAAGCGCCAGAGCGTTATTTGAATATGCCTCCTCAAAATCGTTTACCGATTTCGCCCACTTCCTGAAAGTTTGGCAAGCCGGTTTTGTTGACCCCATTGAACATCAGTTAGCCATTGAAAAGGGCTTGAACAACCAGCGCGATTTTGAAACATTCCGAAAAGGGAACTTTAATACGCTGGATGAGTTTAAACTGGCAAAGCAGAACAACATTACTACCTGGGACGAGCTAAAGCAGTATCAGGATTTGCACTACACGGCTTACCCCAACTGTACTTTCGATGAGTTACTGCTGATAAACATTGCTTCTAAATTAGAGAACGGCTCAAAAACAGAATTCCAAAAACTATATACTTTTTTCCTGAAAACGGAGGAAGAATACAAGCGCCCCAGCGATAAGGGCGAAATGAAACTGCCCGCCTGGTACAGCAAAAGGTTGCGCAAAGAGGAGGATGTAAAGAACTTTTTGATTAACAACGATAAGGTGAAGCACTTCGGCACCTTTCATTCGGCTACCAATATTTTCGAGACCATTCATGTAAAACTGCGGAAGGTGGTGGTAGATGGCAGTAATGTGGCGCACAACTCCAATTTAAAAGATAGAAAAGCCGGAAAGTTTACAGCCGAACTGAAGAACATATTGATTTTGGTGAAGAAACTGCGCGATGAGTATCACTTCGAGGATATTCATGTTATCTCCGATTTTAATCTCATTCATAAGGTAAGCGATAAAGAACTGCTGAAAGAGATTAAGGCACTTTGTAAATACTCCGATACTCCTGTGGGCATACCGGCTGACCTCTACCTTATTAACCATGTTAAAAAGCACCATTGCCTTTTGGTTACCAATGATGTATTCCGCGATTGGAAGGCAGCCGATAAATGGGTAGAAGACAATATTGACTTTTACCGTTTAAAGTTTGTGCTTAACGGAAATGCGGTTATGCTTCCTTACATGGAGCGTTTTGAAAAGTAAACAGGCGGGCTTGCGCGATTCTGCCGCCAATGCCGCTTGGTACTTTGTTACCGCAGGGCTTTGTGCCGTTTGTTACTTAGGCTTATAGCTTTGGTTTATGGCTCGGTTGTTTTGTTTGGCAGGAGCAGGAAGCCCACACAACCGCGATGCGGTCGGATGTTTATAGTCAATCATTGGCTATAAATATCCAACTCCGAAGGAGTAGAACAACTTATCTGCCGCGCAGCCATTTATACCGGGTTAACTTTTTCCTCCAAACTGCCTTCTCGTTTTACGCGGAGCCAACCCGGAGTTCCGTGGCGGCTTCGCACTTAACCCGGAGCTAACGCAGAATTCCGTAGTGCTTTTGCGTTTTATGCGGAGCTAAAACAGATTCCCAAAGTGCCTCTACATTTTATGCGGAGATGAATCAGAATTCTAAAGTGCTTCCGCATTTTATGCGGAGGTAAAACGGAGTGCCGAAGCCTCTCCGCATGGAATGCGGAGCCATAACGAGTACTCGTTATTTTGATTTTCAATCAGTTACAAAAAGACAATTGTCACAGAAATGTCATTTTTCTTAAAAACCTTAAAACGGCATACTATACACTAAGCCCGCAGCGTTATGCCATTGTCTGATACTTAAAAACAAAAGCCCATGCAGCAAAGCCTTACTTAACCAAATCAATAGTTTATGAGTACCGAAAAAGTATGGCGTTATCTGATTAACACCTTTGCCGTGAACACACGGTATAGCCACACCAAAATGCTTACGCTCAGCACCGATACCCACGCCAAGCTGAAAGCCGAAGAAAGCAACCCCATTATAGCTTCTATTATTAGTGTTTACGAGCCGGTGTTTTTGGCTTACCGCAGTATTTACGAGCAATACGATTACCGCGTGGGCGATTACCGCGGTGCCACCGATAACTTTGAAGACCTGCTGGAGCAACTGCCGCAAAAGCTGCGCGAATGGGAAAGCCCCATACGGGCGGTGTATATTGAGGACAGCCCGCAGGAGGTAGCTATTTTCCCCAACAAGCGCACTCCGTTTATAAGCAGTACTTACGAAAACCGGCTGAGCGCCTTAGGCACGCTGGCGCAAAAAACCACTGCCGACCCGGCACTGGCAGGGGTGGCAGCGCTGGTAAGCAGTTTTTACAATACGGCTTTGGCTGCGCGCCTTGCCCAGCAAACCGATGAGGGCAGTGTGGGCGAAATAGCCGACCTGCGCGATAACCAGCGGGTGCTGCTGGCAAACGAACTGATGGGGGTGCTCGGCCAGCTGATGTTTTTGCACCGCCACAACTTAAGCCAGGTGGAGCGCTACTTTGATATGAGTTTGCTGCGCGATACGGGCGATGATGACGAAGGCCCTGTAACCATAGGCGGCAACATAGCTGCGGGGCAGGTGGTAAATATTAACAGCATGGTGCAGGAGGTGGAAACCACCCCTGCCACGGTATTGCGCCTTAAAAACACATCGGCAGGGGGCATCGGCCTTACGTTTTATTCGGCAGGTACACCCAGCGAATTACCCGGCCCCGGCCCGCAGTTTACGGTAAATGCCGGTGAAACCCTCGATGTGCCTATTGCCGATTTCCGTTTTGAGCAGTATAGTAACCTGAACATATACAACAACAGCCCTATGGGTGGCAGCTGGCAAATTGAAATTGGGGTATAAGAAATAGTGGCCGTTTCCTGTGGCAAGCCCGCTGTTTAAAAGCAGCGGGCTTTTTTATTGTAAAAGGTGCTGTCATTACAAGGAGTTCCAAACGCGACAGCAGTTTGGAAGGCCCCACACAACGCGTCATTGCGAAGCATTACCAAAACATAAACAGATAAATGCTGAAGCAATCTCGGTTTTGCTTTCGGGAGATTGCTTCGTCACTCGTTCCTCGTTCCTCGCAATGACGGTATTGGTATCGGAGTTTGCTTCACCTCCACTCCGCTGCGGTTCGCAATGACGGACATGTGCGGGGTTTTGCGCCATCAACCGAGAATTTTGCGCATTCTTCTCTTCCTCACCCCAATCAGTACGAAAAAACATTCATGCCTTTGAGTGCCCTCATGGGCTAACGGGCAAAACGGTCGGACTTTTGACTCCGATTGTTCACCTAAAACATAAGCCATGAGCGAGCAGGAAACAAAACCAGCACCGATGGTGCCACCATGAGCGCCAAGAAAGATGCACTGGTGAACATTGGAGGTTTTCTGGCCATAAATGATTGGGATGCATTTGAAGAGGCCAGAAATTTAGTGGTGGTGTACGAAGGGTTGCATACCTACGGTGGGCTTGCCGGCAGAGATATGGAGGCTATGGCCATTGGTATTGAAGAAAGTTTGAGCGACAACCACATAAAAGCCCGCGTGGGACAAATTGAATACCTCGGGCACAAAATGATGGAGTATGGTATTCCGATTGTGAAACCCATTGGCGGGCATGGAATATTTGTAGATGCGAAACAATTTCTTCCCCACCTGTCGCAGGACGAATATCCCGCACAAACACTGGCCGCGGAAGTTTACATTGACTCGGGCGTGCGCACGATGGAGCGCGGCATTGTATCAGCCGGAAGAAAACCCAATGGTGAAAACTATTACCCTAAACTGGAGCTTGTTCGCTTTACCATACCACGCAGAGTTTACACGCAGGCGCACATGGATGTAATTGCTGAATCCACTTTCAATGTGTTCAGAAAGCGGAAAAGCATCAAAGGGCTAAAAATGATTTACGAACCTAAGTATCTGCGCTTTTTCCAGGCTAAATTTGAGAAACTGAAATAGATATGGGATTGAAGTACCTGATATTGCTGCACACGTTAGGTGCCTGTGTTTGGGTAGGCGGACATTTGGTGTTGGCATTATCGGTATTACCCAAAGCGCTTAATAAAGGGGAGCCGGAAATTGTTCGTGAGTTCGAAGGTCATTATGAGCGTGTGGGCATTCCCGCATTATTGCTTCAGGTTATTACGGGAGTAATGATTGCTGTTATCTATATGCCCGTGTCGGAGTGGTTTACTTTTCAAGACCGGGCACATACACATATTGGTATAAAACTGATACTCTTGTTCGTAACATTTGCGTTAGCTATACATGCCCGTCTGTTTATTATTCCTAAACTTTCGCGGCATAACCTTGCATTGTTGGCATGGCATATTGCAGCTGTTACTACTATTGCAGTTCTTATGCTTTTTTTGGGATTAAACTTTAGGTTGGCGATTATTTGAATTGAATGGAGATATATAAAACATTTCGTTTCGAAGCTGCACATTATCTACAACGTGTTTCTGAAAATCACAAATGCCGCAACATGCACGGGCACTCATACAAGTTTACTATTTACGTGCAGGGAGAAGTAAACCCCGAAAGCGGTTGGGTAGTTGATTTTCACGACATCAAACTGGCGATTGCGCCAATAGTGGAAGAGTTAGATCATCAGGTGCTTAACAATGTAAAAGGACTTGAAAACCCGACAGCCGAAAATATTACCATTTGGCTATGGAACAGGATTAAACCACTCCTTCCGCAACTTTGCAAAATACACTTGAAGGAAACGGACACTTCGGGCTGTGTTTATGAAGGAAGGTAATCTTACTATGTCTCTGCAACTACCATACGATAATGCTGCCGGACCGTTTAGTGGCGATAAAATACTATGGCATACTAAGGCGATGGAAGAATTGCGCGATGGGAAAATTCCTGCCCCTGTATCCATTGAGTTTGATTTGACAAATGAGTGCAACCTGAATTGCCCTTATTGTACTAACGAAGATTACAGACTCTCCTGTAATCAATCGCTAGAACACAGCATTGCAACTGATACAATTAAACAGCTCGCCAGCATGGGCACAAAATCTATAACATTCACCGGAGGTGGCGAGCCAACCATGCATCCATGTTTGGCTGAAATGTTACAACTGGCAAAAAAATCCGGATTAGATGTAGCACTTATCACTAATGGACTTCGGCACTTTTCTCCTGAATGTATGGTGGAAAATTGCACTTGGGTTAGATTTTCGGTGGATGCTTTCGACAAAGATTCATACATCCGTTCAAAGCAGGTAGATGGCTTTACTAAGGTTTACCGAAACATTGAAAAGACGGTAGAAGCAAAAAAGAGATTGAATTCAAACTGCACAATTGGTATAGGAATACTTACAGAAACAGTGGGCTCAGGGAATTTGGCAAAAGCAGCCGAAGTATTCAGTGGCCTTGGTGTTGATTATGTTCAGTTTCGGCCTGTAACTTTCTTAACAGACGATACTCGAATTCAAAAGCATGTTATTGAATGGGATGAGGCTGACTACCAAAGAGCCAAAGCATTTGAAACAGAAACTTATCGTGTTTTTATTTCTGCTGCCAAGTATCGAAACATGAATACCGATAGCGCAAAGAGAAACTACAAGCACTGCACGGGTGTTTACTTTTCATGCGTTATTGGTGCTACAGGCGATGTGTGGATTTGCTGCCACATGCGGGGGAATAAAAAATTCTCCATTGGAAATATTAAGGAGCGGACCTTTCAGGAAATATGGAATGACACAGAAACCAGAAACAGGGTATACAACAGCATAGGCGACTTTTCGGAATGTATGCCGCTATGCAGGTTTCACAGACAAAACACCTTGCTTGCAAATATTAACTGGCATCCACAACACATAAACTTTTTATGAACCGGAAGCCTGCCGGGAGAATACTCTACATTGTCCAACATCGCTTTAACCGCTCAGGAGGGCAGCGTTTTCGTTGCGAACAGTATGTGCCATTTCTGGAAAAAGCAGGTTTTGAATGTGTTTACTCTCCGTTACTGGAGAATGAGCAAGAGGATAAGGATTTTTATGCTGCGGCAAACTATTTTAAAAAGTTCCTTCTTTTTCTAAAAGCAATTGTACGCAGATGGAAAGATGTGAGGCGGGCAAAGCAATTTGACATCATATTCATTTACCGCGAGGCTTTCATGACAGGCACAACCATCTTCGAGCGGCTGCTTAAAAAAAGTGGTGCGAAGATTGTTTTCGACTTTGATGATGCCATTTGGAATTTTGATGTATCAGCAGGTAACAAAACGTTAGGATGGTTGAAACGTCCGAAAAAGGTAAATGAGATAATGGCTCTGGCCGATTTAGTATTAGCAGGTAGCAGCCATTTAGCCGGGTATGCCCGCCAGTTTAATAGTAATGTTCATGTAGTTCCATCTACGCTTGATTTAGACATCTACACTTTTAATAAGAAAACACTAAAGGAAGATGCTCCGGTAGTAATTGGGTGGTGCGGTAGTGTAACTACTATAAAGCATTTTGAAATGATAATTCCTGTATACAGGAAACTTATACGAAAATACGGAAGCGCGATTGGTTTTAAGGTGTATGGCTTGCCGGGCTATGTAAATAAAGAACTGGGTATAGAGAGCATCAGTTTTTCACCCGATACAGAGGTGCCGGTTATTTCATCTTTTGATATAGGCGTTATGCCGTTGCCCGATGATGAATGGACACGCGGAAAATGCGGCATGAAGGGTTTGCAGTGTATGGCATTAGGCATTCCGGTTGTTATGCAGGGCATTGGTGCTAACAAGGAAATTATTTGCGAAGGGGAGAATGGATTCTTAGCAAATAATGAAGGCGAATGGGTTGATAAACTCTCCATACTGATTGACTCGGAAGACTGGAGGCGTAAATTGGAGGTAAATGGCAGACGCGCTATTGAGAAAGGATTTTCGTGCCAAGCAATAAAGGAGATGTATGTTAATCTATTTCAGGAGTTATTGGGAAACTAACGAACGGTATTACTCGTACAATTTATCAATTGCCTTCAGCGTTTCCCTCGGTTCAATAGATAACCCTACCTGCTGATGGACAACCACACCGGCCGGGTCAATTACGTGGATAATGTTAGAGTGGTCAATACCATTTTCCTTGCTGGCTTTAAACCGCACATCCAGCACGTTGGCAATTTCCATTACATCTTCGTTATTGCCGGTTAACAGCGTCCAACGCGATAAATCTAATTTGTAGTCCTGTGCAAACTGTTTCAGTTTATCGGGTGTATCACGTTCAGGATCCATAGAGATAAGCAAGAAGCCGATTTCATTCTTGTGCTTTTTCTGTACCGATTCCTCAATTCTTTTTAAATCGGCTGCAATACGCGGGCAGGCTGATCGGCAGGAGGTAAAAATCATGGCGGCTATATTTATTCTACCTCCGTAATCTATCAGCTGCACTGTTTTGCCTTCCTGTGTTATCCATTTCGAGTCCAGATTGAAAATGGAGTTATCGGGCAGTTGTTCAGGCAACACAAATTCCTTCTTTGTAGTACAGGAGAACAAACAAAAAGCCGAGAGACAGATGGTGAGTATTTTGTTCATGGTTGTTGATTTATGTTTTTTGCGCACCGGAAACCCAAATTGCCCACAGCGTATTTTGCCTTTAAACTGGAGCGCATGGCATAACGCATAAAGGCGGCATAGTTTTTCAGGTTTTTAGCATTAACCGCTCCCGCTCCGCAAAACAAATCCTTATCTAAACTGGAGTCGCTGCGCGATTCGCCCGAAGTAAGTGCTGAGTTGAAATCATGCGTCCATTCCCATACCAAGCCATGAATGTCCCAAACTCCGTAGAAATTTTTGAATGTGCTTCCTATACTTTTTATGGAGTTTTTGTGAGAGGGCTTCGAATACCAATCAATAATTCTCTGATAAAATCCTGAATCGGTGGAGGCATTTACCCGTGTTTCGCTGGCTAAGGCGGCAAATTCCCATTCTGCCACAGTGGGCAGGCGCTTACCATAACATTCACAGAAAGCTTTAGCAGCATACCAGCTTACATTTACCACCGGTGCATTTGCAAGTTTCGCAGAATCTTTCCCAAATGATAAAGCACTTTGCCAATTGCGCAGATAAGAAGAGTCGGCAAAAAGTTGCTTTACTTTTCCTTTTTGCCAACTCGTATTCTTCTTCACAAATTCAAGAAACTGACCGTTAGTAACCGGATATACATCCAATACATACGGTTTCACGCTTGCGGCTACCGTATCTAAAGAATAGAGCGGCACATAAGTGCCGCCCCTGATGGTTACCATCATAGCATCATTAGTGTATTGAGCTTGCGCTCCTACGCTGCTTATGATAGCTGTCAATATAACCAACCATTTCTTCATACGTTTTTCAAATCATTTGCGTGCAGCTTTGGCCTGTTCCGGTTTCAATTCACCGCCTTTGTTGCCAAAGTTATTCAGTATGTATGTAACTACATTGGCGGCCGCTTCATCACTTAATGTTTGCTTAGGCATTACCCCGTTGTATTTTTCTCCGTTAACCGTAATCTCTCCGCTTAAACCATTCAGCACAATACCTAATGCGCGCGATGGATTTGCATTCAGGAAATCAGAGTTAGCCAAAGGAGGAAAAGCCTCCGGAATTCCTTTACCATCAGCCTGGTGGCAGGCCTGACAGTTGGCAGCATAAATGTTTTTACCGGCAGCAATTCTTTCCTCTTTGGTTTTAGCAACAGGTTCGGCAGGTTTTGCTTCGTCCGGCATTGATTGAATGGCGCCACCCTCCGGCTGATAGATGCGGTCGTCTAGCTTGCCACTGTAAATGGCTTTATCTTCTTCACCGGTTACATTCAGTATACCAAGGCTTCCTTTGTTGAAAGTGCGGAAGATGGAGTGGTCAACAAGAACATAATTTCCCGGAACATCCACGCGAAACTCGGTAATGGCAGAACCTCCTGCAGGAACAAGTGTTGTTTGCACCTGATGGTTGAGGGTGGTTCCTCCCTCGGGCCAAACATTATCGAATATCTCACCAATTACATGGAAACTGGAAACCAAGTTCGGGCCACCATTGCCTATATACAAGCGAACTTTTTCGCCAACTTTTGCTTTTAGTGCATTGTCGCCCGTCAGTGCTCCAACCGATCCGTTAAACACAACATAGTCTGGTGTTTCGGTTAAGGCTTTTTCCATGTCAAATGGCTGAAGGCCTGCTTCTCCATAGGAGCCTTTGGTGTAAAAGTCTCCCTGCATAACATAGAACTCCTTATCCACCGGTGGCATCCCTGCTTTAGGTTCTACTAAAATTAAACCATACATACCATTAGCGATATGCATACCCACCGGAGCAGTAGCGCAGTGGTATACATAAAGTCCGGGATTCATGGCGGTAAAGTCAAACACAGATTCATGACCGGGAGCTGTAAACGATGCTGCCGCACCGCCTCCCTGACCGGTTACCGCGTGGAGGTCAATGTTGTGAGGAAGTTTATTATCGGGGTGGTTCTTTAAATGGAACTCCACAAAGTCCCCTTCGCGTACGCGAATAAAACTTCCGGGAACTGTCCTCCGTAAGTCCAAAAGGTATAAGTAACGCCATCGGCCATGCGCATTTCCTTCTCAATAATTTCGAGATTGACAACCACCTTAGTAGCGTTTTTGCGAGTAATGGGAGGAGGAACCATAGGTGGTGAAGTGAGCTTGGCTACCTCTTCCCCCACAATTTTCTCCATCTTTTTTGGCGCAAGTTGGTCAACATTATCTGCATTGTTTTGGCTGTTGTTGCAGGAGTGCAACCCCAACACACCGGTTAAGACCACTAATGCAACAAGCAGCAGTAACCTGTTTTTTCTGATTGGTTTCATATTGAAATTGTTTATTGGTAAAAGTTTATTTGCCGTTGTTTTTCTCCCACCGGAACACTGTAGGATTTACATTCACCTGTAGCCATCCCCACCCTGCAAATTCTTTTCTGCTGCCTCCGGGCACTTTATTCAGTGCTTCTAATGATTGGGTAGCAGCAAGCATGGTGGAGTAGCCGCCCTTTATTTCCAGATAGGTAAGTGGTTTATAGGAGCCGTATAAATCCAACTCCAGCCCTAGTGGAAGTTTTAAATATTCCCCGGCATTAATAGGGTCGTTAAGTTTAGCAGCAGATAAAAAGTAGTGAACATCTAACCCCACCTTTCCTGTTGAGCACGGTATATAATTGATTTTAAAGTAAGCATCCTGCAATCCTCCCCCTTTACTGTCCTTCGGTATATTAAGGAAATAGTCCATGTGTCCATAAAATTTATGGTTGGTAGGATAAAGTGTGTGAAAGCGATGGTCGCGCTTATCAGTAGTGTTGGAGGCATCGTTGCCCGAAAGAAAATCGTAACCGATGCCAAGCATTACCTTCTTTTGAATGGTGTATTCAAACCAGGTAGAAGCAAAGTAAGCCAGTATGTTATTGTTGAAAGTGTTTTTGCCATATTGAATAAAGAAGAAAGTGGTTGACTTAAACCCACCGAACGATGTGTTGAGTATGGGGCCGGTAGTTCCGCGGAAATAAACGTTTTCTTTATGTAATGATGTATCGGCATTAAATCCATCGGCAACTGTGTAGAAGGAGATTTTAATCTTGTCTTCCATGAATCGGTGATTGTACCACAGATAAGCAAGCGCCTTGTAATTATTGAGTGCATAGTAAGTGCTGAACAAACCCTCGCTTGCCTGATTGAATGCCCCGCCAAGATGTAGCGTCATATTTCTATAGCGGGCTTTGAATACAGCGGCATCATGTGCGCGGGCTTGCTGTGCCCAGTCTAAGTTGCCCAGCAGTCGGTGGTCGTCATAAGCAATTTCCTGTCTGCCGAGTTTGAACGAAATGCTGTCGTTAATGAATATCTCAGCCCAGCCTTCATGCATTCCAAAGCCTGCAACATCGGTAGTTTGCACCACATCACCCCATACCCTAACGTCCTGTAGTGCCAAAAAAAGTTTAATATGTTTCGACTGGAATCCAATGTTTAACCGTGCTCGTTCAGAAATTAAAAATGCAGACTTTGACTCAGGTGGCGAGAGGGTTTGGTATCCTCTTCTTTGCTCAAAACGAGGGGTTATCTGTAACCCCACATCAAAGGCTGTTTGAGAAAAGATGAATACAAAGTGTAACAGGGGGACTGCTGTTAAAAGTATCTTTTTCATATAAAGAGCGGTAAAAAATCAAAGGCAAAGGTGTTCCGCGCTTCTCATACTATCACTGACTTTGCTCATTAGCCGCTATGAGGTTGTATAAGGAAAAAAGTACAAAATAGTAGTTATGGAGAATTTGCTTTATAGGTTAATAAGTAGAAAGCTATTAAAACACAATCCGAGGCTTGATACGAGTCATTCTATCATGTGTAAACAACAGGCAGATTTGTAAAAAATGAAGAATGAAAAAACTGTATCTAGTGTTTGTAATGTTTCTCGTTATGGTGAATAGCTTTTCGCAGTCGGCTACAAGTATTGCTAACGGCCCTTGGTTAAGCCCTTTTACGTGGAATTGTATGTGTGTGCCTACTCCGGGGTATACGGTAGTTATCAATCATCAGGTAACACTAAATACCAGTTTTCAAATTCCTTCAGGGGGCATTACAATAAGTTCAGGAGCATCTTTAATTCAGGATACTGCAAGAGATATAATGATTAACGGAGGGTTCTTAGTTAACAACGGAAAGGTAAACTTCAGGTATTTGCTGTTACAAACCGGAAGTTTAACCAATAACGACTCCCTACGCCTGAAATCCTTTGCTAACTACAAAAAGTTTATCAACGCTGGTGTAGTATATAAAGTGGATAGTTTTTACAACATGGGATACTTGCATAATAGCGGTACAGTGTCAGTAAAGAAATTTCAGAACAGTGATACACTCATTAATAATGGGCTCTTTATTCAAGTGGATAGCTTTTATAACATGGGTTTTCTGCACAACAACGATTCGATTGTTACACCAACATTTTTCACTAGCGGTAAGCTTATAAACAATGGCACAATTGCCGGGGTTGACAGTTTTACTAATGCCGGAATTTTTAACAATAACTTACAGGCTGTTATACAAGCCGATAGTATGCTGAACATGGGGGGGCTTACGAATGACGGCAGCATGCAGCATATTGCTTTTGCCAATATGGGAACGATGAGTAATTCAGGAACAATGACATTCTTCGATGCCTTTAACCTAAGCCAGTTTAACAACACCGGTGCCATGACTGGCGCGCACAGCTTATTAAATCTGGGGCGATTTAACAATGCAATAGGTGGTAACCTTAGCGTAGGCGGCAACTTCTTAAATGCGGATTCCATTCAGCACGATGCATCATTCTTCAATAACGGAATTGTAGTTGTTGACTCTAATTGGTTTAATGCTGATACGGTTAGTGGCTTGTTCGGAAGTTTTGTAGTGGCGGATTCATCGGGCAATGCAGGCTTAATGCTTGGCTCGTTTGACTTTTGCGATTTAACTCCACCTGCGACCGCTCCATATATAGATGTTAACTACGGAACAATAAGTTCGCAAATAACCTGGTGTAGCCCACAGGCACCACAGGCTGGTTTTGCTGCCACAAATGTTTGTGTTGGTAACGCAGTGCAGTTCAATAATACTTCTTCCGGCTCGGTGAGCAGTTTCTTTTGGGATTTTGGCGATGGCAATACTTCTACACAAATTTCACCACAGCATAACTATTCCTCAAGCGGTGTTTACAATGTAAAGTTATTGGCAAGTAATGTAAATGCCTCTGATTCTGTTTTGCAAAGCGTAACAGTTTATCCGATTCCGTCAATACCGCAAGTTGGTCTTGCAGATGACACTGTAAGTTGTCTGGCAAGTGGAGTTTCCTACACTTGGTACCGAAATGGTGTAATACATAATGGTATTACCACTCAAAGTTTTATTGCTACACAAACCGGCTTTTATTCGGTTCAGGTAACTGATGGCAACGGATGTGTTTCACTAATGAGTGATAGTGTTGAAGTAACCATGGTGAATGCCTTGAAAACTGAGAGTAAAGATTTTTATGTGAGGTTGTATCCGAATCCATGTAAGGAGGATGTTACATTTGATATTTATTTGCCCCACACTTATACCGCTGACTTGTATTTAACAACTTTAGAAGGTAAGCTGGTATTGATTAGTAATCTTTCGGCTAGTCAAAAAATAGCAGTGCCTTTAGATAAATTCCCTAAGGGTCTTTTATTCTATGAATTACACTGTCCCGAGAAAGTGATTCGTGGGAAATTTGTACGAGTGAGATGAGCTAATTTAAAACTGCGATAAAATATCCCTAAAAAAATTCTGCTCATGATATCCAAAGATCCATACCTTACTTTTGTAAGTAGTTAATGCCCCTTGAAAGTCTTTGAATAGTCGGTTGCCACTACCATGGTTCCATCCTAGCGGTGGCACTTGTTCCCGTTAACTTGCATGGTTATCCTGCTTTTCAGTTAGGGAGTAAAATGCCGGCTTGGAAGTTCTTAGTTTGAAAAGATAATCAACGTCTATGGTTTGAAATCCCGCAGAGTGTCATACATAGGGCTCTGCGGGACAAACCCGTACAACGAAGTTTTTACAAAGTAAGATGTTTTAAATGTTAACTTCTTGAAAGTTCCGTATAGTTTTAATCATACGCATTACTGACGGCAATCATATTAGTAATACTTATTATTGCCTCATCTTTGTAATGAAATGATGAGAAAAATATCGGGGCTAATTACTTATTTAGTGGTGCTGTTTTTAGCACTTGGGGTGATGGTGGAAAGTACCGGTAAGGGAGGCATTCTCATTAGCTATCTAGTTAATAAGAATTACATAATCCGAACCATCTGCGAAAACAGGACGGATAAATCGAAGCATTGCAATGGCAAATGCTACTTGATGAAGCAGTTAAAACAGCAGGACAAACAAGAGCAATCATCTACACCGGCCACACCCGTTCACCAGGAGGAAATTATTATGGATATGCCGGGGCATTCTTTGTTGCTTGTTTTGAATGTTCAATCTGTTTCTGCAAAAATCTATCCGTTAAGCAGCCATTACCATTCACGCAATGGCAGCGATATTTTCCATCCGCCAGCATAAATTTCTACTTTTTCAACTGCGTTAAATATTCAGCAGATAAGTAGTTGGTCGAACATTTGGCATTGCTACGGGTATTAGCTGCGCGGTACTTCTAATAATCTTTTGAATCTTTTGTTTTCTCTTAAAAAAATGTCATGAAAAAATATTTTTTGGCAGCAATGGCTGTTATCATTTCAATCTTCTTTTTTAACTCCTGCAAAAAGGAAAATCATAATCACAATCAATACAACATTCCGGCCAACCTCAAACTGTTGGCATCAGGTTATGCCAGCGGCTCTTCGGCTAGGGTAGATGTGTACGCAGCAGACAGTTTCTTTTCCGGTTATAATCAGTTGTATCTGGCCCTTTACGATTCTGCAACTAACGAACGCCTTACTGATGCGCAAGTTACCCTGAGCCCTATGATGGCAATGATGGGCGGCATGAATCATTCTTGCCCTCTTGAGAATCCGGAGACGGAGACTCCTTCAGATGCTCTTTTTAACTGTGCAGTGGTATTTATAATGCCTAGCAGTACAGGCAACACTTGGAAATTAAACATTACTGTATTGAACAATAAAAATAGTTTACAAGGTACTGCATCATTAGATGTAAACGTATTACAGCCTGCTTTATCTAAAATGAAATCTCTCACGGCTTTGGACGACAGCGCTAAACTTTTTGTTTCCATTGTTAAGCCGCTTTCTCCGGTGGTAGGAGTAAATGATTTCGAAGTTACTATTCACAAAAAGGCGAGCATGATGAGTTTCCCGGCTACCAATGATTATACTACGGAGGTGAATCCACAAATGCTTTCAATGGGACACGGCTCTCCGTTGAATGAAAGCCCGGTGTTTGTAAGCAATGGGCATTACAAAGGCAAAGTAAACTTTACCATGAGTGGAGATTGGAGAGTATTTCTAAAACTTAATCACAATGGTTCGGTTGCAGACTCCACGCTTTATTTTGATATGTTGATACCTTAATGAAACCTGCTATTCGTTTATTGGTTCTATTGACTTTGCAGGCAGTGCTTCTAAAAAGCACTGCCATGCAGAGTTTTTCTTATACAGATTCTTCTGAAACTAAAACACTTCAGCTGAATGAAGTAGTTGTTTGCGATCAAATTCATAGCCAGGCAAGCAACCAGTCCTCTAATTTTTACAAAACCAACAAGCTTTCCACCACTGAGGAAATTCTTGCCAGAATGATGGGGGTATCGCTCATAAAGCGCGGAGCTTATGGCATGGAGCCTGTACTGCGGGTTTATTCAGCAGGGCAAATTAATCTTACTATTAACGGAATGCGTATTTACGGGGCTTGTACCGACAAAATGGATCCTGCAACTATTTATATTGAACCTAATAATCTTCAGAACATTCGTGCTTCTCATGGTGCCGCGGGCAACGAGACAGGTTCTTCAGTAGGAGGCTCCATTGATATGGTGATGAAGCAAGCAGAGTTTTCACATTGCCGGAAAACCTATGCCAGTGCCACAACTTCGTACAATAGTGCCAACCATGCTTTCAATGCCGGAACAGCACTTAATGTTAGCTTTGATAAAGTTGCCTTTCGGCTGAACGGAACATACCGTAAGGCATTTAATTACCGTTCAGGCGGTGGGTATATTGTTCCGCATTCTGCTTACGAAAAAGTCAACTTCGGAACATCAGTGGCATTTCGACTGCCTAAAGGACATCGTCTTGTGGCAGATTATGTGGGCGATATTGGATGGAATATCGGTTACCCGGCTTTAACGATGGATGCGGGCAAAGCCATTGCAAATATTGCCTCGCTAACGCATATGTGGCTACCGGAGAATAGAGTATTGCAAAGCATGGAAACGAAAGTGTATTTCAATCACATTTTTCATTCTATGGATGATACTCAGCGCAAGGACACACTAATGCACATGGATATGCCGGGGTGGAGTTATACCGCAGGATGGTATTCTGAGGCGAATTTTGCAACAGGAAATAACAACCGCATAAAACTACGTGCCGATTATGCCAATAACTTTTCACGGGCTGAAATGACTATGTATCCTGAAAATGCCCAGCCTATGTTTATGCTTACACTGCCTGATAACAGCAGGCATTTTGCCGGTATTTATTTCTTTGATGAATACACTATTGCTAAAGGGCATAGCATACAGTTTAATGCCCGTGCAGAATACATGCGCGCAGACCTTACTTCAACTTTCGGACGCAACCAGGCAAAAATTTTCGGTGCTGCACAATCGGTAAACCGCTTTACTCCTTCTGCGAGCGCCAGTTACAGTGCATCGTTTGCAAAGTATTTTTCTTCGAAGCTAACGGTTGCTTATGGTGAGCGTGTTCCAAATGCCGGTGAGTTGTATGGATTCTATCTCTATAACCGTTTCGATGGATTTGATTACATAGGAAACACAGGTTTAAAGAACGAGCGAACACTTCAGGCAGAATGGAATGGCGGTTTTGAGCATAAATATATAAGCCTGCACTATGCTGTTTTTTATAATCATATCTACAACTATATTATGGGGGCATGGCAAACCGATTTTAGCGCCATGACTCAGGGTGCGCGCGGTGTAAAAAAATTTGACAACATGGGCCAGGCGCTTATAACTGGAGTAGAGGCAAAGGTGTTATTGAATGAGATAAAAGGGTTTCAGAGTATGCACACTGCTAAGTTTAGCTATGCACAAATAGCAAACAGTGAACCGCTGCCGCAAATCCCTCCATTGAAATGTTACCATATATTGCGTTATTCTATTAAAGGATGGCATGCTCAGGCAGAGGCAGAATGGGCGCTTGCACAGGAACGCGTTAATGGGTTATCGGGCGAGAAAGCAACTCCCTGGTATGGTTTAATACACCTTCGCACCGGGTATAAACTTTTCATTAAAAGTCATCTGTTACAATTCAACTTTGCTGTGGAAAATTTACTCGACCGCAACTACCGCGAGCATCTCGACTGGGGTAACATTCCCCGACCGGGAAGAAGTTTTATTCTGTCCCTTTCTTACGCTTTCAGCCAATAACTTTTCAGGCACTTCGCATACGGCAGGCAATCAGCGTTTGGCATATCCCTAATCCTTTTTCCATAAACACAATTTCCAATCCGGCTCTTGAAATCATGTCTTTCATTTCGGCAGAGGAATACATGCGGCTGTTACCGTTTGCTGCTACAGTAAAATATACTGAAGTGAGTTGCACTACAAATGCTGCAGCGTCAAACCGCTGAACATCGGTGAGAGGCTCTAAAATGTAGAGCATAGTTTTTTTCGTCATTACCGCCCGACATTTTTCAAGAATAGAGACCACCTGATTTTCCGAAAAGCAATCCAGAAACTGGCTCATCCAAATCGCATCTGCACCGTCCGGTAGTTTTGGATCGGATTGCAGAATGTCACACGCATGCAATTGAAGTTTGCCGCTGAGAAACAGTGACTCCGCATTTCGTTTGGCCATTTCTAATTGTCCGGGCAGGTCAACTACGGTAACAACAGTCTCCGGGTTTTCATCAAGATATTTGATGGCAAATTTTCCAGTGTTACCACCAATGTCTAAAATCCGTTTTGGGTTTTGTACGCTTACAATCGGTATTGCCTTTTCAAAAACGTCATCCGAATAGAAATGGTCGAAGGCAAACCAGCTTTTTTGCGCCTGTGGCGGTAACTGCGACAACCCTTCGTAGATAGTTTTCCAGTTTCCAAACTCCTTCAAACCGGCAGGTTGGCCAAGTGCTAAAGATTTTTCGAGATAATCTAGAGCCCGGTAGCAAACGTCATTCACAAAATCTGCATTTACAATTGTCATTTCATCTGCAATAAAAAAATAACCTGTAGAAGTGAGATGATAATGATTCCCTTCTTTGGCAATCAACTCAGCCTGCACTCCGCTTCCCAACAGCACATTCACCCCATACCGGCTAACCGATGTGGCATTTTGAATCTCTTCTAAAGTCAACCCTGTATCTCCGGCATTTTCAAGGCACGATAGAATTTTAAGATTCCGCAGTGCCATTGCTACCTTAAATACCACCGGGGCAAAAGCGATATGCTGCGCTTTCTCTTTCGCCTGCAAAGCGGTTAGCTTTTTGTTTTGAGGATTCTGTGTTCGGTGGCCTCTGTTTTCAGTTGAAACGGTCATGTGGTCTGGAGTTATTTTTTTTAAACCCGCGAAATAAACTTAGCAGATTGATAAGTGGGATGAGTAAAATCAAGAGACCGCATGTGGTTTCGTAAGTATTTGTAAGCTGTGTTCTGCCATATATTGCTCTACAATTATTACGGTGGGCAAAAGGACATTAGTATTTCTTTGTGTGGTGGCAGTAGCATTTACAACTGCGTTCGTTGGCGTAAAGGGCGATGTATGGGAAGAAAAATTGCGGCTATTTTATTATCACGCTATTCTGTCTCAGCGGGTGCCCGCAACATACTATGTACAAACCGATTCTGTCGGGGTCCCGGTAGTAGAGTATGTTGATTTATCGCTCAAAACCATCAATCAGCGTTACCTTCCCACAACAGTGGCCATTTATGCATTAAAATATTTTGACGAATGGAAAGAAAGCCGAAGCGAAAAAGCAACAGTAAAATTGTTTAACTGTCTGGATGTTCTGCGTGACTCCATTACTTACCGGGGAAACTTTGCACTTTACGAATTTCATTTTCAGCAAACCTATTATGCTTCAGTGGGAGTGCCATGGAGATCCGGTTTATCATCGGGAAAAGCGATTGAAGCTTTCATAAGAGGTTATGAATGGAGCGGAGATTTACATTATTTGGCAGATGCAGAAAAACTGATGCGCGGTTTTTATGTGAATATACGGGAAGGAGGGTTTGCCTACATGGATGCCGATGGTTGGTGGTATGAAGAGTATGCAGACACTAATTGTAACACTCCAAGAGTAATTAACGGGCATATTGATGCCCTGTTGGGTGTTTATGAGTTTATGAAACTAACAGGCAGCGATTCTGCACTTAAGGTTTTTGAAAACGGATTACAGGCCCTGAGGAATAATATTCATAGGTATGATGTAGGTAACGGTTGGACCTATTATGATGTCAATGGCAAAAAGTCCGACAAACAGTATCAGCGGACGATGGTGGATATGATGAAGCGACTATATGCGGTTACTGGTGATGGCTTGTTTTTGAAATATCACAACAAGTGGCAGGAACCTTTTAACCTGCACTATGTATGGCGGATAATAGAAGAGAGAAATAAGTCGGGGGTATTACTATTCCTGTTGATTTTTTCTTCGGCATATGGTACATTGTTTTTCATTGCAAAAGCTTTAATTATCAAATCTCCGCTCTTTCACATGAGGAGTGTCATTGATTTCTTCTGTAAATGAGGAGTAACTTCATTTTATGAATATCAGATTTGTCTTTTTTGTGATATGGATGGTTCTTTCTTTTCAAAGTTGTAAAAAAGAAAATCCTGAAACTTTGCAAGTCCGGTTGCAATACAAAGTTGACAACCAGCCTTTGTTGTTTGATACTATTACATACCAATGCGAAGCTGGGTACCAGTATGAAGTAACCCGATTGTATTACTATCTTTCAAATTTCAGATTTACAATGAGTAACGGTACTGAGTATCACGACAATAAAGTTTATTATGTCGATGCATCGGAAAGCACCCATAATCTGCTTAATATGAAGAGTTTTCCTATGGGAGATTGCATGAAACTTACTTTTTACATAGGATTGGATTCTCTACAAAATAAAACCGATTCTCTGCCTGCTACTTTTGATAATATCAATATGGGTTGGCCCAATGCAATGGGCGGTGGTTATCATTTCATGAAGTTAGAAGGGCATTTTCGCGACTCATCTGGAACAAGCGGTTATGCCATGCACTTAGGGAAAAATCAATTTGTTGTGCCTGTTGAGGTACTGAATCCGGTTGTTGTATCTGAGGGAGATGAGAAGGTAGTTATCCTTACCATGAACATTGCCGAGTGGTTCAGAAATCCATCCGTATATGATTTTAAGGTAAATGGCAGCTACTCCATGAACAGTGATGCTGCTATGCAGGTATTATCGGCAAACGGAAAAGATGTTTTTAACTGATGAAAACGCTGAAAAATATTATTTGGCTTCTATTGCTGCCGTTGCTCTTCAACTCCTGCAAAAAAGATAAAGGCAATAATGTGCCTTCATTTACCCCTTATAGCATTGATATCCCTAAGCGGTTTCCTTCTATGGAAGTTCCTGCCGATAACCAAATGAGTGTGGAGCGTTTACAACTTGGCAGAAAACTATACTACGACCCTATCCTAAGCAATGACGGGCGGGCTTGCGCTACCTGTCATATTCAACAAGTGGGCTTTACAAACAACAACATAGCTGGCACTACTGTTTTGCCCCACCAAAACTTAGGGTGGAACAAATTCTTTTTGTGGAAGGGCGACAAGCGTGGTGCTTTGGAGGATGTTATGATGTTTGAGGTTAAGGACTTTTTTGCAACCGATGTAAATAAACTAAACGCCAGTACCTTTTATAAAGAAGCGTTTTACAAAGCTTATGGTGTAACTACTATTACACAAAAAGAAATTGCTTACGCGCTTGCGCAATTTTTCCGCGTGCTTAACTCCGGCAACTCTAAGTTTGATAAATACAGACGGGGCGAATTGTCTCTTACCCCTGAAGAGAGAAACGGAATGATAACATTCTTTACCGAGCGGGGAGATTGCTTTCACTGCCACAACGATATTTTTCTTACAGATAACGAGTTTCACAACACAGGGTTAGATAGTGTTTTTTACCCCGGCAACATGGGAAGATATGAAGTAACCGGAAATGTTAACGATATTGGCGAGTATAAAACGCCAACCCTACGAAACTGTGAACTTCGTACACGCTTTATGCATGATGGCCGTTACACTACGTTGGAAGAAGTGATTGAGTTCTACAACAGCGGAGTAAAACAAACATCGGTGAACATTGATCCGCTGATGACTATCCCTGAGAAAGCAACTGGTCTACACCTAACACAACAAGAGAAAAGTGATTTGCTGTTGTTTCTCAAAACGTTGACGGATACAGCATTTTTAACTAATGGTGCGCTATCCCAGCCTTAATAAGGGTCAGATTTAGTTTCTGTAATCTCCAATCCTATTTAACTCCAACAAAGCTCCAATTGTATTAGTGAAAACTAAATGGTAGCATCACCGAAATCAACCATTACATTATCGGCAATAAATAATATGCAAAAAGAATAAGTAATTGCTGCAAAAGAGTTAATAATTAACGTGTCATGAATAACTATTACTACAAAATAGTTAATACTTACCGCGCAAAAACATACTGTAACAGTAACAAAACAGATAATTATGCCAAGGAAATTAGCTGTCTCCGCAACAGAATTGGCTTTTGCTTTATTAGAATTGATAGTGCTTTAATCATGTCTTGCACCTGCTATTACTTCAAAAATATGTAACAAATGCGGAAACACCGCATCCATACTTTCGGCAACGCCACGGGTAGAACCGGGCAATGCCATTACCAAAGTATCATTAATAAGCCCAACTACACTTCGCGATAACATAGCGTAAGGTGTGCGTTGTTGACCATAAAATCGGATAGCTTCTTCAATGCCGGGGATTCGTTTTTGCAACAACGGCTCAATAGTTTCGGGTGTAACATCGCGTGGTGAAAGTCCAGTGCCCCCTGTAAAAATTACCAGATTTAAATTTTTCGCAACGCATGCATTCAATTTCTCGCTTATTACATCTTCTTCATCGGGAATAATGATATAATCACTTATTTCAACGTTGCATGATTGCAACTTTCCTATAATAGCTTTCCCGGCACGGTCTTCTTTGTTTCCTTCTGAAATAGAGTCGCTGCAAACTATTACAGCAGCACGCAAACCCAAAAGTTGCTTTTTAAGGAATTCAGTTTTGCCGCCCTTCTTCTCCAACAATTTAATTTGTTCAATGCTGATGTTTTTATCAATGGGTTTCAGCATGTCATACATTGTCAATGCTACTACCGAAGCAGTGTGCATAGCTTCCACCTCCACTCCTGTTTTATAAATGGTATGAATTTCTGCCTCAATAAAAATTTCTATGCCTTCTATACGAAATCGGATTTGTGTGAATTCTATTGGCAGAGGATGACAGTCTGGTATTATATCGCTAGTGCGCTTAGCCGCAAACAATCCTGCTGTTCTTGCCATTTCGAAAATATCGCCTTTCGGAACTCGCTTTTCAGTAACTGCCCAAATAGTTTCCTCTGTACTTACTTTCACAATGGCCTGCGCTATGGCTTTTCGCAGTGTAGTATTTTTATGTGTGATGTCAACCATTTCAAATTGTATTTACTTTCCAAACGGCCTCGTTGTTTTCAATAATTTCCTTCCCCCACACGGGAAGTTCTTTTTTTATACGCTCCACAATTTCGTTACAAGCCTCAATAGCTGTCTTACGGTGTTTTGAAGATGTGAATACAAATAAACAAATCTCACCTGTTTTCACCTTTCCTAAGCTATGGTACAAATGCATACAAATGAGCGGGTATTTGGCAAAAACCGCTTCGCGAATTTCATGTGCCCTTTCCAAAGCCATTTCTTCATAGGCAGTGTATTCAATGGCGGTAACTTTCCCCTTTTCCATTTCATCGGCACGCACCTGACCTAAAAAAATACTGTGTCCGCCAATATTGTTTTTTACGCTGTGATGCGCAATGCTATCTGCAATTTTTTGTGGTGTAATAGCTCCTTGAACAAAAATGTTTTTATACTTCGTTTGCATACATTTTGTTGTTTAGCGGTGATAACATATCCATGATTCCTCCTTTAATGGAATAGTATTTTTTTTTAGGAAACAACTGCTGCAATTGCAGCACTGCTTTTTCGCTACGAACTCCGCCTTTGCAAAATACCAACACATTTCCATAATCTGAAATGCTATTTGCATGTTGAGTTAAAACTGACAATGGTAATTCTACACTCGCGAATGTGTGCATTTTAGGCAATTCGTCTTTTTCGCGCACATCTACATAAACGGTTTGTTCAGGATGCAGCGAAAATATTTCATATGCTTTGTTCCAATCAATAACATTTATTGCAAAGCAGGAAATAGTGTAATCATAATTACAAAATGCTTGTTCACTTATCGGTGCTTGTTTACTTGCCTCCGGATTTTTAGCAATATCTAATTCATAAATATTTTGCTGTAGCAAATTGTAATACAGAATTTTACCATAAAGTATTTTTCCAATTCCAGTAATCAGTTTAATAGCCTCTGTGGCTTGAATGGTGCCTATTATTCCCGGAAGCACACCCAATACACCTGTGTCAATGCAGTTGGGGATTTGCGCTGCTTTTGGCGGAACAGGAAACAAGTCGCGGTAGTTGTATGCAAAGCCGTTTTCATCCTTCACATTAAATACACTAACCTGTCCTTCATATTGAAAAATGGCTCCGTAAACCAATGGCTTATTCAATAGAACACAAGCATCGTTAATCAAATAGCGTGCAGAAAAATTATCACAGCAATCCACCACGACATCATACTGCGAAGTAATTTCAAGTGCATTGGTAGTGTCTAAGAATTTGTCAAAGCATTCAACTGCAATGTCTCTGTATTTTTGGCGGATAATTTCCGTGGCTACAACCGCTTTGCTTTTTCCTGCATCATCTTCACCGTAAAGAATTTGCCGGTTAAGATTGGAAACACTAACCGTATCGCCATCGGCAATTCCGATTTTCCCGACTCCGGCAGCAGCCAGATATAACAACGCAGGGCAACCTAAACCACCCGCACCTACCACCAATACAGATGATTGACTGAGTTTACCTTGCCCTTTGGTTCCAAAGCCGCGCAAATTTATTTGTTTGTCAAAGCGATTCATGCCATCAGATTTTAACCTCCAGAAAAAGGTGGCAGTAATGCTACTTCATCTCCATCGTTCAGCATTATGTTATAATGCACGATTTTCTTGTTCACAGCAATACTGATTTGTAAATCATTCAATTCAGGGTAGGTATTACTTAGCCAAATCTTCAGTGCATCTACATCATCCATGTTTTCAGCACTTACGGAACTGGTTTTCATTTTCTCAGCAGTAACGCCAAATGCCACTATGCTGATTGTTTTTATTGCCGGTGTGCTTTCCATATTGCTACATCATTTGGTTCGTTCATATTAATAAATGCCTCAGGCTGTTTTTCTGCCAAATCATCCATCACAACAAACCAATGTGATGACTGCAAAACAAACTCCCACATCTTCAACTTTTCATTCGCAATGAAAGTTGAAACCTGTGGCTTTAATACCTGATGATAAACAGCGTGTAAAGGATTGATTTTATTCATAATACTTGCCACCTTTACGCCATTCGGCATTGCACGGTCCATAAGGCGAAATAGTGCATCTGCAGGAAAAAATGGCGTGTCGCAACCTAATAGCAAAACATGCTTCTTTGTTGAGTAATGAAATGCGGTGTGCAGTGCGCCTATAGGTCCTTTATCAGGGATTAAATCGTTTATCATTCCAAAACCAAACTGTTGATAAGCTGGTGAATTAGCAATGAGCGTAAACGAGAGATGGTACTGTTGCAACATATCTGTCAAATGCAGCAGCATAGGTTTTCCATCTATAAGCATTAGTTCTTTGTCTTGCCCCATGCGTGTGCTTTTACCTCCGGCAGTAACAAATATTTTTATGTCTCTACGGGTAATCATTGAAAAATAAATTTTGCAGAAGCGATAGCAAGCACGGTTGCTAATGCAACTTTCATGGCAGGAACATTGAATTTATTAGCACCAAAATATCCGCCTGCAATTCCGCCTAAGAGTGTAAGCGGCAATATATATTCAAAGTGCGCAGGCAGAGTAAAACCGGAAACCCCGGAGCCAATTATTCCGGCAATGGAATTGAGAAAAATAAAAAGCGCACTTACTGCTGCTGTTTGTTTTAAATCGGTCCAACCCAAAATCAGTAACACGGGCGAAAGAATGATTCCTCCACCAATGCCAATTAATCCAGAAGCGAATCCGATGGACAAACCCAAAGCGGGGGCCATCCAAAACTTTCGTTTAATAATTTTTGAATCGTTCACTGGTAAAACATTGAGCATCCTCAGCACCGGAAAAAGCAAGAGAAATCCGAGCATTTTCTGATAAATTTCTGCATCCAGCAAAAACATGCTGCCAATGAACGATGCAGGCACAGAAAAGATAACCAGCAGCAAAAAAAGTTCTTTCGGAAAATTACCAGCTCCGCGAAACGATAAAAATGAAATGGCTGAAACACCTATGTTTAAAAGCAAAGCAGTTGGACGAATTTCTACAGGTGCAAAACCATATAACGCAAGTAATACCAAATAGCTGCTTGCTCCACCGTGCCCTACTGATGCATATAAAAATGCAACCATAGGCATCAGCACAAGCAACAGCGATATAGGAAAATGCCCTTCCATAAACATTACCAATAAAAAATATCTATCAAATCGCCCTTCTTCTTTACCATATCGTTTTCATAAAGCAACGCAAAGGCATTTGCATCAGCAAAGGGAAGCAGGTTAAATGAATCCTGACCATGCAAAATACTCACTTTACCATTTTGCGCCACTGCTTTCAAAATGTTTGCCAACGTTCCTTTTTTTTCCCAGTGATGCGCCAATGGCAAAGTAGCAGAAACTGAAAAGGTATTTTCATACCCCCTCATATACTGCAGGCATGGTTTCACATATTGATTAAAACAAGTAACGACCGCAGCCGGATTTCCGGGTAAAGCGAAAATCAATGTATCTTTTCTTTTACCAACAAGCATTGGCTTACCAGGCCTTTGCCTGATTTTGTAAAACAAAGGCTGAACACCTTCATCCGATAATGCTTTGTAAACAAAATCGTATTCACCAACAGATATTCCGCCTGTAAGTATGAGTATATCGCTATTATTTAAAGCGGTAGCAACATGCCCGCGCAATTCATTGAGGTTATCCTTTGCACGAATACAGGCCACGTCTGTAATGCCCAACAAATGCAGATATGACAAAACAGCGGGCTCGTTACTGTTGTATATTTTGCTACCGCTTAAGGGAGTTCCAGCATTAACTAACTCATTACCCGTAACAATAAGCTTTACTTTGGGCTGACGATATACGTTAACACTACAAATGCCCACAGAAGTAAGTAGTGCTACTACACCGGGAGTAATCAACGATCCGGATTTAACAATAACATCGCCCGCTTTGCATTGGGCACCTCGCAAGCGAATATATGAGCCTTTTTGAAGGGTTTCGTCTTCAACGACAATTTCACCATTCAGTAATGCAACTAATTCTTGTTGGATTACCGTGTCAGCACCCTCCGGAATTGGAGCACCGGTGAAAATACGCACAGCTTCTCCGCTTTTTACGCTGTAAGAACCTAAGTCGCCTGGCTGAATGCTATCTGTTATTTTATATCTGGTTCTGCCTTCTTGATAACATAAAGCATATCCATCCATTGCTGAATTCTGGAACGATGGAACATCAATCTGTGAGCTTATATCTTTTGAAGTTATCCTTCCCAGTGCATTCGTAACAGACAACACCTCATCTGATAACCTCCAGATATTTTCGTTGAGAATTTTTTTTGCAGCCGAAACAGAAATCATATTGCCTCAAAATTTAACCGCCAATGCCAATCATAGCACGATTCACAAGTTGTGTTGCATCCGTTTGTTTATACCCTTTTTCAAACTGTCCGCCCATAGCTGCATGTTTGTTTTGCACGGACGTAAATATCAGTTCAGCAACATCTTGCCCATTCCGTAACGCTTCCAGCAAGTCAATTTCCTCTTTGCCAAACAAACAGTTTTTTAACTTTCCTTCGGCTGTAAGGCGCAAGCGATTGCAATCACCGCAAAACTGCTTGCTCATGGTAGTTATAAAGGCAAAAGTTCCTTGGTGTCCAATGGCTTTGTATGCGCGGGCTGTAGTATGAGGCTCATCCTTGAGTTTGACAATATCATAACTTCGTTGCACAACGGACAGCATTTCTTCGGCAGTAATTACCTTATCTTTATTCCAGCAATTGCCGTTAAAAGGCATAAACTCAATAAAGCGAACATGGAGTGAGTGGTATTTGGTAAGTTCAATAAAATCCAGCAATTCATCCTCAATGTAGCCACGTATTGCCACAGCATTTATTTTTACTGTAAAACTGTTTCGAAGCAACAATAAAATGTTTGACCAAACCTGCGTAAAAACCTTTCGCTGAGTTATTTGCTCAAAAACAGTTGGCTTTAGCGAATCTAAACTTACATTCACAGAAGTTACTCCTGCATTTTTTAATGCGTTAATATGCTTATGAACTAAACTTCCATTGGTGGTTATAAGCAACTCAACATTTAGTGCTGACAACCGATGCAGAATGTCGGCAAAATCCTGTCGCACTAACGGTTCTCCTCCCGTTAATCGAATTTTGGTAATGCCGTTGTTAACAAAAACAGAAGCAAGCTTTTCAATTTCATAGGCTGTCATTAACTGCTCTTTTTTCAGCAAAGAATGGCATGCTGAAGGCATGCAATAGCTACAGCGAAAATTGCAATCATCTAAAATGGAAATTCGCAAATAGTTATGCAATCTGTAAAACTTGTCAACCAGAAAAGAATTACCAATACTGCTTAAACATTCATCCATGAGTGTTAAGATAAGCAAGTATTAAAAAATACACCATAGCTAATTGATTTAAATAGTACGAAAGGTTCTATTTGTTCAAATGTATTTGCTGAAACCTGTGGTCAACATGATCCTTGTCATTAAGTGTAAATGACCATAATCGTATTTGGTTTCCTTTAAAAAAATACAATGAGGAAAAGAGACAAAGGTTTCTCCCAATTCTGTATAATCAAATAAAGTAATCAAAAAGCATTTTTATGTTTGATATCAATCACAGAAAAGTTACTGAAGGTTAGTACAATCTTCACAAGCCATGAAACCATTTTTAATTTTCGCTGCAATTATCACAATCAGTGCCTGCAAATCGCCTTCAAAACACGCTTCAGAAGGCAAATCAGCCGCTACCACGGCAAAGGACAGCATTGCTTTACATCAACAAGCTCAGCAACTTTATTCTGCTTGCGCAGCTTGCCACGGCACCAGTGCGGAGGGCAATCATGAATTCAACGCACCGGCTTTGGTTAACCAAGATGCCTGGTACTTGGTAAAACAACTTATAAATTTTAAAAAGGGTATCCGGGGGACAGACGAGCGCGACAGTTTAGGGTTAAGCATGTCGGCAATTGCCCGGTCACTTAGCGATTCCTTGAGCATGGTAAGTGTAGCGAATTATATTAAAACATTGCCACCTGTAGTAATGGAAAGCACCGTTAAGGGCAATGTGCAGGAGGGATTTAGCCATTATAATATGATATGCGGGGCCTGCCACGGACAGGATGCTGAAGGAATTGAGGAACTTGGCGCACCAAAGCTGACAGGTATAGACGATTGGTATTTGGAACGCCAACTTATGAATTTTAAACACGGAATACGGGGCTCTGATGCCAATGATAAAGGTGGCATACAAATGAAACAGATGGTTAGCGCGCTTAAAGATGACCAAGCCGTTAAGGACGTGGTAGCCTATATACAATCGCTGCAGACTAAAAGCTTATGAGGAAGAATATTGTGTTTGCTGCCTTATTGGTTGTTATATTGGGTGTATTCATACTGTACAAAAGTGGTTTTGTTAGTGAAAGTTCGGGACGAATAGAGTTGTGTGGGCATTGTCCACCGGGTTTTGAACTGACTGATGATAACCGGTGCAGGTTGGCTACTCCTTATCAGCAGTATCAATCGCTGCGAGGGCAGGGCGTTGGCGGACTACAGACTGCGTTGCCTACGGTGCGCGATGGTTTTAGCCCGCAGCAAATTGATTTGGGGCGTTACCTTTTTTTCGACCCCGTACTTTCTGCCAATAAAACTTTGTCGTGTGCAAGTTGCCACGAGCCCGATTTGGGTTTTAGCGATGGAAAAGCACAAAGTATTGGTATTAACAACGCGCACCTAACCCGCTCTTCACCAACATTGTGGAATGTTGCTTTTTTGAAATCATTTTTTTGGGATGCCCGTGCAAAAACACTTGAAGAACAAATGCACGGACCGCTTTTTTCGCACAACGAAATGGGAAACACGCCTGAGAATTTGGTTGCAACCATAAACGGATTGCCGGAGTACAGGCGCTTGTTTAGCGATGCTTTTCCGGAGAGTAGAAACAAAAAGATAAGTCTGAATGAAATTTCTACCGCTTTAGCAGCATTTGAAAGTTCGCTTATTTCGCTCAACAGCCGCTACGACCAGTACGCTCATGGTAATCATCAGGCACTTAACGAAAAGGAGATTGAGGGTTTTAATGTGTTCCGTTCGTTTGTGGCGCGTTGTTCTGAGTGCCACACGCCTCCTCTTTTTACCAATCAACAGGTAGCGGTACTGGGCACACCGGAACCTACGGGAATGGCTCTTGATATTGGCGCTGAAAAAACTTATGGGGATTCGGCCTGGAGGGCAGGGTTTAAAGTGCCCACCCTTCGTAACATTGAAAAAACCGCGCCTTATATGCACTCAGGCGTGTTTGATACTTTGCGGGCGGCTGTTGATTTTTACAACAAAGGGCGCGGACATGCAGTGCCAAAAGGCGTTAATCTTAAATTGCACTGGCATATTTGGGAACCTAAACTAACGGATTATGAAATTGACCGTGTTGTTGATTTTTTGAAAACATTAAACGATGAAAGTTTCAAACCACAAGTACCCAAAACTGTTCCTTCGGGCATTTCGCTGAAAAACTCACAAACCGCTTATAAACAATAACAAATTTTTTCTCATGAAAAGCTTTTTAAAAATCGCATTATTCGTAGTAGTGGCAGCCGTGCTGTTTGTTGCCGGGCTTATTACCTCAAAGTATTTTCTATCGTCAAATGATGCACCGCCTGCCCCTTCTGCCAAATTTTTTGAAGGAGCCAAAGAACGCTCTGGCGTTATTGCTAAAACTTCTACCGGAAATGTTATTGAAGTAAAGAACGGAGACCGCATTCAGGATGCGGTGATGAAAGCGCAACCCGGTGACTTGATACGTGTTTATCCGGGCACCTATAAAGAGACCGTTTATATTGACAAGGACAATATCTCCTTTCAGGGCGTAATAAAAGGCGATGACTGGCCTACGCTTGAAGGCGAAGGCCATTTGAACGATGCTTTCTTGTACTCGGGCAACAATATTTCTATTGAAGGTTTTAAAATTCAGAATTACAAGGGCAATGGTATAATGGGGCAAAGCGGCAACAACTTTGTGTTAAGCTACAACTGGGTTATTAATACGGGGGTGTATGGTATATTTCCTGAGTTTGGTAAAAACGGTTTGATTGAACACAATATTCTCACCGGCATTGAAGATGCAGCTATTTATGTAGGCATGTGCGATAATATTGATGTGCGGCACAATCAGGTTTACGGAAACGTGGCAGGTATTGAAATTGAAAACAGCCGTCATGCTTTGGTAGAAGACAATTACTGCTACGATAACTCGGGAGGAATTCTTGTATTTATTACCCCCGGGTTGCCTATAAAAACCTGTTTCGATGTTATAGTGCGTAACAATTTTATAGTTGATAATAATCACAAAAATTTTGGAGCGCCCGGTTCCATTGTTTCGTTTCTGCCTGCTGGCACCGGTATAATTGTTATGGCTGCCGATGATGTAATTATTGAGAACAATATTGTTTCGGGCAATAACAACACCGGTATTGCGGTGGTTGACCACAAGTTTTTAGCCAACATTGCCGTGGACCCCGAAAGCGAACCCAACCCCGACCGGGTTACCATTTTAGATAACTTTATGTATAACAATGGCAGTAACCCTATTAAAGAAATAAAGGCCGGTATGATGACTAAGTTCGATTCGAAGGGGCCCGATATACTGCACTACGGTGGCGGCACCGGCAATTGCATACGCGATGTGAACCGGTACCGCACTTTCGGGTTGGATAAGTACAGCCGCTGCGAGTTAACGTCCACCTCAAAAGTGGTTTCGTATCTGTTAGATGAACCGGTACCTCCGCGCACCAGCACACCGGCTGAGCGCAGCCGCTTAACTTACTATGGAGTGTGTTCGGGCTGCCATGCTTATAATGTGCGGATAGTAGGCCCGCCAACCATGGCCATACAGGCAATTTACAAAGACAATCCGCAGGGCATTGCCGACTATATTGCTAATCCGGTACATAAGCGTAAGGACTATCCCGAAATGCCTCCGCAAAATTACATGAGCGAAGAAATGCGGCTGGAGGTGGCTAAGTTTATGCTTTCTGTAGAAAAGTAAGCCTTCATTGCGGTAACCATATGCTAAAAAACCCTAACGGTATGATGGCGTACTTAATGAAACCCGCTAACTGGTGGTTTCCGTTATTGATAATTTTTACAATCAGTATAGCTGGGGTTATACAAATTGGCAGGCAAACATATAACCATGCCCCTCCCATTCCTGATTATGTAACACAACAAGGTCAAATACTTTTCAGCCATAACATGGTATTAAGCGGGTAGGAGTTTTTTAAAAAAAATGCCCTTATGGAGTATGGCAGCATGTTTGGCGATGGCGCGGCACGCGGGCCCGACTTTACAGCCGAAGCGCTTCATTTGGTAAACGCTTACATGATTGAGTTTTACCTAACAAAAATTAGCCCGGTTACAGTTTCAGATATTGAGCAACAAGGTATTGAAGAACAGGTTAAAAAAGAAATAGGATTAGGCGCATAGTTCTTTAAGTGCTATGAATAAAGGGACTGAAGCGAC
>CAZLXD010000005.1:0-39174 GCA_964563185.1 uncultured Chitinophaga sp.
GTTGGTCGGTAGCGTCATCACTTTCCTTTAACTGTTCCACCTCGGCACCCGTCAGCGAAAAGAATGCAATTTCGCTGGAGGACATTAATGCCGAACAGGCAATAAGTATAAAAATGATAAGGTTGGCAATAATCATTTCGGTGTTTGAAACCGAAGCTGCCATTAAAACGGTAAGGGGTACCGGGTCACTATCCAAGGTGAATGGGTTTTAGTTCGAAGCGGAGAGCCGCTATAGTTTTATTCAGTTAAAACGGTAAATCGTCATCCACAGCCGGTGCCGATGAAGAGGTGGAAGATTCCTGATTCATAGCCGGTGAGTACGAACCTCCGCCTTCCGATTGGCCTTCGGGTTTCTTGTCCATCATTCTAAAATTCTCTGCAACAATTTCTGTAACGTAACGTTTGTTGCCATCCTTGTCCAGATAATCTCTAGTTTTGATCTTCCCCTCTATAAAAACCGTGCTACCCTTTTTTAGATACTTTTCAGCTATCTCCGCTTGGCGTTTAAAAGGAATTTTAATGTTGTGCCACTCAGTCAACTTTACCCAATTTCCATCCTTGTCTTTATAAGACTCGTTCGTTGCTAAAGAAAATTCAGCAATGGCGTTATCATTAGAAAAATGTTTTACAACTGGGTCTTTGCCCAAGTTACCTATAAGAATAACCTTGTTAAGCATAATGCAATGTTTTAGTGTGTTTATTGAGCCGCTAAATAAGCGGGATTATTTTCTAAAGTAAAGACTTTTGTTTCAAATACAAATGAATGGTGCGCGGAAAGGCGTATTGATGCAGATTCTTCAACTTCACTTTCTCTACACCTTCAATATTCAGGTTTGCAAAATTTGCCGGCTCTACATCAAAAAAAGAGAAGTGAATTTTACGGTGCGAAAGCATTTGGGTAAAATCTGTTCTGTTGTCAACCTTTAGATCTTTTATGGCCAGATAACGGGCAATTTCCTTTTCAGCATTTTTCTTGAATGGTTGGACGCTTTCTATTAAAGGAAGTTGATAAAGCCCTGCCCAAATATCTTTACCTGTGCGCTTTTGAATTAATATTTCGTTGCGGCTTTTAATAAACAGATAATTAAAATAGCGGTGTTTTATCTCCGTTTTTTTTGCCCGCACAGGCAAGTCGGCCACTAACTCTTTTTCGTAAGCAAAACAAATTTTTTGCAAAGGGCACTCGCTGCATAGTGGCTTTTGCGGAACACAAACCTGTGAGCCAAAATCCATAATAGCCTGATTGTAAACTCCCGGTTGCCTAGCTTCAATCAGTTCCTGTGCCAGTTGTGTAAACCGTTTCTTTCCCTCTGTTATATCAAACGGAGTTTCTATGCCAAACACCCTAGCCAGCACCCGTATAACATTGCCATCTACCACCGCGCGTTTTTCATTAAAAGCAAACGAGGCAATAGCCGCAGCGGTGTAATCGCCCACACCCTTCAGTTTTTTCAATTCCTCAAAGGTGGAAGGGAATTTCCCTTTTCGCTCGTAGGCAATATGTTTAGCCGTAAAATGCAGGTTTCTTGCACGGGAGTAATACCCAAGTCCCTGCCAAAGTTTCATTACCTTATCCTGTTCGGCATCAGCCAACTGCTTTACGGCAGGAAAAGCTTTTTTAAAGGCCTCAAAATACGGCAGCCCTTGCTCTACCCTTGTTTGTTGCAAAATAACCTCCGAAAGCCAGATGTAATACGGATTCTTTTCACCCCTCCAGGGCATGTAACGCTGGTTGGTACGGCCGTTCCATTTTAGTAAGAGGCGGGTAAAGGGCGATTTCAATCGGCAGCAATAATAATCGCAATGTGTCAGAAAGGTTATCGACACTATCGCATGAAGAAAATTTTAATCGGAGGATTATTTTTTGCATATTTACTTTACTGTCCTTTAGGACCTGACCGACACCAAATTATCCAACTAAACCCTTTAGCTATGAGGAAAGCAGACATTGTAACCAGAGTTTCGGAAATGACCGGTGTGCCCAAAGTAGATGTATTGGTCACCCTAGAAGCATTTTTTAAAGAAGTGAAGGAATCGCTAAAAGCAGGTGAGAACGTGTACGTTCGCGGCTTTGGCAGTTTTGTGACCAAGAAACGGGCACAGAAAATAGGGCGTATTATTAAGCGAAACGAGTCTATTGTTATACCCGCCCATTATATTCCGGCATTTAAACCCGCTAAAACCTTCTCGGATGAGGTAAAGAACGGCCGTAAACCCGGAGATGAGCAGGAGAACGGTCAGGAATAATTTCTCCGCCTAAAAGATTAGAAAGAATAGGTTTGCAGTCCTTTTTTTGAACCGCAAACCTGTTTTTGTTTAATGAACAGAAATCAAACAATAGCCCTTGTAAGCTGCGCTGTACTTTGTGTAGGGGTATATCTTTTTACCAGCATACGCAAACCCAAAGAAGAAACTGCTGCTACCGCTCCTGCTCAAACAGAGCAAGCGGCCGTTTTAAACATTGAGGAATATGTAGCCGAAACTTCGGCTATGATTGAAAATGACACCCTCCGAAACAAAATAGAGGAACTAACTGATAAGAAGGATTATCAGAAACTGGTGGACGAATTTGCCACTATGGACAAACCACTGGCAGTAGTTTACTACCTGAAAAAACAGGCTGCCGTTACTAATGATATTGATGACTGGGTAGGTTCAGGTGATTTTTCGATGATGATGCTGCAAACCGCCCCCGATGAAAAGGCAAAGAACTACCTGAGTAACAATGCCATTGAGTGTTATAAAGCAGCTGTAGCTATAGATTCTACTATTACCGACAACCGCTTGCGCTTAGCTTCAGCATACATGGAAGGCGGCTCGCAACCTATGGAAGGAGTGGGTATTTTATTGGATGTAATAAAGAAGGATTCCAACAATGTAGATGCCTTGCTTATGCTGGGCCGCTTTGGGATAATTTCGGGGCAATACGACAAAGCCATTACCCGTTTGGAAAAAATTCTATATTTGCAGCCTCAAAATTCAGAGGCATTGCTAATGCTGGCCGAAGCCCACAACAAATTGGGCAATAAAGAAAAGGCCCTTGAACTACTTGAAAAGTGCAAGAAAACGGTAAGCAGCCCTGAGTTGAAGAGCGAGATTGACAAATACATAGAAAGTATAAAGAAACCCAGTTAATTCATTTAAAAACAAGCATTATGCCTTGCGGAAAAAAAAGAAAGAGACATAAGATTGCGACTCACAAGCGCAAAAAGAGACTTAGAAAGAACCGTCATAAGAAGAAGTAAACCGTAAAAAGTGGCGCCCGTAAAGCGCCACTTTTTTTCCCATCCTTTCCTTTCCTTCATCGGCTTACCTTATCGGATTTAAATACCCGGCCCAATTGGCCGTAAATTCTATTTTGTGATAAAAGAACTTATCATCCACTCAACTCCACACGGGGTTGATATTGCTTTGTTGGAAAACAGGCAGTTGGTAGAGTTGCACCAGGAACGCAGCAACAATCAGTTTAACGTTGGGGATGTTTACCTCGGAAAAGTAAAAAAGGTAATGCCCGGCCTTAATGCAGCTTTTGTACACGTGGGCCACGAAAAGGACGCTTTCCTGCATTACACCGACCTTAGCCCCGACATTCGTTCGCTGATGAAATTTACCGGACAATGTATTGCCGGTAATCTTCCGCCCGAGCAAATGCTCAACAACTTTCAGTTTCAACCCGAAATTGTAAAAACTGGAAACGTAAAAGAGGTACTGAAGAACAACACTTCTATTCTGGTTCAGATACTGAAGGAGCCTATTTCTACCAAAGGGCCACGCCTTACCTGCGAGATTTCGCTGGCGGGTAGATTTTTAGTGCTCACCCCTTTTAATAATACCGTGGGGGTTTCGAAAAAGATTGATTCTGCTGAAGAACGCAAGCGCCTGAAGGTGCTGGTGGAAAGCCTGAAGCCCAAGAACTTTGGGGTAATAGTAAGAACAGTGGCTGCCGGAAAAGGTGCCGGTGAACTACATCAGGATTTACTGATGCTGCAGGAAAAGTGGCAAACCATGATGCGCAACCTGAAACATGCCGAGCCGGTTACCAAAGCACTGAGCGAGGTAGACAAAACCCAAAGCATATTGCGCGATTTGCTTTCGCCACAGTTTAACCGCATTGTAACCGATGACCCTGAAATTGCCCGCGATATTGAAGATTACCTGAAGCGCGTAGCACCCGATAAAAAGGATATTGTAAATCGCCACACCGGCAAGGTTCCTATTTTCGACCATTACGGAATTACCAAACAAATAAAAGCTTCGTTCGGCAAAACAGTTACCATACCTAATGGCAGCTACCTGATTTTGGAGAAGACCGAAGCGCTGCATGTAATTGACGTAAACAGCGGACACCGCAGCAGCATGGAAGGCGATCAGGAAAGCAACGCCCTTAAAGTGAACATGGAAGCTGCCGAAGAGATAGGCCGCCAACTGCGTCTGCGCGATTTAGGAGGAATTATAGTGATTGACTTTATTGATATGAAAAACCCTGATAACAAGCGGGCGCTTCATGAAAAAATGAAAGAGGTAATGGAACTTGACCGCGCCACCCATACCATTCTGCCGCTGTCGAAGTTCAACATTATGCAAATTACCCGCGAGCGAGTCCGTCCGGAAATAAATATTTCTACTACCGAGGCCTGCCCAACCTGTAACGGGACCGGACAGATTAATGCTTCGCTGTTACTGATTGATGTTTTGGAGGAAGAACTGGAACACCTGCTGAATACCCACAACAAACTAAAACTTTATTGCCACCCTATTATAGGTGCTTATCTGCGCAAAGGTTTCCCTTCGCTGCGCATGAAATGGTTCTTTAAATACAAAAAGTGGATTACCATCCATCCTAACGAGGACTTTGGTATTACAGAATACAAGTTCTTTGATGATAACGATGAGGAGATAAAAACGGCTTAGTCTGCTGCCAAAGCCAGTTCGCTGACTTCAGCTCTAGGGTAGTAGTGTTCTATCTGGTCCAGGAAATCGTGAGCGTCTTCCTGACGGTAAAAGATACCTACAAATACTATATAAGAGGTCTCGCCCGGGCTTTGCACAGTTTGCACTAACACCTCGCGGCCCAATTCAGCACTGGCGCGCTGCACTATCTCTTTCAATCGCTCCTGAGTTTCAAAATCGCCAATTTTAATAGAAACCGGTTTGTGGGTGTCTACACAATACAACTCCCGAATAGAATCATTAAGCGGAGTAAAGGCGAATAGTTCCCCCGGTTCTGATACCAGTTCAATAGCTACAGAAGTAATACCATCGCGCACAAAATCCAATTCGCTAGCGCCTTTTTTACTCAGGTCAATTACACGCCCCTTTTTAAAAGGTCCGCGGTCATTTACTGTAACAACAATAGTTTTACCGTTTTTAAGGTTGGTTACCTTTAGCTTAGTACCGAACGGCAGGGTGCGGTGGGCACAGGTCATTTCCCTTTGGCTGAACCTTTGGCCACTGGCGGTCTTTCGCCCCACAAACTTATCGTGGTAAAACGAAGCCGTTCCTGCTTCCATATAATCTCCTGTTTGTGCTGTGGTATTTAGTGCCAAAACTGCCAACAGGAAAAAAGCTACTTGTTTGAATAACTTCAAAATCTTACGATTTGGTTACCGCAAAGATAACCCCGATGCCCCCTGTAGCCTCACAAATGCGCTGACAATATGGCAGTACAACCGTGTCCGTATAGTTGTGTAAACACCCCTGAAAAGCACCTGAAAATGCAGGGTAAGCTTGCAAAGCATTGAAAAAGAGGGGTAAAATGGCTTTTTAGTTAATTCGGAGGTAGTGTACTGTAAAAGGGTGTGGATTGAATTTTTGTTAAAGGGTAGTTAACCCATCATTTTTGCAAAGCGGAACGCCTCCTCGAAGGTATTGTATAAAGGAACCGGGGCTACCCGTATTACATCGGGTTCGCGCCAGTCGGCAATTACTCCGGCTTTGGTTATTTTATCGAATAAAGCCCTGCCGTTTTTGGTGGTTTGTATAGAAAGCTGGCAACCGCGGTGCTTAGGGTTTGCAGGAGTGATAAGGTTGAAAGCAATTTCGGATTTCGGATTTCGGATTTGAGATTGCAACAGCCATTCAAGGTATGAGGTTAGCATTTCTGACTTCCTGCGGAGCGCTTTCATCCCCACTTCATCAAATATTTCGAGGGAGGCTTTGTGTGCCGCCATAGAAAGGACCGGTGCATTGGAAATTTGCCAACCGGCTGCTCCGGGCTGCGGAACAAAGTGCTTGGGCATTTTAAATCTGGTCTTTTCATCGTTCCCCCACCAACCGGCTAAGCGTGGCAGGTCGAAATTTTTAGCATGATAGCGGTTTACAAACACTCCGCTCACCCCGCCTGGCCCGCTGTTAAGATATTTGTAAGAACACCAGGTGGCAAAATCAATATTCCATTCGTGGAGTTTCAGTTCAACGTTACCAATAGCATGAGCCAGGTCTAAGCCGAAGGTAATTTTATACTTACAGCAGGCATCGGCTATCTTCTTTATTTCGAACAACTGGCCGGTGTAGTAGTTTACAGCACTGAACATGACCAAAGCCAGCTCATCTTTATGCTCATCAATCTTCGCAATAATATCCTCGGTCCGCAGGGTTACTTCACCTTTGCGGGGCATTACCTCAACTATACATTTTTTCGGGTTTAGCCCGTGCAGGCGAATTTGTTGTTCCAGTGCATAGTAATCGCTGGGGAACTCGTTGGCTTCTACCAATACTTTGTTCCGCTTGCCTTTAGGGCGGTAAAACGAAATAAGCATCAGGTTGAGGTTAACGGTTAGCTGGTTCATTACCACTACTTCATCCTCCTTAGCACCAATCAATTTGGAGATTGATTTGGAAAAGAAATGATGGTAATACAACCACGGTCGCTTGCCATGCAGGTGGCCTTCAACCCCAAGGTTTTTCCAGTCTTCCAGTTCTGCCTTTAACTGCTTTTCGACTGTTTTAGGTTGTAGCCCCAGCGAGTTGCCGCAAAAGTAAATAGCCTCTCTGCCGTTTACTTTGGGTATGTAAAATTGCTTGCGGTATTCTTTCAGCGGGTCGGCCTTATCTAAGGCGCAGGCAAAGGCAAGGGTGTTTTCAAATTGCATACTTACTGAGCGGTTGGGTAATGGCCTGACTAAGCCGGGGAGGTAGCGCGGAAAGTCATGCCATTACTATTGGTTATAATATACGTTCTATTTTTTCGGTTGTAAACATAGAAGCATTGTAGCCATCTACATCATACTTCTCATTAATATCTGCCAATTCATAGAGCATTTGCTTGTAGCAAGGCAGAATCTGAAATGTGTTTTTGTAACCAAACGCAGAAGAAAACTTCCAATCAGAAGCTTTAGCAACCAGGCCAGCTTTAACCGGATTATGATGAATGTAGTTGAAACAAGTTAAAACGTCATCTCTATCCATGAGCACTTTCGATTGGCTATTTTGCTGAAACAGGGAGCCTGTAAAAATCTGCTGGCGCTGTATGGCTCTGGTATAGGAGCGCAGTAAAATTCCTGCTGCCTTTGAAAATTTATCGGCATTGATGCGCTCTTCTGCTTTGGAAGATTCATCCACCGGTTTTATTCTTAAAAGCCAGTGAAAGTGGTTGGGCATAAGGCAGTAAGCCAGCAAATCGCAAAAGGGCAACAGCCCCGATTGCATTTTGCGCATAAAGAACAGGTAGTTGGCTTCGGAGAAAAAAATCTTTTGCTGCTGGTTGCCGCGGTTGTAGATATGAAAAACTTTGCCGTCTTCGAGTTTCATAAGTCTAAATTACACACATTGATGGCATGACTTGCTTTGCTGAAGGCTTTGCTTAGTCAGGCCATCAAGTGAAACTCTTCTTATCAAGTTTTAGCCAGTTAAGCGCGTTTTTACACAGCAGCTTATCCTTGGTTTTTTTAGACGCGTCAAGCATTTCTATTTCTTCGCCCGGTACGGCTTCGCCTAACGGAAACGGATAATCGCTGCCCAAACAAATTTTATCCTCGCCCACCTGTTTCATTACATATTGAAGGAACTCCACATCGTGTATCAGCGAGTCCACATAAAAGTGGCCGAGGTAGTCGCGCGGGTTTACGTCATTATCTATAGCAGTAAGGTCGGGGCGCACTTTAAAGCCTTTCTCTATTCTTCCGATGTTGGCCGGGAAAGAGCCTCCGCCATGGGCAAAGGCAAAACGAACTTTAGGAAACTTTTCAAACACACCTCCAAATATCATAGAACAGATGGCGCGGTTGGTTTCGGCAGGCATACCTACCAGCCAGGGCAGCCAATACTTGCTCATTTGCTTAGCACCCATCATGTTCCACGGGTGAACAAAAACGGCCATGTCTAATTCCTGTGCGGCTGCATAAATGGGGAAGAACTGCGGCTCGTTTAGGTTTATATCGTTGATGTTGCTGCCTATTTCAATTCCTACCAAACCAATTTTTTTACAGCGCTCCATTTCCTTTACCGCCAAATCGGCTGCCTGCATGGGAATGGTTCCCAGCCCTATAAATTTTTTAGGGTAACGCCTTACAATATCGGCAATGTGGTCGTTCAAAAACATGGAGATATCCAGGCAGTCTTTGGGTTTAGCCCAGTAGTTGAACAACACCGGTATGGTAGAAAGCACCTGCACATCTACATGCGTATGCTGACATTCTTTTAGGCGCACATCGGCATCCCAGCAGTTGTCCTGTATTTCGCGGAAGAATTCATCATCCTTCATCATGCGGGCGCAACAGGGCTTGTGGTGGTCTAAGTGTATAAAGCCCCCGTAGCCGAATTTCTCGCTCCAGCGGGGAAGATGTTCAGGAAGAATGTGGGTGTGTATGTCTATTTTCAAGCAGAGCCAAAGATATTAAGTGCTTCGACTTTTTGCGGCTTACTGCTTGTAGAAGGTGTGAATGCACTGGTAACTTCCGCCATTAAAGGTATAATTGAAAGTAATAGTGATGCGGTTGTTGACCAAATCGAAGGTGCCCTGGCCGGAGAAGGTAAGCGCTCCCTGTTGCTGCGTGGGAATTTCAATATACGTGCCCTGCGCCCCGCCTGTAGTGTTGTAAATGTAGGCAATGGCCGATACCCCCATATTGAACAACCCGTTAATGTATATCTGGTTAATGTAATTGCCCTGTGTAATGTAGCTGGTGTAATTAAAAAAGTTGGGCGATGAACTGTTGCAGGTTTCGTTCACATTATAGCTGCCTATAAACTTCTGGTAGCTTTCGGTAGTGCAGCCGGTGCCTTCGTAACCATCGGCACAGTAGCAGTTGCCCTGAAAGCAGGTTTCGCCTACCTGGCAGGTAACGTTGCTACAGCTTCGGGTATCGCAGGCTTCTATTCCTGCTATTAATAACAGCGCAAAAAATATTTTTGTTGCCCTTACAGTCATTGTGTTCATTCGGCTAAAATAAAAAATCGTGTATGAGGAGTGTTTTGTTATTTGGTTGTTTAATTGTTTCCGTTTGTGTTTCGGCACAGTTACCTGCCTTTGACCCCGCGCAGCAGCCCGCTGCCCCCGATTATTCATTAGAAAAAAACTGGAGTGCGCTGCCTTTTCGCACCGATGAGGCCGACCGCATTCCCAAGTGGGAAACATGGGTAAGCGATTCGCTGAAGCAGGTGGATGTGTTTTATATCTATCCTACTTTGTACATGAAAGGCAAAACGTGGAATGCCGATGTGAATGATGCTAAGCTGAACAAACGCCTTGATACTAAACCCGTGCGCTATCAGGCCAGTGTGTTTAACGCCAGCTGCCGCGTGTATGCCCCGCGCTACCGCCAAAGTATTATTGATGTGTTTTACGATACCACTGCCAACGGCAAAAACTCGTTGGCTTTTGCTTACGATGATGTAAAGCGCGCCTTTGAGTATTACCTGAAACACTACAACGCAGGCCGTCCGTTTATAATAGCCTCGCACAGCCAGGGCACTTACCATGCCCGCAGGTTATTAAAAGAAATGCTCGATGGCACCGAACTGAGCAAGCGCATGGTGGCGGCTTATGCCATTGGTTATGCGCTTACCGATACCATGTTTACAGCACTAAAGCCCTGCGCCAATGCTACCGAAACTGGCTGCTACATTACCTGGGCTTCGTACAAAAACGGGTTTGAACCTAAGGACAGCGACCTGCAACTGGCAGGAAACATTTGCATAAACCCCGTTACCTGGAGCCGCGACACCGCCAGCGTGGCAGCCCACTACAGCAAAGGCACGCTGCTGCTCAACTTTAGTAAGCGGTACGAAAAGGCCTGCCGCACGCAAATACACAACAACATACTGTGGGTTGATAACCGCCTGCCTATTGTAAGTAGTATGAACAATCTGCATATTGCCGACTATAACCTCTTTTGGTTTGACATAAGAGATAATGTGGCGGAGAGAGTGAAAGAGTATCTGAAGAAATAGATGTTTGATGGTTTAGTTGTTTGATTGTTTAACTGTTTATGGCAACTATTACAAGGTTTGAAGAGTTAGAAGTTTGGCAGCTGGCGCGCGAGGTTTGCAGAAGGATATATGCACTTACCTCGAAACCGGAGTTTGCCAAAGACTATTCGCTGAAAGACCAGGTACGAAGAGCTTCCGGCTCGGTAATGGATAATATAGCTGAAGGATTTGAACGCGAAGGCAAGAAAGAGTTTCTGCAATTTCTGAGTATAGCGCGCGGTTCTTGTTCCGAAACAAAATCGCAACTATACAGAGCATTAGACCAACAGTATATTAGCACAACAGATTTTGAACAAACCACCGAACTGATTGCCGAGCTTAACAACAAACTCCGCAAACTGATGACCTACCTGAAACAAACCGAACTAAAAGGCCTAAAGTATAAACCCAACACAAACAGCTAAACATTCAAACAGTTAAACAGTTAAACAACTGAACAGTAGAACATTCAAACACCCAAACAATAAAACACTTAAACATGGCAGAAAATCTCGGAATCGGTTCGCGCATACAGCACCCTAAGTATGGTAAAGGAGTAGTAGTAGATGTAGAAGCAGAGTTTTACAACATTTGGTTTAAAGAAGAAGACGCCTCGCGCGCTATTGCCCGCAGTTTTGAAGGTATGCAGGTGCTGGAAAAAACCGCCAGCGATGTGGTGCCCATTACCATTGAAGACATTAAGCGCGCCATGACCGAACTGATTGACGAGCGCAGCGACTGGCAGGGTATAGTGCCCACCTTAGCCACCAAGTGGAAGAACGGCAACATGATACTAAAGCCCTACGACCCCACCCTGCAACCCAAGGAAATTCCCATGGAGGCCTTCTTTCATAAAATAGTAATGCTGCGCGACCGCCTGCGCGTAATGGAGCAAAAGATTAACGCCCATCCTAAGTTTTCAGATGAGGATAAAGTAGAGTTGCAGCAATACATTACCCGTATTTACGGCTCGCTTACCACCTTCAACCTTTTGTTTAAAGAAACTGACGAGCAGTTTAAGGGCAGCGGAGGCGATAAGTAGAAATTGGTTGTCGGGTTTTCCGATGTAAAACTGCCCCGTGGAAACTACGCCCCGTTTGGTCGCCCGACCAAACATTGATAAACAGGAAAATTGATTTGCCGGTCAGGCGACCGGCAAACACCGGGGGCAATAAGTAGAAATCGTAGTCGGGTTTTCCGATATAAAACTGCCCCACGGAAACTGCGGATGCCCGTTTCATTATGCGCAACCATGCTCTTCCATTTACAACACCTTACTTTCGCTTGCGAAAGTAACAATAGTTTATTATAAATGTAATCGGTCGCACTTATAAAGCAATATGAATTTATTCTAAAGCTAAGTTGCGCATACGCAAGTATATGTTCTAATTATACAAAATTAAGTTGCGTATAAACTGCATAATGAAACTTTATGTAATTATATGTTTTCGCATACTCAATAGTATGTTTTAAAGTATTTATATAGATATTCGCACCTTCTTTACCATTAATAAATGTCATTATTCATACTTTCGCATATATTTAGGCTATAAATCAATTAAAAATGGTCTACCGCAGGCTTCCCAACTCAACCCCCAAGCGCCAAATGGTGCTTTCGCACCTTAGCCAACGCGTGGCGGTTACGCCACCGGCACAGGTGCCGCTTACCGCTGCCACTATCGAAAAGCTGAACACCTTTTTTCCGCAATACCACCAAAAAATTAAAGAAGGCAACGTGGCTTTATACCAGCAGGCATCGCAAACCGCCCGTGTGGTGCCCGCCAAAAAACTGGCGCAATGGCTGGTGCTCGATTTTATTGATGCCGTGCAAAATGCCATCAGGCGGGGCTTTTTTCCGCCTTCGGTGCGCGGCTACTACGGCCTGCCGGTGGATAAGCGCAGCCGCCCTACCCTTAACACCGAACAAGATATAATAAGCGGGGGCGAGCAGGTGGTGCGGGGCGAAGCCGAGCGGGTGGCACGGGGCGGGGTGCCGGTTACCTTCCCCGCCATAGCCGATGTGGCAGCGGCAGTAGAAGATTTTAAGCAGAAAAATTTACTGCAAGCGAATGCCAAAGATGCTTACGACCGGGCACAGGAAGCCATAGCTGCCGAAAACCCCAAAGCCGATAAACTGATACTTAAATGCTGGAACGAAATTGAAGCCGCTTTTGACGAGGGCGACAAGCCATCGCTAAGGCGCAAAGCCCGCGAGTGGGGCGTGGTGTATGTAGAAAGGAAGAAGAAGGGAGAGGAACAGGGGGAGTAGCCAGATAGAGTAACCACCCTGCCCAAAGCACTGAAAGCACAAGAAACTATTGCCTGTGCCAGGGCGCGGCAACCCGAAAAATTCAGAAGCCTTACACAAAAACGGAAACAGCTTTTCCTATATTTGATACATGAGTTACCTGCCTAAAAAACACAAAGAACTTACCCCGCACGATTTGGCTTTTGGCATAGGCCGCAAAGCCACTAAAGCCGAATTAGATGAGCTGCTAAAAAAACCTGCGGGCAAAGGCAAGGGTGCCAAAAAAGTATTGGCCGACTTAAAAGAACACCTGGCAGAAAGAAAAAACAGGCGCAAAGCATCATGAGTGTAATTTTTAAGCCTACGGCTGAAGATACCCTGCGCGAAATTGTAGAGTTTATTGATGATGTAAATGTGTTTGGCGCTGGCGAAAGGTGGGCGGTAAAGTTTTTAGATTTCATAAACCGCTATGCCTTGCTCAAAAGCATTAAAAAATTTCCACTGTGTAAAAACGAATCGCTGGCACTTGCCGGCCTTAGTTGCATTATCTACAAGGGTTGGGTAATTGCTTTTAAAACAGAAAAGAAAAATTTTGTTTTCTATCAGATTATTAAAGGCGACTTGCTTTACTAATCTCGCCTCGCATACCATTCTACAACATCTTTTTCTGTGGTCTGTCAACCCTTATCTACTCCTTCACCACCTTCCTTACCGCCCGTTGCCCGTTGGGGGTGGTAAGGGTGGCTAAATAAATACCGCCCGGAAGCTCAGCTATATTGATTTCGGATTTCGGATTTGTGATTTCGGATTTAAGCGCCACCCTCCCCGCTAAGTCGGTTAAGGTTAGGCTGCTGCCGCTGTGTTCTTCACTAATGCTAATGGTTAGTTGGGTGGAGGCAGGGTTGGGGGAGAGGGAGAGGGCGGGGGTGTTTGATTCTATTATAGTATTAATAGCTGAAACAAACAAACTGAGGGAGGTAGAATCGTAGTAAGCTGAACCATCCAGACAGTTGCTATCTGAGGATGCACTTGTGTAATGTAACCGTAGAGCAATAGAATAACTACCTGCGGGCAAAACTCCTATGTCAATGGTATCAAGCAAGTGGTCGCCAACATTTATTTGCCCTTGCCGCCAACAAACATCCATATAGATTGTACTACCTGCCTTATTCATGCTAATACCCATTAACCATGTTGGTGAATTAGCTGATTCGGTATGATAGTAAAGGCGAATGGTATCTGAAGCAGTTGGAGAGGCGGGTAAAATGCCAACACTATAAAAGTCTGCTTTAGATAAGTAACTACTTACAAATGCCAGGAGCAGAAGCAGGGGTTTGTATGCATTCATAGCAGGTTAAAACTACACTTAATCACCACAGCAACCAAGCACGGGCAAAAAAAATGACAGTAGTATGACAATTCTCCAATTATCATATTCTCACATTCGCCCTTTTCCTCTTTCATTACATTTACCCCCTCATAAAACAAAAACATGCTTCACCGCTTTTGGGTATTTGCCGCCCTGCTGCTTTTTATTGCTTCGTGCTCCACTACAAAAAACGGCCGCAAAGCCAATGGGGATATTGGTATTGATTTAGATACCGTTGAAATTATAGCCAGCCGCGATAACCCCTACCGCGCAGCAGCCCCCCAGCACTTTGATTTGGTGCACACCAAACTGGAAGTGGGTTTTGATTACGCCAAACAACACCTGCTGGGCAAGGCTACTATTAAGCTAAAGGTGCATTTCTATCCGCAAACCGAACTGGTGTTAGATGCCAAGCAGTTCGATATACACGAAGTAAGCCTGGTAAACAAAGATGGTTCGCTTACTAACCTTGCCTACAGCTACGATTCGCTGCAACTGAACATAAAACTGAACCGCGAGTTTGCTCGCAACGAAGAACTGACCGTTTACATACGCTACACCGCCAAACCCGAAGAAAGAAAAGCCGGAGGCAGTGCGGCCATACAAAGCGATAAAGGCCTTTACTTTATTAACCCCACCGGTGCCGACAGCACCAAACCCGTTCAAATATGGACACAGGGCGAAACCGAAGCCAGTTCGTGCTGGTTTCCCACTATTGATAAACCCAACCAAAAAACCACACAGGAAATTTACATTACCCGCCCGAAGAAGTATGTATCGCTTTCCAAAGGGGTACTGATAAGCAGCACCGAGAATGCCGACAGCACTGTTACCGACTACTGGCGTATGAACCTGCCGCACGCTCCTTACCTGTTTATGATGGTGGTGGGCGAGTTTGAAATAATCAGAGCCAACTGGCGCGATGTGCCCGTTACCTATTACGTGGAAAAAGATTACGCTCCTTACGCCAAACAAATTTTTGGCAACACCCCGCAAATGATGGAGTTCTTTTCGCAAAAACTGGGCTTCGATTATCCGTGGCCCAAGTACGCACAAATTATTGTGCGCGATTACGTAAGCGGTGCCATGGAAAACACCTCGGCTACTTTGCATGGCGAGTTTCTGCAACGCACCCCGCGCGAACGCTTAGACGAAACTTTCGAAGACATCATCAGCCACGAACTGTTCCACCAGTGGTTTGGCGACCTGGTAACCTGCGAAAGCTGGAGCAACATTCCGCTCAACGAATCGTTTGCCACCTATGGCGAATACCTGTGGAACGAATACAAGTATGGGGTAGAAGAAGCCGAATACAAGCGCTACGATAACTACGAAAAGTATATGGATGAAGCGATGGGCAAAAACGAAAAGCTTATCCGCTTTTACTACAACGATAAGGAAGACATGTTCGACCGCCACAGCTACGAAAAGGGCGGGCTTATACTGCACTACCTGCGAAATGTAGTGGGCGATGAGGCCTTCTTTAAATCGCTGGAGCTGTATTTAAAAACCAATCAGTTTAAACCGGTGGAAGTTCACCAGTTGCGCCTGGCTTTTGAGTCGGTAACCGGTAAAGATTTAAACTGGTTCTTTAACCAGTGGTTTATGGAAGCCGGGCATCCGGTACTCGACATGAAGTATTTCTACGATACCGATAGCGTGTATGTAACCATTGAACAGAAACACAACATCGAAGATCCGCTCAACTACATTCTGCCCATGAACGTACGGGTGTGGTATGCCGACTCTTCGTACACTTACCCTATTGAACTGAACAAATTCGTGCGCACATTTTCATTCCCTGCCAAAGGCGTTCCCGATTTAATTGATGCCGATGCCGACCGCGTGGTGCTTTGCGAAAAAACAGAGGACAAAACCATTGCTAACTACATTTTCCAATACAAACACAGCCAGGCGTATATACCGCGTTACGAAGCACTGGTAGCCCTGGCCGATTCGCAGAAAACAAACGCTGATGCAAAAGCCGCTTTAGTGTCGGCACTTAACGACCGCTTTTATGCCCTTCGCCAGTTTGCTGCTTCAAAAATTAAAGCACCATTCGAAAACACCGACAGTGTAAAAGCCACACTGGCCCAATTAATAAGCTCCGATAGCTTTAGTATGGTGCGCGCAGCAGCTGTTAAAAGGCTGGCAAAACTTTCCATCGGCAGTAAATACGAAGGCCTTTTTGAACAAGCCATTGGCGATAGCTCTTACTATGTGTCGGCTGAGGCGCTTAAAGCTTTGGCGGTGGTAAATGCCGCTAAGGCGCTAAAACTTGCCGTTAGTTTCGAAAACGAAAAGAATGCGGATGTATCGTCAGCAGTGGCCGAAGTATATGCCAACGAAGGCGATTCGGGCTATCAGGATTATTTCAGAAGGAGGCTGAAAACGGCTACGGGCTTTACCAAATACTCGCTGTTTTACTATTACGCCAACTTTCTTTCGCGCATGGAAAAACCCACCGTCCTTTCGGGTATTAACGACCTGTTAGCCGAAGCCGAACTGGGCGATTCGAACTTTATGCTGGGTGCCGGTAAGGGCTCGCTTAAGCGCATTGCCAAAATTTTTGAGGATAAAAAGAAAGCCTTGCAAAGTGATTTATCGAAAGCCGAAGGGAAAACAGAAAAACTGGAATTACAGGAAAATATAAGAGGCTACGATGAAATAATTGCTGCGGCTAACGATGCTTTAGAGGCTTTAAAAAAAAAAGCCCGTACGGCCCTTGAGGAAGAACATTAATTTCTTCCCGCCCGGTCGTTTACTGCCAGCAGCTTTACCGCAGGGTAAACACGCGTTATTCCGTCCTTAGAGGTAAGGCGAAGGCGATAAAAAACATCCACCGAAGCAGGTTGAGGGTAATTATCTATACTAACAATGGTATCGCTGGCATTTACGGTGGACATTTCAATAAACTTGCATTGCCCCCAACTGTTTTTACCTATATCGCTGCGCTCAATGCTTATTTCTTCCACCTCTTTAGGATCCAAAATAAACAGCTTAATTTTTACCTTGGTCACTTCGCGCTTAACCTGCATAAAAAACACATCGTCCGATGAGTGGAGCATGCTTTCATCGTCCTGTGCCTGCAAACCAAACGGTTGTGCAAAAGCCATTAGAACTAAAAACAGCAGAATAAATTTGGAAGGATGAATGGTGATTGTCGGGCGTTTCATAATCAGGTGTAAATATAGTGTGAATATGGCACACTTGTCAAGTAGTAGCTAAACAATTGTGGACAGGCGTACTATATTTGAAGCATGAAATGCTACATAAAAGCCTCATTTTTAAATGAGTGTGCATGTGTAACCATTCCATATATCCGGGATAAAAAAGAATGATACATACATGAAAGATTTGCTTTTACTACACGGAGCCTTAGGTTCAAAAGACCAATTCATTGATTTAGAACTGGCTATAGCCGGCCAATACAAAATACATGCCCTCAATTTTTCGGGGCACGGTCGCAGGCCATCGCATCACCACGGGTTCACCATTCAAAATTTTGCCCACGAAGTGCTGGACTGGATGAACGAACACTACATAAAAAGCATTGATATTTTCGGTTACAGTATGGGCGGTTATGTTGCGCTTTGGCTGGCGAGGTTTTACCCGGAGCGTGTTGGCAAAATTTACACGCTGGGCACCAAACTAAAGTGGAGCGAAGAGGAAGCGGCTAAAGAAATTAAAATGCTGAACCCTCAGATAATAGTAGAAAAAGTGCCGTCTTTTGCCCAATCGTTAGCCGAACTCCATGGCGAACACGAATGGAAAAGTGTATTGAGCAAAACAGCCGCTTTAATGAAAGACCTGGGACACACCCACCTAACCGATCAGGATTTTCTGCAAATAGAACACACGGTGCTGCTTACAAGAGGCAGCAAAGACAACATGGTAACTGCCGAAGAAACCGAATACGTTCATCGCCTGCTTAAAAACTCGCAATACAAAACTTACGAAGAGGGGCCCCACCCGTTTGAAAAAATGCCGCTGAGTTTATTGAAAAGGGAATTAGAAGTTTTCTTCGGGCATTAATGGTTTGGCAGTTTAGCCATCACCCTGTCCTCTTCTGCATCAATTTCCAGTGTTTTAAACGAGTTGGTTTCGCCCTTTAGCAAAGTTACCTTCGACTTGGGCACTCCCAGCACCTTAGCCAAATACTCCACCAGGTATTTATTCGCCTTGCCTTCAATGGGTTGGGCGCGTATTTTTACCTTCAGCGAGCCATCGGCTTCGCGCACTATTTCATCGGTTTTACTGCCGGGCTTTACCTTAATACGCAATATCATTTGCTAAATCTCGCTTAAAGGTTTGAAACTTGTTGGCGATGTAGTTGTTTTACCCCCGCTAAATAAATGGAAATGAGCACAGCAACTATTATTGAAATATACACCGAAATGACCCCCAACCCTGAAAGCCAGAAGTTTGTAACCAATCGTCACATACTTCCCAACTTTCAGTTAGACTTCCGTACCCGCGAATTGGCCGAAGGTTCTGCTTTGGCAAAATCGCTTTTTGAAATTCCTTTTGTAAACGGAGTTTTTATAGCCAACAACTTTGTAACCGTTACCAAAAAGCCCGAATACGATTGGTTGGAGATAAACGATGAGTTAAAGGCTGCCATCAAAAACTTTCTGAGTAGCGGGCTTAAGCCGGTGGATGATGCACTGCTGCCAAAAGATGTGCTGGAACAGCAAAACTCAGATGCAGCCGAAGTAAGCCCCGAAAGCAAAATCAAAGAGTTATTGGACAAGTATGTGAAGCCTGCTATACAAATGGACGGTGGCCACATTGAGTTCAAATCGTTTGAAGAAGGAGTGGTAACACTTTCTTTACAAGGATCTTGCAGCGGATGCCCTTCTTCCACTATTACCCTTAAGTCGGGTATTGAAGGCCTGCTGAAACGGATGGTGCCCGAAGTAACCGAAGTGGTTGCCGAAGCGGAATAACACAGCTCTGCAAACTCCTTTTATTTTTGGGGAAACCACTTCGTTGAAAAAGCATCTCGATAAACTTCCTCTTGTTTTATTGTTGCTGATTGCAGCGGCTTTCAGTTTAAAAAGCCTGCGCGAACCCGACCTTTGGTGGCAAATACGCACCGGGGAGTGGATTTTAGAGAACGGTAAGATTCCAACTCAGGATGTTTTCAGTTTTACTTATGCCGGTGCCGAATGGGTAAACATAAAATGGGGCAGCGAAGTGTTGTTTGCATTGCTTACCAAACTCTCAGGGCCGGAGAGTGTATTCCTTTTACAGACAGTAGTAAGTGTTCTGCTGGTCTTCGTTCTTTACCGGTTGAGCAGAATACTTCGAATGGAATATTTCAGATTTGGGATTTCTGCCCCTATTGCCATCTTCTTTACAATGCTGGTTGCTGAATACCGCATTAACGGCAGGCCCGAAATGTTCAGCCATTTATTTACGGTAGTGTTTCTGTTGTTGCTTATGCAGCACCGCAAAGAGCCTTCCAACAGAATTTATTTGCTCATTCCTTTGCAAATACTTTGGGCTAACCTGCACGAAGCTTTTGGAATAGGCATTGTGCTGGCCGGGGTTTTCTTCGTGGGCGAATGGATAGAATACTTTTTGTCGAACAGAAATTTGTTGAACCAGAAGAAAGCACTGCCGAAACAAATCAGCCTTCTGCTTCTTTTAGTTCTTGCTTCGGTAGTTGTAAACCCTAACGGCATAACTCTGCTTACTAAACCGCTCAACATACTCGGGCAGGTTTACGAAAACAAATACACCACCGAACTTTTCGATTTTACCATGCCTGACTACTGGCAATGGAATGTCCATTTATCTATTGCATTGTTGGTTGTAACCAAGGCTGGTTGGTTGTGGCAATTCTTTACGCAGAAAAAGAAAAATAAACTTCTGTTCGTGGTAAACGAGTTAGGTGTTAGCTATCTGTTAGCGTTACTCGCTTTCTTTTACCTGGCTTCTACCGCTTACCGAAACGTTATCTTCTTTACACTGGTATTGTTTCCTGCCTTACAGACGGGGCTTCAGTTTCTGTTTTCTAAAGTTAAACCTCTTACTAAATACAGCAGCCAACTCAATATTGGCCTTTGTCTTTTGCTCTTTGCTTTTTACATCGCCATTATTACCAACAAGTATTACGAATACACCAACAGCCGCGACCGATTCGGGCTGGAGGTTCTTTCTACCTATAACCCTTCCGGTGCAGCCAACTTTGTAAAACAAAACAAGTTAAGCGGAAAGTGTTTCAGCGATTACCTCACTTCTTCGTACCTGCTTTGGAAATTGCAGCCTGAGTTTAAAACCTTTATTGACCTGCGAGATTTAGATGTTTTTCCTTCAGAGTTCTTTAGCACGTTTGCCGAAGCGGTTACTTTTCCAGAATCGTTTGTGAAATTGGATTCTGTTCACCGCTTCAGCTATGTGGTGCTTTACCGCCCGCAGTTTGCATCGCTGCACAGCTACTTAATGAACGAAAGCAATTTTCAGTTGCGCTTTGTGGATGCGGTAGCAGCCGTGTATGTGCGAAGCGAAGTAAAAGATAGTGTGCCGGTGGCGTTTACCCCTTCAGTGGCGGTTCAAACTTCCGGACTAAGTGCTGTGGTAAACAAGGTGTTTAATCCGTTGTATGAACCGTATGAGTACAACCAAATGAATTACGATTACATAGCAGCTTCGTACTACAGCAACACCGGTAACCTGAAAGAGGCGGAACAATATGCTTTGAAAGCAGCCGCCAGCAAAACAGAGAATTATAAAGGCACCGAAATACTGGGTGAGGTATATTACAACAGGGCCTTACAGGCAGCCACTGCCGAAGAACGCACACAGTTGTTGAACAATGCCGGCAGTGCTTACCAGCAAAGTGTTTATGCCAATAATGGTTTTGCTCCCGCTCACCTGGGTATTGGGGCGGTTTACTTCCAGCAACAGAACTATACAATGGCTTTGGCAAGTTTTGAAAAGGCTATTGCGTTAGATAACGCCAACCTTAACGCCCATGTATTTGCTGCTGAGTGTTGCAAGTATTACATTAATCTGAACAATGCCGAATCGAAGACCTATACCGATAAAGCTATCTCACTTTACAAAAAGGCGGACCGATTAAACCCCGACAATCCGAACATTATGATCAACCTCGGGTTTCTTTACTTCCGTATAAACGATTGCAAGAATGCTACGGCTTATCTTTCGAAAGTGGCCAACTTTGAAGGGCTGAATGAAAGCGAGCGAAAGCAGGCAAAGGATTGTTTACAAAAGTGCGGACAGTAAAAAACAAACGGAGCCGCTCCTGTAGCGACTCCGTTTTTGTTTAACTATGGAAATCCTTTTATCCTGCTGTGTTGCTGCTGCGAGTTTCCACAGCAGGATGATATGTTGAGTAATTACTTGAATGCTTACACTACTTATTACGGGCAAAAACTTTTTAAGGTTTCACAAGCCGCACAAAAAATTTTAAAGGCCTTTTGTCATGGAATTGTCATTTTCTATTCCCCATGTTTTATGACAATTCCATGACAAAACTCTGTTCGCCCGCATTTACATTCGCCATTGTGTTTTGATAGGGTTAATGACCGGCTTTGCACCTATGATGACCGGTTAACCGCCCCTCCGACACGGAGGGGCGGTTTTTTATTTACGGAGTAACAAACACTCTGCCCAAACCCATCCAGTGCTTGTGTTCGTTAGTATAGTATAAGTATGCAGATGCGGCAGGGGCCTCGTATTCGCCCGACAACTCGGCTTTTAAATCGAGGTTGATTTGTTTTACGGCATTGGGTGCCAACGCGCGGTAGTAACAGGCTATGTTGTTGCCAGACACTTCATAAAAATCAATCACCCCCTTTTCCTGCAATTCCTTTAACTGCCATGGTTGTGCAGTAAATCCCGCAGGTATGCCAATAATAGCCATGGTCATAGGTTGGCCTTCGGCAGTTTTATTTTTAAGCGTAGCAGTAAGGCGAATGGTTTCGCCCACTTTAGCCGCACGGGTACTTAGTTTAGTTTCTAAATCCACCACACATTGTTTCGAGCTTTCTGGCAATGTCGTGCTGTAGGAAACATTCATGGCATAAGGCAACGCATTTTTGCAGCCTTTAAACCGCACGTCCACTTTCTGTTTGCCTTGCACAATAGCTTTCTCTAAACCATCCAGCACAATGTTGTTCTTCTCTCCTTTCTCAAAATTTTTGGACGCTACCACATTACCGTTTACCAGTACTTCCACGGTTCCGGCTTCATCGGTTTTACGGCTAAACGAAGCATACTGTGTAAGCGCTTTAAGCGCCAAAATGGTAGACTGCGTAGAACCAAAGCCACCGTAACCGCTGCGCGAATCCACTATAGATTTTATGGCTGAAGTGAGCGAAGCCACATTGGGGCCTGCTGATTTCATGATTGCCATAGCCACTAGCGCGGTGGTTTCAATTTGCAGGGCTTTGCCGGTGGAGCGTGTAATAGAATGTTTCTTACCGGTCCATGAGCCGGCTTCCTGTTGAAGGTTAATGAGCATGTTTACCAACTCATCGGCCCGTTTTGCATCGCTGTTGTTGTAAAGCGCATTAGCCATTAGCGCCAACATGTAAGGGTCATTGCTCTTCTTAGCGGTTTTGTAAGCTGCATCTATTTCTTTTTCTATCTCCTTACCGCGACCTGCTTCGGTTAGCGCGTAAACAATGTAACAGTTCGTAATATCTTCGTCAGCCCCGCCAAAACTATCCAGCGCACGTGGGTTCTTTTTAAAGCCTCCGTTGCCATCGCGTTTATCCAGCAAAAGTTTAGCTGTGCGGTCAATCATTTTTTGGTCCACATTGGCATACACTGTTTTCATATCTTCAAACTCCATTAAGCCGTAAGCCGTGAGTGCTTCGTGCGCAGGCGATGCGCCAAACCATTCGTAACCGTTTTCTTTTGTTTCGAAAGCCACCAGTTTTTTGTAACCGTCATCCAGCAACTTTTTAGCGCGTGCTTCTAACTGCGGGTTGTCCACTTTCATAGTTTTTATGTATTGCATCACCATTATGTTAGGATAGTTAGAAGAAGAGGTTTGTTCAAAGCAACCGTAAGGTTCGCGAAGGATGGCATCTACTCCGCTCATCAACTCGCTCATAATGTTAGGGTAAGCCGTGAATGTTACCTTCATGGAGCCGGGCACCACATTTACAGGATTAATGAAAAACTCTTTGCTTAAATCCTGACCGCTTAAAGAAATGTTGGCAGGAAAGCCTTTAGCAACCACAGTAATGTTTTTTGTAAAGGCATCGGTAGCTGTGCCGGAAACAAATTTCACTTCCAGTTTACCATCGCCAATTTGGTTGGTTGCAACAGCTTCTAAATACATCACTTTGGTTTCGTTGGCGGCAACGGTTACATCGCCCACCTTCGAAAGAATGTTTAACTGCTTGGGAGAAACAATCGCCATTCTTCCGTTTACCTCCGATGAAGTAGTATTCTTTAAAAAGACCGGAATGAAAACTTTGTCGCCTGCCACCAACTCGGTCGGCACTTTCACATCCATCGAAAACGGTTGATTGGTGGTGAAGGAATACTCCGCTCTGCCTACAGAACCATCATCGCCAAAACCTTCAATGGTAGTTTTGAAAGACGAAATCAAATCGTTAGTAACAAACTCTACTTTCGCGCGGCCATTGCGGTCGGTTTGCAAATTACCGCTCCAGTAAACTGTAGAAACAAAATCGCTGCGTGTGCTATCGGCTGTAGTGTATTGCTTCTTCGGAAACTCTTTAGCGCGGTAATAAGTAATTGTGTTTTGCAGCTCAGCATTTTTATCGAATGCTTTGAAAGCCGCATCGCGCAGGTCGTCCGTTTTGGTAGCCACTATATCCTTCTCCGTTAAGTCTCCTTCAGCATCCATGTCTTCTACCGGCACAGGTTCCACATCTATTGCAGCAGCCACTTCTTCTTCGGCAACTACATCCATAGCAAACTCCGCATCTTCCATTTCATTGTTGAAGGCTTCTTTCTTCACCGCCTTTCTTTCTGCCATGCCTTTGCCGTTTGCCGCGCCTGCTGCCATTGGCACTGCTTCGTAGTAGCGATATTTGTTGTTATACAAATAGTAGTTAGCCGAAGTGGTGTATTCTGTAATGGTTTGTGTGGAAGCAGAAAAACCCGTTGCCGAAATTTCGAGTTGATTATGTTGCGAAACATCAAAGCCGCTTAACGTGAATTTACCTTCGCGATTGGTAATAGCGCTCTTGTTGGTGTTCTTCAACTTTACTATGGCGCCATTTACCGGCTGACCGGCATAGGCATCATATACCACACCGCTTAAAATGGCTTTCTCTGCATTGAATTTTACAACGGGGAAGTTGTTCTCCTCAATCTGTTTCCAGGTATATCGCCTCCAGCCGCTGGTCATTAGCAAATAGTCCAGTGCCTTCTGCGCTTTGGGTTCTTTCTTATCGAAATAGAAGTTGGCTTCTTCCACTTTCTCTTTCAACTCGGGTTCCAAAAGAATTTTGGAAAGAATGTTGCCCTGCTTGTCATCGGCAAACGAAAGCAAGTTGTCGTCCACTACCGAAAGGGAAAAATTACCGGGTAAAGGCAAGCCTTCTTCATCCGTAACGCGAATGTTCATGGTTACTTTTTCGCGGGGCTGATACTGTTTCTTATCGGTAGTAACTGAAATATTGAATTGCTTTTGGCTATTCACAAAAACCAGGCGTTCGCTGCGGACAATGCCTTTGCTGTCGAACAAAGTGAGTTGCGCAATGCCGATAGGAAACTCCGCGGTGTTGATGGAAACAAGATTTTCGCCTTTAGTAGCCGCAAACGATTTGGCGTAGTGAATTTTTCCTCTGCCCTGTGCCACCAACGAAAGATTTTCATCACGGAAGGAGTTTATGGTTACAGAAATTTTATCGGTAGAAGCGTTGGCCTTCATTACAAAACCCGCCTTTAATGCTTCCGGCAATTCATACTCTTTCAGTATGCCCTCAGGTTTAGTAATTCTTGCTTTATAGGTTTCACCGGCTTTAGGAATAAATTCCACTGCCCCCATTCCAAAATGAAAACTGGAAAACTGTTGCACAAAAGCGCCTTTCGAGTCCACTATAACTCCTTCTACATCGGCCGCTTTTTCAAACTCGTTGGTAGCGCGGAAAGCAATGCGCGAATTCATGCCGCTTACCATATCGCCTCCTTCAGGAAAGAATTCCAGGTTAATATCATTCAATACTATAGGAATGCTGCGCGAAATACTTTCGGTGCTGCCTTCAAAGTCAATCAATGCATTCACTATACCATCAGTTGTATTTAGTTCTTTCGGTAAGGTGAACTTCAAATTCACTTTTCCTACAGCATCGGTGGTTACCGATTTCTCTTCTAAATCTTTACCCGCTAACTGTGCTTTGAGTTTTACCTTCTTGTTGGCGAGGGGTTTATTTTCGTTGGTGTTCAGCTCCAGTTTAGCTACCACATCATCACCTTTTCCATACGCTTTCTTTTCAAAATCGAGTTTCATTTTAAGGCGGGGCATTACCACGTTTTGTATGGTAATTTCCTTTTCAAACAACAAAGCGTCCTCATCATTCTTCTGCCATTCGGTGTAAGCCTTTAGCTTATAGATGCCGCCCACGTAGCCGGTTAAATCAAAGTCGCCCTGTGCAACTCCATTCTTTGCCACCACTTTGTAATGCTTAGCGGTAGAGCCTTTGGGTGTTATCAACTCCACATGTATAATATCGGAATTGGAAGAAGGTTTCAGCGTGGCATCATCGCGCAGATAAGCAGAAAACCAAACCATTTCGCCCGGCTTGTAAAAGCTTTTATCGGTTTGCACATAAACCCTGTCCTGCGAAATGGTATTGTGAAACTTTTGGAATTTCTCTTTTAGGCTTTTTACCAGGTCGCTGTCGAAAACAGCAACGTAATTGGTGGAAACAATAGCGGCCAGCACCGCTGTAGCAGAGAATAAAACTACTGCAATTGCCGAGATAGGTTGAGCAAACTTCTTCATAGCCATTTCGTTTTTGTATGCTGCTTAGATGAGTTTGCAGAAAAAATCCATACGCCACCCTCCATTCTGCCCGACCAATTTTGTAAACTTGAAAGGCATTTTTGTTGAAACAACCTGTTGATAGCCACTCAGATGCCTTATCTTTAGCATTGAAACAACCGCAGCTTGGCCCGCGAAGATTACAGTGCTATTTCTGACGAAGAGTTGGTGCAACGCTACCGAAACTCGCACGAGACCATTTACATAGGTGAACTATACCAGCGCTACACACACTTAGTTTTTGGTGTGTGTATGAAGTATTTCCGCAATGAGGCGGAGGCCGAAGATGCCACCATGCAGATTTTTGAAAAACTGATTAACGATTTAAAGAAACACCACATTACCGCCTTTAAACCCTGGCTACATATAGTAGTAAAGAACCACTGTATGATGCATTTCAGAAAGGAGACTTCGCAGGGCAAAAAGATGGCCGATTTGAAGTATGAGTTAAAGGGCGGTGTGGAAAACCCCGAGGAAAGTCATCTTGAGGAGGCGCTGGAGAAGGAATATATTCTTCAGCACCTGCATGAGGGTATAGAAACACTGAAGAAGGAACAACGAATCTGTGTGGAGTTGTTCTATCTGAAAGACCAAAGCTATGTCCAGATTTCAGAAGCCACTGGTTATAGTTTAAACGAGGTGAAAAGTTATATACAAAATGGTAAACGGAATTTGAAGAATTTTATTTCGCTTAAAAATGAGCAGGCCAAAAAAGGATAAGGATTTGTTTCCACACGGAATGATAAGCGAAGAAGCTATGCTGGCATATCTTCAGAATAGCCTTTCCGATGAGGATAAGCAGCAATTTGAAAAACTGTTGCAGGAAGACCCTTTTGCCCAGGAGGCGCTGGAAGGTCTACAGGCTGCTCAGAATGTTTCTTCAGTTACCAAATCTATTGCTTCGGTTAAAAAGAATGTGCGCGAGCGAAGCGGAGCCAAAGAAGGAAAGGTGATACAAATACACTGGGCTAACTACGCTTGGGCAGCTGCCGTTTTCGGGTTACTGATTGGCATTGGGTTTTTGATGGTGAATTACATGGGCAACAAAACCCAAAGCATTGCTCAAAACCAGGACAAAACCACAGACACGGAAACCAATTTACTGGAAGGGAAAGGCGATGGCCCGCTTCTTGAAAGCGCAGCTGTTGATTCTACCACAACACAACAAACCGCAACACCGGCAGATGCCGTTGGTTACAGAACTCCAGCAGAAGAAGATAAAACAGCTAAGGACAATTTGCTGCTGGTAACAAAGAAAGCGGAAACAGACAACAAAACAGTTACAGCTTCAGGAGCCGGTAAGCAGGGCAACGAGCAAGTGGCTTCTGCACCACCCGTAGCTATGCAGAATAATCAGGCCGCCATGACCTCAGAGTCCACAAAGAAAGCGGTTACCAAAGAAGAGGCTGCCAATGCCGAAAGCCAGATGAAGAAAATTGAAGAGGCGGAAGTTGCTACGATGAGCGAGAAGAAAACCGTTAAGAAGGACAAAAGCGCAGGCACTGCCGTAACCATGAGCGACATGAACGCTGCCTCCAAAAACAAGGAGGCGGGAATTGAAGAGGCCATGAAGAATTTTAACGCGGGCGAGTATGAGAAATCGGGGCCGCAGTTTGCAGAAGTGCTGAAGAAAGACCCTACCAATGCCGATGCGCTTTACTTTGGAGGCATTAGCGATTACATTAATAATACCAATACCAAGGGCGAAAAGAATTTTGACAAGCTGCTAAAGAGCGGCAGCCGCTATACTGATGGCAGCAAGTGGTATAAGGCCAATATATTGATCCAAAAAGGAAAGACTATCGAAGCTAAAAAGCTGCTGAACGATTTAGCCAACAGCAATAGTTCTTACAAAGAACGGGCGGTGAAGAAACTGGCAGAGATGGAGTTTTAGTATTGCCCTTTCCGTAACTTTTATCTCACTTGGCTGAGATTGCTTCAGCATTTATCTGTTTATTTTTTGGTAATGCTTCGTAATGACGCTCTTGTTTTTCTGTTTTCTATCGTCTGTCAACTATGCTTTCAGGCAATGCCTGTCGCCTGACCGGTAATTCCACGCAAACAATGGTTGGTCAGGCGACACAACCACTGCAGAAGTGCGCGTCATTATGTGTGGAACGGAGTAATCTCCTGAATGCTTAAGAGATTATTCCTGCCTAATGATAGTTAATGGAACTCATGAACTTCACTGCGCTACGTTTGCTTCACCTCCGTTGCACTACGGTTCGCAATGAGGGCTCTGCCTTTTCTGCCGACTGTGGACTATCGTCTGTCAACTATGCTTCACTCTATTTCACTAACTCTCCCCTCAGCCTTTTCAGTTCGGTTTCGGCTGCCTTGGCCATGTAGCGGGCGCTTACTAAACGGGTGAGTGCATCAATGTAGCTCTTTTGCGCCTCGCGGAGTTCGATAGAAGTAGATTGCGATAAACGGAAACGCTCGGTGGCAATTTTGTTGTTCTCGTTGGCCAGTTGAATGTTTTCTTCTTCCAGTTTTAGTAACTGTTGTGCGTTCTGAAAATCTTTCAGCGCTTTGTAAAAGTTCAGCTTGGTTTGAAAGCGCGCCTTTTCTAAGTTAAACTGCGAGGAAGTAATTTGAATAGCCGCAATTTTGTTTTGGCGCAAGGTATTTAAGCCGTTAAACAGAGGAACAGACAGGGTGAAGCCGGCATTCATACCGTTGGTTTGGTTTACCAGAAAGAAACCGGCCGAGTTGTTGGAGCGGTTGTAGTTGTAGCCGAGGTTAGCGTTGAGCAAAGGCAAAAACTGCGAAAAAATTTCCTTTTTAGAATACTTAGCCACTTCTACGTTTTTCATGGCTGCCTGCAACTGAAAGTTCTTGTTGTCTAAATCTTCGGCAGTTAACTGCTCCGCCAGGTTTAAGGGAATAGAATCGGTTACTGAAAAATCTGTTTCAGTGTTTCGCGCCAGCAGGTTGTTTAAATCGCCTTTGCGCTGCTCAATGGTTTTGCGCTGTGTAAGCGCGGCACTTTTTTGTGCATTCAAATCAACCTTAGCCTGCAGCCAATCGGTTTTGCCGCTGGTGCCCACCTGAAATTTTGCATCGGCCAGCTTTACCCGTTCCTCCGAAATTTTTATGGCTTGGTCAATGGCTTTCAGTTGCTGCTCGGCACGCACCACATCGTAGTAAGCCAGCATTACGTTGGCTACCACAGTTTGCACTTCGTCTTTAAAATTCAGTTCGCCAATTTCTTCCAGCCGCTTCAGCTTGCTTTTGGTGGCAAACATCTTTAAGCCATCGAACAAAGTCCAGTTAAGCGCTACCCCTGCACTCAGGTTGTTACCGGTAACTCCGTTGGTGTTTATCTCGTTTCCGTTGGAGAATTTCTGGTTGAGGTTGTTCAGCGTAAAGTTATCGCCCACGTTTCCGGTTATGCTCGGCAACATGCCCGCATTACCCACGGTATTGTTTCTGTCGGCAATTTCCGCTTCGTTTTTTGCCAGCAGAATATCGTAGTTGTTTTTCAGGGCTATTTCAACAGCCTGTTCAACGGTAAGTGTTTCCTGCGCAAAAACATTTACCGACACAAACAAGAGCCCCCAAACCAAACTTCTATACTTCAACATTCTTTTTCTTGGTTCGTGACATATAAGAATACATAGCCGGAATAACATACAGCGTTAACACCAGCGAAAACATAATTCCGCCAATTACCACAATGCCTAAAGGAATACGGCTTTGCGCACCCGCACCCAATGCTAAGGCAATAGGCAGTGCGCCCAATGAGGTGGCAAGGCTGGTCATTAAAATAGGGCGTAAGCGCAGTACCGAAGCATCAATAACTGCCGATAGTTTTTCTTCGCCCGCTTCCCTTTTCTGGTTGGCAAATTCCACAATCAGAATTCCGTTTTTGGTTACCAGACCAATGAGCATAATAATTCCGATTTGTGAGAAGATATTGAGTGTTTGGTTGAACATCCACAAGCTGAATAAGGCACCCGCTAATGCCAACGGCACGGTGAACATGATAATGAGCGGGTCAACAAAACTTTCGAACTGCGCTGCCAGAATTAAGAAGATAAGTATTAAGGCAAGTATGAACGCGAACGAAGTGTTGGAAGAACTTTCGGCATAGTCGCGCGCGGGGCCCGACAGACTCGTGCTGAAAGAATCATCGAACACTTTAGCGCTGATTTCTTCCATGGCGGCAATGGCCTCGCCCATAGTTACACCGGGAGCCAGGCCGGCCGAAACGGTGGCTGACTTGTATCGGTTATAGTGGTACAACTGTGGCGGGTTACTTTGCTCTTTAATGGTTACCAGGTTATCTAACTGAATAAGTTGCCCTTTGTTGTTGCGCACGTAAAACGATTTAAGGTCGAGCGGTTCATCGCGGTTATCGCGGTCCACCTGCCCAATTACCTGATACTGTTTTCCGTTCATGATAAAGTAACCCAATCTTCTTCCGCTTAATGCTAACTGAAGTGTTTGCGAAATATCCAAAGCCGAAACACCCAACTCACTTGCTTTCAGACGGTCTATTTCAATTTCCAACTCCGGCTTATTGAATTTCAGGTTTACATCCACGCCCATGAAAGCGGGATTCTTATTGGCCTCTTCCAGAAACAGAGGCAGTTTCTCTTTTATTTTATTGAAGTCGAGGTTTTGAATAACGAACTGCACCGGTAAACCAAAACGGGCACCACCACCGGTAGAAATGGTTTGATCCTGTATGGGAAAGGCTTTGCCCTCGTTAAAGCGCCCCATACTTCTGGCTACATATTCTACTACTTGTTGTTGCGAACGGGTTCGTTCGCCCGGCTCCGACAAACGAACGCGCACAAAGCCTGAGTTTACCGCACCGCTTCCGGCAAAACCCGGTGCGGTTACACTTAACACAATTTTGTTTTCAGGAACTGAATCCATCATGAACGCTACAATTTTATCAATGTAGTTATTCATGTAGTCGTAAGAAGTTCCTTCGGGCGCACTTACCATAAGGCGGAAAACACTGCGGTCTTCCAAAGGCGCCAACTCCGATTGCAAATTCTTTCCTATGTAAAAGATACCGCCTAAGCAAACCACCAACACCACCAGCGCCAGCCATCTGCGTTTCATAAAACTCTCCAACGATTGGCGGTAACCTTCATCCAGAGCTTTAAAGAAAGGCTCTGTTTTGTGGTAGAACCATCCGTGCTCGTGGTTTTCTCTGGTTAAAAGAACGTTCAGCACGGGTGTAAGCGTAAGCGAAACAAAGGCAGAAATAAGCACGGCCCCGGCCAGCACAATTCCAAACTCGCGGAAGAGGCTTCCTACAAAACCCTGTAAGAAAATGATAGGAAGAAATACCACCGCCAGCGTAATGGAAGTAGCGATAACGGCAAAGAAAATTTCATCGGAACCTTCGCGGGCCGCGCGGTATTTGTCGAAGCCTTTTTCAATTTTCTTGAAAATGTTTTCGGTTACCACAATTCCGTCATCTACCACTAAGCCTGTTGCCAAAACTATTGCCAATAGCGTAAGCACATTGATGGTGAACCCCATGATGTACATAATAAAGAAGGTAGCCACCAACGAAACAGGAATGTCAATCAACGGTCGAATAGCAATCAGCCAATCGCGGAAGAAGAGGTAAATGATGAGCACCACCAACCCAAAAGCAATGGCAAGGGTTTCGCCTACTTCAGTAATGGAACGCCTTACAAAAACGGTTTGGTCGAGCGCAATGTCCAACTTAATGTCAGCCGGAACATCTTTCTTAATCTGCTCGTAGCGCTTGTAGAATTCATCGGCAATTTCAATGTAATTGGTACCGGGCTGGGGAACAATAGCGAGTGCCACCATTGGCACACCCGATTCTTTCAGAATGGTTTCTTCGTTCTCGGGTCCTAAAACAGATTCAGCCACATCGCGCAGGCGGATAATCTGGTTATCGGTGGCTTTAATAATTAAATCATTAAAGTCGGTTTCGGTGGTCAGCCTTCCGAAAGTTTTAACGGTTAACTCCGTGTTGTTGCCGTAAATTTTTCCGGCAGGTAGTTCAACGTTTTCTTTGTTCAGCGCATTTTGAATATCGGTAAAGGTTAATCCGTAAGCAGAAAGCTTAACCGGGTCCACCCACAAGCGCATGGCGTATTTCTTCTCGCCCCAAATTTGCACTGTGCTTACCCCGGGAATGGTTTGTAAGCGTTCCAGCAAAATGTTGGTAGCATAATCGCAAACTTCCAACTGGTTGCGCGTATTGCTTTGCACCGTCATAGAAATAATGGCATCGGAGTTGGCATCGGCCTTTGAAACCACCGGTGGTGCATCAATATCCTGCGGTAACTGGCGCAATGCCTGCGACACTTTATCGCGCACATCATTAGCGGCAGCTTCTAAATTTTCGCTCAGGTTAAACTCTACGGTTATAATGCTGGAGCCAAGGTTGGAAGAGGAAGAAATAGAACGGATGCCCGCCACACCGTTTATGGCTTTTTCCAAAGGCTCCGTTATCTGCGATTCAATTACATCGGCATTGGCACCGGTGTAGTTGGTGCGCACGGTAATAATGGGCGGGTCGATAGAAGGATACTCGCGTACACCCAAAAAGGTAAAGCCGATAATGCCGAACAACACAAGAATGATGTTCATGACTATGGCTAAAACCGGGCGCGATAAACTTAATCCAGGTAAACTCATATTAATTCATTGGCACACAGATAACGCTGATGTTACAGATAAGCACGGATACAAAGCCCCTTTACAATCTGTGTCATCCGTGTGCTGTTGTTATTCAATCAACTTCGCCACCTTCACTCCTGCGTTTGGCTTTACACTCATTAAAGCACTGGCCACTAACGTATCACCGGCCTCCACACCGCTGGTTATCTGTATGTAGCTTTCGTTTCGCACGCCTGTTTCCACTTTTACAAAAGTGGCTTTGCCATCTTTTATAACAATTGCCTTTTTGTTTCGTGCTTCGGGTATAATGCACTGGGTGGGAACCATCAATGCGTTCTCCAGTTTTTTTAACCCGAGTTCAATTTTGGTAAACGCTCCGGGAAAAAATTTTGCTTTTGTGTTTTGAACCGAAGCCCGAATACGAATGGTGCGGGTAGCTTCATCTACACGCGGTTCAATGGCAAAAACCTTTCCGGTAAAGTTTTCTTCAAATCCATCTACACTAAATTTTACCACATCGCCTTTGCTTAAAGAAGAAGCATATTTCTCGGGAACAGTAAAATCCATTTTAAGCGGGTCAACCTGTTGCAGGGTAGCCACCAAAGTAGCCGGAGTAATATAGGCGCCATTGCTCACGTTGCGTAAACCCACTACCCCGCTGAACGGTGCGCGTATTTCTGTTTTTGAAATTTGCGCTTGCAGCTGTTCTATATCTGCCTTAATGTTGTTGAGCTGAATAAGGGCATTGTCGTATTCCTGTTGACCAACCCCGTTAATAGATAAGAGTTGTTTTAAGCGCTGCTCGGTTTTTTCGGCTGTTTCTTTTTGCAACTGCAGCTTTTTGAGTTGCGCCTGCAAATCGGCATCGTAAAGCTTCACAAGTAAGGCTCCTTTCGATACCGGGTTGCCCTCATTCAAATTCAGTTCTACAATTCTTCCTGAAACTTCGGGGTGCAACTCTACTTCTTCAAACGCCAGCAAACTACCCGATGCCAAAATATTGTTATCGAGCGTTTTGGGTTGCGCCACAAAACCCGCCACCGACATTTCTTTAGGAGGGCCACCGGCACCCATAGCAGGAGCCGTTTGTTTAGGATGAAGGACTTTGTTGTAAATGATGATACCGCCTATAAGCACTACCGCCACTATAAAGAACCACGTTGCTTTCGACATTGGCTGAGTTTAGCGGGCTCAAAGATGGTAAAAAGGATGAACTGACCTTTATCTACAATAGTTGTTGCAACAAATAAATTCCTAAAAGTTCTTAAGTGTGTTAAAACGCTAAGGCGCGAAGGGCACCTTAAATGAGGAAATAACTTTGTTGTCTTCATCCACAATGCTCATCTCTACGTAGTCTTTTCCTACAATGCGCACTTTGCCAAAACCGTTTTTGCACTCTCGGCTGCTAATGCCAATGCCGCCCTGGTTCCATATTTTTTTCCAGCGGTATAAGCCTAAGGCATTCCCAATCAGTTTTAAATACTTGGCCAGCTCGGTGGTAGAAACACTTAATCCGCTGGCATTCATTTCGGGAAAACCTGCATTGGCACCGTCATCCATTACGCAGTGGTGGGTATCGCCACTTATTACCAAAATGTTTTTAAGGTTATGTTGTTTAACAAACTCCATAAAATCATTCCGCTCCACAGGGTAGCCTGCCCAATACCTGCTAAAGCCCAGTGCCAGTTGAAATCCCTTCCAGTCTTTCCAGTGCAGTTGCTGAATTTTTACTCCGGCATGTATCAGCTTTTCGCAGGCGCCATTTAGCGGCACTCCGCTTACTATAAACTTCCAATCGGCTGTAGAAGCCAGTAGAGATTTCTTTAACCACTCCATTTGTTTCTTTCCAAAAAGAGTAAGGGATGAATCAGGGTCGAAGCGCCAGCGGTTTTTAATAGAGTCGTATTTAAAAGCATCGCCATCGGGATAATCTTTGTCGCTGTTTCTGTCTATCACAAAAATTTCAGCGTTGCCGAATTTGAACGAATGGAAAATGCCCTCGGTGGTGTCGGGTAACTCGTAGTGCGGAAAGTAGTCGGCATAGCCTTTAATAACATTGCTGCGCCAGTGCGGGGGGAAAGTATCCGCAGGCATACTGTAGTAAATCTTTCCTCCTTTGCGCCATGCTTTAAAGTCGTTGGTGCAGTAGCGTCCCGCACCGGCACCTACATAATCATCATCGTCAAAAACATAATCAATAGGAACGGAGCGGAGCATTCCCTTCATTACCTTTTCATTGTAGCGCCTGCGGTAACTGCTGTCAATGCCGTCCTGCGTATCGGCATAGCTGCGCGAAATCATGTAATCGGGATACGTGTAATCGCCCGTGTGCATTAAAAAGTAAGGATCGTTTTTAGGCATGGCATCAAACACTTTCATGTTTTCTGTTTCCTGACAACTGCCGGTTACAAAACTGTAATCGCCCAAGGCACCTTCAGCCGGAAATGTTCTGAAAGAGCCTTTCACGGTATCTTCCCAGCCTTCAAACAAAATGCGGTAATAGTATCGGGTGTCGGGTTGCAGCAAAGTAAGCAGCAACATCACACTTTTATCACGTGCGCTATCTGTAACTCCGGCAAATGAAAAGGAGTTGTCTAAACTTTGTTGAGTGCTTAGCTCCATGCGCACCTTGCCACATTGCTTCGTGCGCACATACGCTTTACACGAATTGAAAGTAACGGCACCAAACACAGGGCCGTGGGTTACATATTGGGCGCTTACAGTTGGCAATAAAAAATTGGCAATTGTGAAACTGATTATAGTAAAACGCAAAAAGTTAGCTGTCATTAAAACTTATAACGCATTTGTATAGTGAAGCTGCGCAAAGGCTCCGGCTTTCCGGGGCGCAGCGCATACATGCGGTTAGTAACGTTTTTAAGAATAAGCCCGAGTGTAAAGTGTTCGTCAAACTTTATACCCATACGCATATCCATAAAGAAATCGCCTGCGCTGTGTTTTTGAACATATTTAGTAAGTGCAGTTGCATCGCCAAAAATGAGGTTGGAGGCTGCGTTAAATAACCCGGGAATTTTTTCGGGAGCACTGCCATAATTAAGTGTGGCACCCAAGTAAACTTTCCAGTAAGTCAATTCAATATCAGCACGGAATAAATGGCGGATGCGGTAGTACAACAACTTAGAAGTATCGGCATCACTTAAGCCCACTTTATGAAAGTTGTAGTAAAACATATCCTTTAAAAAAGTGCCTACCGGGTAACTGGCATTGCCTGCCGTATCTCTTTCTGCTTTACCCGGCCAGGTGTAAGTGTAACCGCTCATAATTTGTACGCCTACAGGCCCAATTTTACCCATACCCGAAAGGCCAATTTCGTAACCGGCTATTCGGGCGTTTTCTACATTCAGCGCTTTTAAGCCTAACAGTTTACCGGTTCCCGGAAAAGGAAATTCCAAACTGTCCGGAAAGATTTTTGTTCCGTTGCCGTAGTAGTTAGGCCATGTGGCTAACTGATACTCAATGAAGTTTCTGTACTCCTGCCAAAAGAAAGCAGCATCGAAATAAGCGCTCCAGTCACCAATGCGGAAGCCCTGCTTAAGCCCCATTTCTAAACTCCATCCGCGTTCGGCTTTTAAAGTATCGTTAGGAATGATGCGAAGCCCGCCCACAAATTCATTGGCAATATACTTTTCGGCAACTGAAGGAATGCGATACCCCTGCCCCCATGAGTAACGAAGGAAAGTTGCTTGGGCTGCCTGTATGTTCATACCCGCCCGGAAGATGGGAATGCCTACTACCAAACGATTATCGCCCTGCTTAACATTGGAGTTCTGATTTCTGTATGGGAAACCGACTACCACATCAGTATCTATGGCTGAAATTTCGTAACGGAAACCGCCCTGCAAAGTGAGGATTTTGTAGTTGAACTCTAATTGCCCGTAAATGGAAGCAGCAAAAGTTTTTCGTAACTGCGGATATAAGTTGCTGCGCGAAAGCCCAACATTGAAAGGGAAACCGGCCGTAAACACCAGCAGGTTTTTCCAACGGTATTGGTATTGGTTATCGGCAATAATCTGATGTGATATTGCATCGGGGTCGGTGCCATTTCCATTTCTGAAAATGTTCATATATCGGTAGCTCGAAGTAATTTTGTGCCCTTTCTTTCCGGTATAACTTACAAAAGGGTCAATGCTGGTACGGGTGTAGTTATCGCCCGAACCCACACCAATAAAAAGAGAATTAGAGTCCACATCTTTCGAAATAAAGAAGCGGTTGCTCAACTCCTGCTGCACGCTTCCGTTTATTCCAAAGTTCAAGCCTTCAATTTTCGGATGCAGATAACGCAATTTAAACAAGGCCTGCACGCGGGTTTCATCGGCATCTTCCAAGTAGCCTTCGTTGCGCGTAATGTTTCCGGAAGCTACTACTTGCAGTTGCTTGATGCGTTGCTGGTAGTTTATGTTCACGTTTCCGAAAGCAGGCAGCGTGTTGTTGCCCCACCACTTGTTGAATCCTTTAGGTGGGTTGTTGTATGCGCCAAAGTTTACTTCAATTTCTGTTTTAGGGTCGTAGTCGGTGGGCCATTCGGTTACCACGTTTACCACACCATTTAGTGCAGATGAACCATACACCACCGAGGAAGCTCCTTTAATTACTTCTACCTGTTTTACGTTGGAAAGCGGAACCATTTTGCTTTGCCCTTCGCCCAAGTCGGCACTCATCATCGAAAGGCCATCGCTTAACACAGCGGTGCGGGTTCCCACACCATACGAATAGGAACTTCCTCCACGAATACTAATTTGCCCATCCTGCACCAATACACCAGGGGTTTTGCTAACGGCTTCGCCAAGGTCGTTGCTGTTGGTATTTTTAATTTGATTTTTGTTGACCACCTCAGTAGTTACCGTTTCCTTGGCAGCATTCTTTTTATACTGGCTTACCGTTACTACCTGGCTTATTTGTATGGTGCTGGGTTTCATCAGTACTTTTATTTCCTGCGGAACACCTGCTTTTACTTCTAACTTTTCTTTGCCGTTTTTGTAACCGATGTAGCTGATGGTTAACTCTACCTCGCCTTCGGGTACCGATATTTTAAACTTGCCCGAAACATCGGTAAGCACACCTCGGCCTTTTTCAAACTTAACCGTAGCACCGGCCAAAGGCTCCTTGGTTTCTTCGTCCAGTACGGTTCCTTTTATTTCGGTTTGTGCATGTAATAAAGTAAGATTAATGAGGAGGATGGCGAACGTAAAAATCTGCTTCATTCAACAGTTTTAATGGTTAGGTTTTAAAGCAGCCGAAAATAACTTTTCGGGTTTAAGAAAAAGTTACTAAACAAAAAAAGCTGAATAAATTTCAAGGCAGAATTTTCGCAGTTTGATTATTGCTTTAGCGTTATGAAAAGAGACCCGCGTGTAGCTGCCTATATTAATAAGGCACAACCATTTGCCAAACCGGTTTCAAAGTATCTGCGAAAACTGGTGCATAAAGCCTGCCCTGAGGTAACAGAGACTATTAAGTGGGGTATGTCATCGTTTGAATACAAGGGAGTTTTGTGTAGCATGGCTTCCTTCAAACAGCATGCTGTTTTTAGCTTTACAAAAGCCGCTTTACTGAACGAGCCGAGCAGATACTTACAAAAACACAAAGCGCAAGGAGGTGATGCTATGGGTAATTTTGGGCGCCTTACCTCGCTCAAAGATTTACCACATGATGATGTGCTTATTGATTTTATAAAACAGGCCGTGCAGTTGAATGATGACAACATTAAACTGCCCGCCAAACCCAAAACAGAAAAAGCTCCTCTTAATTGTACCCGATTACGTTACTACTGCCTTAGCAAAGAACAACAAAGCCAAAACTTTCTTTGATGCTCTTGTTTACTCGCACAAAAAACAATACTTACAACGGATAACCGAACCGAAAACGGAAGCTACCCGGCAAAAGCGCTTAGCTGCTGCTTTAGAATGCTTAAGCAAAGGCAAAAAAGCTCAATTGGAAATACGCAAAAAGATAAGAGTCTTACGGCAAATCGCCTTCGTCTACTTTCAACCAGGTTTCGGGAAAAGCGAGGTCTTTGTACCATACCAGCTTCCACTCCCCGCTTTGGTATTCCAAGGCAGTCATGTTTTCAACCCAGTCACCACTATTCAGGTAAAGTACCTTGCCATTAGCGGTTTTAATCTCTTTTATTTCCGGTATATGCGAATGGCCGTTAGCCACTACGTGATATCCGTTATCGGCACCAATTTCAGCACCGGTTACTGCATAATCGTGCAGGCGTTTAACCCCGCGCTTAGTGGCAGCTTTTACATTTTGCGAAAAGGAAGTTTTCTCGCGGCCGGTAAGTACTAAAAAGAAGTTGATGAGTTTGTTAAGGAGAATGAGAATTTCGTAACCCAGTGTACCCAGTTTAGCTAGCCAGCGCGAACCGCGCATGGAAACATCAAATACATCGCCATGAAAGAACCAGTGCTGCTTACCATCCAACTCCAGTACAAGCTTGTCCTCCAACTGTAAGTTGCCCAAATTAAGGCCGCTGTATCTGCGCAGCATTTCATCGTGGTTGCC
>CAZLXD010000006.1:0-5978 GCA_964563185.1 uncultured Chitinophaga sp.
TTATACTGGCCGAAGATGATGGCGACTACACCTTTACAGCCGATGACTTTAAAGATATCCCCGCCAAGCACGAACTGCTTATTACGGTTATGCGGGGCAATGCTGTAATAGCTACCAACAACAACCGCAAAGTAAAACTGTATGGGGGCGAAGAAGTTTTTTGCGACCGTTATGTAATAACCGATTAAAAGCAATTTTGCAGGCAAAGCAGGCAAAGCCGCCAGCTGCGGGTAAAAACCAAGTAAACAACAAGTGAAAGTAGCCGTGCAACATAGAAAGTATATCATCTGCCTTTCAGTTCTTTACATTCTTCTGTTACCAGGCGGCTGTAAGCAAAAATGCGACTACTGCGCCCCTGAAAAGTTTGTGGCAACCTGGAAACTGAGCACAATTGAAAATGAGGCCGGTGATGTAATACTTGCCGAACCCGCAAACGCAAACAGGCCTATGCTGATTACTTTTTGGGGTGCGGAAACAATTACGGGTAATACTCTGGGCAACTCGTTTGAGGGAAGTTTTCTTATAAAACCCTCAACTAACCAAATAAGTATCAATGTGCATTACACCACCCTGGTGCATGATGTGTCAGATTGGAGTAATTTATTTTTCGAAGGACTGAACAACGCACAGGAGTTTATTGTAAATGATACACAACTGAGCATCATTTGTGGTAATTATCAATTAGAGTTAGTTAAACAATAGAAGCCGCCATGCGGCCTATTGCCAACAAAATAGAGTATGAAAAACAGTTTTGCAGGTATTGCGGCAGTAGTGGTAGCCATGCTTATAAACAGCTGTAAATGCGAGGTGCAGAAAGTAGTATACCCAACTGGCGATGATATGTATGCTTATGTATTTCGCGATACATCTGTTTGGGTTTACAAAAACACCACCACTAATGTGCTGGATACGATGATGATGTATAGAATGGGGCATGGAGGCTTTGGCATAGACACTACCGATAAGTGCGTAAAGTTGAGAAAGGAAATTTTTGTAATGGATTTTAAAAGCAGCCTGAAACCATACCCTCCCGTAACTTACTTTATCGATTATACCGGAATACGGTTAAATGGAACCGGAGTGCCTCCGAATTATGGAACGGAAGTTTATAACAGGCTAAGCTCTATAGATGATAGCAATGGCTATACAAAGTATGATACTCTGTACACACAGTTGAGTATACAAGGTGCCGTCTATGATAGCGTAAAAAAAATGCGGTTATTGTTTCATCCCAATTCCGGTTTTCCCGATGAGGCGTATTTATACTGGGCACCTTATGTTGGTTTAGTTAGAAAGGAGTTTCACGATAGTATAGGCGGTATAGAGTATTGGGATTTAATAGAAAGTAACCTTAAAAACTATTGAAACCCACCTTCGCACTTTAACACCTTAACCCCAAATGGCGCGAGCGTCTCGCTCGTGCCAACAACAAGTAAGGCCTGCTCGTGCCAATAAAAACAAAACAGAAAGAGTAACTTTAAATAATGAGCAGCAAGTATAAGTTTAGCGATAACAGCAAACTCTACTTTGTAAGTTTTGCCGTAGTTTATTGGATAGACCTGTTTACGCGCACTACTTACTGCAAAACCCTGTTACAAAGCCTTACCTATTGCGAACAAAACAAAGGCCTTGAGCTATATGCCTACTGCATTATGCCCAGCCATGTGCATTTAATTATTGGCAGCAATAGCCAACCGCTGCCAAACATTATGCGCGATTTTAAAAGCTTTACATCGCGTGCCCTTCGAAAAGAAATAACCGGCAACCCCACCGAAAGCCGCAAAGAATGGATGCTTTGGATGATGCAACGGGCAGCCGATAAAACCAAACACAACAAAGGCTTTCAGCTGTGGCAACAGGATAACCACCCGGTAGCCTTGCTTACCCCTGCGGTGGCAAAACAAAAGTTAGATTACTTACACAACAATCCGGTAGAAGCCGGTTTAGTGGCAAAGCCCGAGGACTGGCTTTATAGCAGTGCCCGAAACTACCTGCAACTGAATGCTGAAAAAGAAGTAATACTTTTAGATGGAATGTATTATTAAACGTTTTGGCACGAGCGAGACGCTCGCGCCAGTGGGGGTGTGTAAGTTTACCTATCGGTTGGCAAAAAATGTTGGATATTTTACCTGCACTTTATTTAATAGTTCTTCTGCAAACAGGTGATAACCCGAAGGTGTAAAATGACAATCATCTCGGTAAGATAATTCAGCCATATTGGTTTTATTGATTTTGCCGGATAGCACATCCCACATATTTATAGTTTTAATCTGGCGCGCATTTAGAGAGTCTTCCATATTTAAAAAGACTGTCCTTAGAAAATCATTCGCTTTGTTTTTGTTTACTACTTCTAAGGCTATGGGCTGTATAATTACTAACAGGTTAAAACCTTGTTGTTTTCCTAATTGATTAATACTGTCAAATATTTGTGCCGTTTGACTCACCGCAGCAGGACAGGCAATATTTCGGAATTCATTTCTTGTAAGAAAAAGATTCTTATCTATTTTACGAAATATCTGATTGACTATAAAGCGGCAGACATACGATTTAGCATATAACGGTTCGAACCAAGGCGATTTTTTCCCCTTAACGGTGCCATCAGTTTTGAATCGCTCCAACCCACCACGGTATATAAAATCCGTAATATCCGATGAATTAAAAGTAATGAATAAATATTGCGGTCGTGCAGCGAGTAGTTTTTCTTTTAATAATATATAGGAGTAAAACGGATCGCTAGCTGCTATACCTGCATTGTAAACCTGATTATGAAAACCCTGTGAATTAAGTTTAAGTTCAAGAGCTTTGGGATAGCTGCTATCATACGGAGCCCCAAAACCTTCGGTATAAGAATCGCCCATGCATAATATTCTGAAAGCAGCAGAGTCTGTATAAAAAGTATCTCTTTCTCTTATACCTAAACTGTTTGTTTTATAATGATACTTGAAGTCTTTTTGGTCAAAATCAAATTCAGCGTTGGGTTTCCATGAATAAAACCAAGTTGGATGATTTTGATTATAACCTGAAACGTAGGCATGACCTGTTTTTTCAGACCATGTAGTGTTTATATGAAAAAGACGAAGTAATATTTCAAAACTCACCAACGTAAATACGGTAATGAAAAGAAAATAAATCGGCTTATGCTTCATTTTGAAAGAAAGGCTTTTGTAATACAGCAATGCAATATCGGAGTAGTTTTCTTTTTAAGAGCGTTATGACTTCCCCAGTTGCGCACAGGATTTAAAATCCTGTATATCCCAAGAGGCGAGGTGGTATTAAACCTTAACACTTTAACCCCCCCTCTGGCGCAAGAATGCAGAGTGGGTTGTAGCGGAGGGTTCTTGTGCCAAGTGCGAGGTGGTATTAAACCTTCGCACTTCAACACCTTCTTCCACCAACAAAGCGGTGTAATAGTATCTTGCATCAAAATATAAATACCCCACTGGCGCAAGCGTCTCGCTCGTGCCAACAAAATAGAGTATGAAAAACAGTTTTGCAGGTATTGCGGCAGTAGTGGTAGCCATGCTTATAAGCAGTTGCAAATGCGAGGTGCAGAAAGTAGTATACCCAACTGGCAATGATATGTATGCTTATGTGTTTCGCGATACATCTGTTTGGGTTTACAAAAATACTACCACTAATGTGCTTGATACGATGATGATGTATAGAATGGGGCATGGAGACTTTGGCATTGACACTACCGACAAGTGCGTAAAGTTGAGCAAGGAAATTTTTGTAATGGATTTTAAAAGCAGCCTGAAACCATATCCGCCCGTAACTTACTTTATTGATTATACCGGCATACGGTTGGGTGGTACGGGAGTATTTCCATACACGGGGCAACAGATTTACAACCGGTTACAAACTGTTGGCGATAGCACTAACTTTTCTAAGTACGTAAATTTTTATTCGTCCTTATCGGTTGGCGGACAAACCTATCAGAATGTAAAAAAGATACAGGTCCATTATTACTTAACTACAGTGAGCGATACCTTTTACTACTGGGCACCTAATTCGGGTTTAATTAGAAAGGAGTTTCACGATAGTATAGGCGGTATAGAGTATTGGGATTTAATAGAAAGTAACCTTAAAAACTATTGAAGCGGTGCCGTCCCCACCTTCGCACTTCAACACCTTAATACCTTCGCACATCATCACCTTAACACCTTCGCACATTAACACCTTCACACTTCAACACCTTAACACATTAACACCCTCTCACTTCCCCCCTACCTCAACTCCATATCGGTTTCGGTATAAAATTTATACATACAGCGGTTAACCCAGTAAGCGGTATCGCTTCGGGCATCTACTATGGTAAATACAGCCGGCACCTGTGTAAGCGGATATGCTGCGCGGGGTTGTTGTTTCATGGCGGCATGGCGTTGTAAAAACTCCTGCCGGTAAGCGCTGTATTTAGGGGTAGTAAGCTCTTGGGTTATCAGCCAACCGTTGCCGGTAAAAAAGGAAGCGGCAAAAGCCGTTACCACCAAAAAGGCCGTCAGCCGGTTCGATTGTAAGGAGGCCGGTTTATTCCGCCCGGCCTGCTGTGCCGTAAACAAATACAAGGCAAGGGCACTCAGCAGCAAAAACAACGGATACACATAATTCATGGTGCGGTGCTGCCCCAGCATACCGGTGGCATAGTAAGGCACAAAGGCAGCGGTAAAAACTGTAAACAAAGCCAGGGCGGCCGCTAAGCGCCAGTCGGTGTGCAGGGGGCGTTTCAGCGGTAAGCGGTTGGCGTGCATGGCCAGCAGGGTGGCAAAGGCAATAGCGGGGTAGTTCAGCCACCACTTGCCGGTAAAGCGGGCGGTTTGCAGCAGGGCATAAAACACCGAGCGGAAAAATTGGTGTTGGTTACTGAACTCGGCCTCGCGCACAAAATTACCCGGTGAAAGAATAACAAAGCCCGAGGCTATCACCGACAGCATCAGCAGCGCAGCGTAGGTTTTTGCCTGCTCACTCTTCTTTTGGTAATGCCGTATGGCCACCAACAGGTAAGCAACAGGTATCACCAGCGCGCCAATTTCATTAAAGCCAATAGCGGCTACCAGCAGCAGTGCCGAGAGCCCCTGCCAAAGCACTTTTGCTTTACCCGCGCTGCGCGCTGCTTTTAACTGTGCCGCCACCTGCAGCAACAGGGTAAGGCTGCCCAGGTGGTAATTGGCAATACCAATAAACCAATACACGCCTTCGGTAAGGTTGGGCAGGTAGCACACATACAACAGCGTAAGCCCCGCTGCAACAAGGGCCGCTGTTACTTTATGCTCCAGTACCTGCACCAGCAGCCACCACAGCACCAGCGGGGTGCACAGCAGCGAAACAAACAGAGCCCACTGCCCCACCCGCAAACGGCCATCGGTAATGGGGTGAAAATTCACCAGCACATCCGAAGTATAGCGCCCGTTCCAGTTCATATATTGTTTCAGAAACTTTTGAAGGAAGGGAATGTTTTCCGAGGCGGTCCACCCAAAGCAAAAGTCATCGGCAAAGGGCAACGCATAAAAACAAAGCAGGAAATAGGGGAAGAGCGCAATAAGCAGCAGAAGAAGAAAAAGATAATTTCTGTAGCGCATAAAAAGCAAAAGGGACAACCGTTGGGTTGTCCCTTGTAAGATGCAAATTGTTTCGGAAACTATTACTTAATACCAAAAGCCTCCTTCACTTCGGCCAGGGCATTCAGTTCCTTCCAGGGGAACAGTTTTCTCCCTACGCAGAGTCTCTCAAAGAGGACTCTGCGGGCATAAAAGGCAAAGCTCTTCTTAGCGCAGAGTCCAGCAAGCGGAAACTCTGCTGGGGGATAAACTGTGTTTCCGTGCAGGTTTTAGCACGTTTTTTCTGCACGCCATCAATCGGCTGTAAGGGTTTTCCAATAAGGGTTTCAGCCAATTTAGATGAGTCTAGAACGGCCTCAGAAGTGTCATTTTCGTGTACGAAATTGTTTGGATAATTGGTAAGGGGGGGGGGTATTTTTGTAG
>CAZLXD010000006.1:5988-13099 GCA_964563185.1 uncultured Chitinophaga sp.
CCCCGCCCAACTCGTGGAGAAACACAAAAAGAGCGGGCTTGCACACCCGCTCCGCTTGTTCCCTTTAATGCGACTTAAAAAAGAATAGCAGTGCAAAACTAAACTCCCCAGCGAAACACCCAAACCTGAGCGGTAAAGTGTTTCGGGTAAAAGGCCTGCCACCAAAGCAGCAGGCACCACGCGGTTGCCGAAAAGCGAAGAGAGTAGGCGAGAAGTTTAAATACATAGAAGTATGAAAAATATTAAGCAAATACTCATAACAGCTATTGCTCTGCTTGCCGTTACTAATGCAATGGCTGAAGCTTGGGGTCAACATTACGCAAAGTGTTATATAGGCACTAAAAGATATAGAGCACATACGAGGATATCTGCAATAATAGATGATGCCTATAGACAATGCTGCAATCCGGGATGGAATTGTTATTTAAGTTGCAGTGGATGTGGTTACGGCTGCTATCCTGTCACCGCTTGGGCTCATTTGGTAACAGGGTTAGATAAAGGATGTTCATCAGCTACTAAGAATAGTAGCTTGAACGGCAATTATTATTTAAATGGAGTTTCAGGGTTAAGAAGAGGAACAGCTTATTCCAAGCATGAATACAAAAAGGCCGTTAATAATACATGGGTTGCGAATCATTTGACTAGCGCAGGTGCTTGTGATAGATACATGCCGGATACAGCCATACTAAGTAGTAGCCGGCCGGGGTTTGCAAAAGCTTTAACAGAATCAAAGGTTTATCTTTCAGATGGCTATGCCCATATTGATAGCATCACGGGAATGTTACTTGTGAAAGACAGTACTTACTACACATCCGTGTTTAAGGTTTATGTAGTTGAAGCAAGATTTGAGCCGGATAACGAGGATCCGGAGGAAGAGAGTGGCTGTTTAGATTTAGATAATTACCACATCATCCAAGAGGGGACAATTACACTGGATGGTTGGGGCATAAAAAAGACTGGTATTTTTTACAATATGAATGATGTAGTTTCAACTACACAAGACAGTGATAGCGGTTCGTTACGAAAAGTAAACCTGAATAATATAACACAGGTGCTATCATATTCAATAATGGAGTATGATACGAATCTCGTAAGTATCATCACTTTTGCTGATAGCTATTATGATTATGAAGCTGAACAGAGCAGTAATAAAACGGAATTAGCCCAGAGTGAACAAGAGAATGTAACTCCTAAAGATGTAGACGCAAATAAGTTTGAGTTCAAGGTTGTTTCAATAAGCAAAGATGAACAGTTGGTGGAGTTGAATACCAATACAAGCGAGTTAGTAAAACTCGAGCTTTATGATGCAAAGGGAGCATCTATAATGAATATATCCGAAGGAGTATTGTATCCTGATACTAAATACGTTTTTAGTATCAATACAACGCAACTGTCATCGGGGTTATACTTTTTAAACTATAGAAGTGCATCTAGACAGGAATCTCTTAAAGTAGTTGTGAATAAATAACTGTATCAGTAAAGGTGCCTGAAGGAAGGCATCTTTACTTTTTTAAAACATATGTATGCTGACACGTTGTTTTTTATGGTGTATGTGCTTAAGCCCTTTGTTAACGGCAGCGCAGGTTGTTCATATTAAACCGCACACCGGAACCACGGTATGTTTAAACTACCTGCCTAAGCAGGGCAACACTAGTTTTCTGCATACCCCCATGGCACATACCGTTAAGCGCTGGCTGCCCTATGCCGGTTTAGATATAGCGTTTGTTTCGAAGAGCCGATGGGGGGTGGCGGCAGGGGTAAGCTATTACCGAAATTCCCTTACCGTTACCGCCCAGCCGGTTGATGGGTTTGTTCCGGAGTATAAATTTTACGACTACAACCTGTGGTTTCCGCTAAAAGTGCTGTATGAATTACCGCTGGAAAGCGGAGAGCGGACCGTTACCTTTTCGGCAGGTGTATTGCTTGGTTATAACCATTACCTGATAAACAAAACCGAGGCATACCTTATACGGCCTGCGGCTACCCCGGGCAATTTCAGCTATTACAGCTTTGCGGGGTATCAGCCATATGGCCATAAAAAGTTTTTTCAGGCAGGCATTAATGCGGGGGTGGAGGTGCAGCCGTTTAAAAAGTTAAACGGCCTGCTTGTTGGAGTTGATTATGGCATTTCGTTTTTAAAAACTGCCGAAAGGTATCCGGGAGTGTATGAACAGTACTCATCGGGTTCGTTTAATGCTGTACAAATGCAGGTGGTAGCGCCCCGGCAGCAGTATTTAAGCCTGCGGTTGCTTTACACCTTTGCAGCGGGTAAGCATAGTAACTATAACAAGTGGAAGTTTATAAACACCATAAGGGAAACAGATACGCTTCGCTTTCCTGCTAAACGGAAACGGCCTGTTGCCGAGGTTACCGTGCCCGAAAAAGGCATAACCCCGTACATAAACATTAGTGCCGGATGGGTGCAGCATATTAACAGCAACCGGCAGCAGTTTAAAGCACAACGGATAAAGTTTACCCCGGCTGCTTTAGGTTATGGCGTACAGGCAGGAGTAAACTACCTGATAAAAAAGAATATAGGTATTGGTGCCGGGTTCAGTTACTCCATGAACTCGTATTACCTGAAAACCCTGCCCACCACCGTGGCAGCTTACGGCAACAGTTACCATTACTGGCAAAGCACCATCAGCCGGTATTTAGTGCATGCAAATTTTGTTTACCGGTATTACTGGCAGCCTAACAACAGGCATGTGGAATATATTCCATCGGTGTATGCCGGGGTTAACCGCTACCTGATGTTTGGGTATGGCGAAAGTTACCAGTACGGCAGCGGGCTAAACAACATGTACAGCAGTTATTCCCAGGGCGATAACTTTGTTCCGAAGTTTACCTGTGGCATGGCCAATACGCTGTTGATGCATCCGTTTCCTAAAAACACCGGATTGAAATTCGGCCTTACTTCATACCTTGATTTTGTTCCGTTGCCTGCAATGACTTACAGCAGTGTTTTTAGTAATAACAACGGAGCCGAGTACGAAGAACGAGAGGTGAATGTAAAGCCGCTGCTGTGGCAACTTTATTTTACGGTAAGTTACTCGCCTTTGCTTAAAGTTAAGAGCAGGCAACGTTGATAGCAGCCCATGTTGCATGTTGATGATGGTATGGTAACCAGCGGCCTGATAAACTATAAACCTTATGGAAAAACACATACTTACCTGTTGCATTACGGCCTTGTTTTTTGCAACATCGCAGGCGAGTGTTACGGTTAGTTATACAGTAACCGATAGCTTACAGGGCGGCAGCATAATTTTCTACAACGGCCTTACCTCCGACTCTGTTTACGGTTCGCCACATAACACCGGCAGGTTTGTAGTGGATGATGTGCAGGAGTGCCCCACACTTGTAGTTAAGTTAAGCTCTAACATGTATGACTGGCTTTCTGTTTCTTTAGATAAACCTTTAATACAATTTACCATAAGCATAACCAACGGATTGGCCGCGCTGCACTTTACCAACGACACCTTTAACCAGGCTTACTTTGAACATGCTAAAGCAATGAGGCCGCTGAAGGAACAACAGCGCAGTATGTCGAAAGCCCTTAGGGATACCTCACTTAATGCAGATTCGCTGAAAGCCGTGTGGAACCAACTTAAAGTAATGCGCGATAGTATTGATTATGCCTTTTTTTACAATCATGGCCACAATGCCAACACACGGTTGTTTTATGCATACTTTGCCTTAAAGGGTAAGCATACACCGGTTGATTCTGTGCAGCTGATTCTGAATGGAATTTCCGACCGTTTGAAACAGTTTTATGTGTACCGTTACTGTCTTAAATTGTTATACGATTCTGCATATCCTGTTACGGTAGGCGAACCTATGCCCGCACTGATACTTAGAGATAATACCGGCAATCCGGTTGATTTTAAGCCTGACAATGTGCAGTACTATTTCTTTTGGGCAACCTGGTGTAATGGCTGCAAACCGCAAATAAAGCAGCTAAGCGATTTAACCACCTCTCTGGATAGCCTGCAAATAGGATTGAAAATTGTAAACACCGACCGCGATATAGAGCGGTGGAAACGCTATGTGGCAAATGATTCATTTTTGCATAATACCCATTACTACTCTTATTTAGATACCGATGAATGGTTGTTGCGCTTAGGAGTAAACTATCTGCCCTACATTATTGAGGTTAAAAACGGCATAGTAAACCGCAAAGGGTTGCGGGTGGAAGATATACAGGCTGCATTGGCAAAAGAAGGAAAGTAGTTTTCCGTGCCCTCTGGCTTTAGGTTTGCTTTTATAATTTAAGCTTATTAAATAAGCTAATCCGCTGTTCGACATGTTCCGCAGGGCATGACGAACAAAAGATAAAACAGAATTTAAAATCATGTATGCCCGCTCTTCCGTCCCCACAGGTTCTCCTGCAAGGGAACCTGACGGAACTTACCCCGAAACGCGGGTTCCCGAAACAGGGAGGTGGCATTCAGAACTCTGAATGTGTTTAGTGTTGTCACCTGTCCGATGTTGGTCGCCAGCCACAACAGCAGCTATAAGAAATTACGCAAATAAAAAAGGGAGGAACGTTGTTCTCCCTTTTTTATTTGCGTAATGGTCAGTGATTACTTAATACCAAAGGCCTTCTTCACTTCGGCAACAGCGTTTAGTTCTTCCCAGGGGAACAACTTCACTTTCACTTTCTTTTCGTTCTGCTTGCCCTTGTTGAACACCTTTACTACTTCCTTGCTGGGGCGGCCCATGTGTCCGTAGCTGGCGGTTTCCTTGTAAATAGGAGTGCGCAGGTTAAAGCGCTGTTCAATAAAGTAAGGTCGAAGGTCAAACTCCTTCATCTTTAAAATCTTGTTGGCTATTTCGCCATCGGTTAAGCTTACCTTGGCAGTGCCGTACGTGTTTACAAACAAACCAACGGGCTGTGCCACACCAATGGCATAAGCCACCTGCACCAGGGCTTCATCGCAAACGCCTGCTGCCACTAAGTGCTTGGCAATATGGCGGGTAGCGTAAGCAGCCGAGCGGTCCACCTTACTGGGGTCCTTACCGCTGAAGGCTCCGCCCCCGTGGGCACCTTTGCCTCCGTAGGTATCTACAATAATCTTACGTCCGGTAAGTCCGGTATCGCCATGCGGCCCGCCAATCACAAACTTGCCGGTAGGGTTAATGTGGTACTTTATTTTATTGTTGAACAATGCCTGCACGCGCTTAGGCAGCTTCTTCATTACGCGTGGGATAAGGATATTAATAACATCATCCTTAATCTTCTTCAGCATCACCGCATCTTTGCCAAAATCATCGTGCTGGGTAGAAATAACAATGGCATCAATGCGGATAGGTTTTTTGTCATCGCCATACTCAATGGTTACCTGGCTTTTGGCATCGGGGCGAAGGTACTTCATCACCTTTCCTTCTCTGCGAATGGCCGAGAGCTCGCGCAGTAACGTGTGCGCTAACTCCAATGGCAGCGGCATGTAGTTATCGGTTTCGCGGCTGGCGTAACCAAACATCATACCCTGGTCGCCCGCGCCCTGTTCTTCGGGCTTTTTGCGCTCCACCCCCTGGTTAATATCGCTCGATTGTTCGTGTATGGCCGAAAGGATACCGCAACTGTTGGCATCGAACATATATTCCGCTTTGGTGTATCCTATTTCGCGTATCACCTCGCGGGCAATTTCCTGCACATCTAAGTAAGCCTGCGATTTTACTTCACCGGCCAATACAACCTGTCCGGTAGTTACCAGTGTTTCACAAGCCACCTTCGATGAAGGGTCGTAGGCTAAGAAATAATCAATCAGGTTATCGGAAACCTGGTCGGCAACTTTATCGGGGTGTCCTTCCGATACCGACTCTGAAGTAAATAAATATGGCATGTCTGTTTGTTGTTTAGGGCGGTGAAAATATCAAACTTATGATTAGTTGGAAGGTGGTTGATTAGGAGAATGGTTGATAAAGTAAATAGTTGATGGCATTAACTTACTCAACTACTCACCACTCACTTAATCCACCCAATCAATCACTCCCTGTTCATCAATTCTTATTTTAGGGCAACCAATACCAACGCATGAAATCACTTCCGGTTCACCAACGTATTTTAATAGGAATGCTTATAGGTACTGTGGCAGGAGCGCTGGTGCAGTTAGCCGGTGTGGATGCCGCTACTATAACTGCCATCAACCACTGGGTAAAACCGGTAGGCGATATTTTTCTCCGCCTCATATTTATGATGGTGATGCCGCTTATCTTCTGCGCCCTGATACTGGGCGTGGGCGAACTGGGCGATATTAAAAACCTGGGGCGCATTGGGGTGCGCACGCTCGCCTACACTATTGTAGTAAGTATGATTTCGGTAATGATAGGTATTGGCATGGTGCAGTTAGTAAAGCCTGGCAGCAACATACCCGAAGAAAGCCGCCTGCAACTTATTTCGCAATACACCGATAAAATTGAAACCATAAAAAATAATGCCACGGTGGGTAAGGAAAAAAGCTTTGCCGAAGTAGTGGTAAACATGATTCCCAAAAACCCTTTCGAGGATATGGTGAATGCCTTTAACCCCAACTACACAGGCGGAGGCATATTGTCGGTGATGTTCTTTGCCCTCATGCTGGGGATTGCCCTCATCAGTATTAGCAGTGATAAAGCGAATGTGTTTAAAGATACCATTGAAGGTTTCTATGAACTTACCATGAAGGTAATAAGCATGGTCATGAACTTTGCCCCCGTTGGTGTGGCCGCTTTGTTGTTTGTGCTTATATCCAGTACCGGCTGGGCGGTAATGCTGGCATTGGGCAAATACATGATGGTGGTACTGGTGGCGCTGTCCATCCATCAGTTTGTTACTTATCCGCTGCTGTTGTGGTTTATGGGGGGAATGAACCCGATGGAGTTTTTTAAGAACATCAGCGATGTAATGCTTACAGCCTTTAGCACCAGCAGCAGCAATGCCACCCTGCCCACCGCTATTAAAGCCGCCAACGAAAAACTGAAACTGCCCAAAAAGGTCAGCCACTTTGTATTAACCGTAGGCAGCACTGCCAACCAAAACGGCACAGCCCTGTTCGAAGGCGTAACGGTGCTGTTTTTAGCGCAGTGCTTTCAAATAGACCTGAGCGTAAGCCAGCAAATTTCGGTAGTT
>CAZLXD010000006.1:13109-37654 GCA_964563185.1 uncultured Chitinophaga sp.
AGTTATTGCCTGCATAGTGGCGGGAATTGGTACTGCCGGTGTGCCCGGTGGCTCGCTGCCCGTGGTAGCCATGATTTTGGTTTCGGTAGGCGTGCCAGCCGAGGCCATCGGCATCATCATTGGCGTGGACCGTATACTGGATATGTGCCGCACGGTGCTAAACGTTACGGGCGACCTTACCGCTGCGGTGGTCATAAGCAATTGGGAGAAGAAGTAAAGGGTTCAATACTTAAAACTGCAAGCTTTAATAAAGGAGGGAGGAAGCAATTACACCGGTAGGGTAAAGTAAAAAGTGCTGCCTTTCCCCGGCTCCATGATTAAACTAATGATAGTGTTATTGTTCAGTGCATTTTACCACGCATCTGCTACCACCGAAAAGGTTAAAGACAAATAGCTTTCTGCTAGTAACTCAACAACTCCTCCATAGCCTCTCTTACCTTTTCGGCATTGGGCAGCATGGCGCGCTCTAAGTTTTCGTTCAGCGGAACAGCAGGGGTATTTACCGCTCCTATAATTTTTACTGGAGCATCTAAGTATTGGAAGCAGTTAGAAGATATTCTGCCGGCCAGTGCCTCGGCAAAAGAGTGGGTAATGGTTTCTTCGGTAAGCACTATGGCCTTCCCGTGTTTTTGCACGGAAGCATACACAGCTTCCTCATCTAAAGGATTGAGCGTGCGCAGGTCAACAATTTCTATTTGCCCTTCAAAATGCTTGGCAGCATTCAATGCCCAATGTACCCCCATACCGTAGGTAATTACGGCAAGGGTTTCGCCATTGTCCGTTCTTTCTTCATCGGCATGCAGGGCTATTCGTGCTTTGCCCAGTGGAATAATATAGTGCTCGTCCGGCTCAATGGTTTTAGCGGCATCGGTGCCCTTTACCTTGCTCCAGTAAAGCCCTTTGTGCTCAAACATTACTACCGGATTAGGGTCGTAAAAGGCGGCTTTCATCAGACCTTTCATATCGGCTGCATTGCTGGGGTAGCAAATCTTTACACCTTTTATCTGTAACACAAAACTTTCTACGCTTGAAGAATGATAAGGACCTCCACTGCCATACGCCCCAATAGGAATACGAATAAGCGCCTGTACCGGCCACTTGCCGTTGCTCAGGTAACACGAGCGCGAAACCTCGGTAAACAACTGATTTACTCCGGGAAAGATATAATCGGCAAACTGCACTTCCACTATCGGCTTGCAACCAACAGCACTCATGCCCACTGTGGAGCCTATAATATAGGCCTCCATAATAGGTGTGTTGAGTACCCGCTTAGCGCCATATTTTTTTGTCAGCAAAGCCGCTTCGCGGAAAACACCTCCCAACTCCCCGCCCACATCCTGTCCGTACAAAAGCGCCTCGGGGTTTTTCTTCAGTATTTCATCTACGGCATGTAAAGCCGCATCTACCATTACTACGGTTTGTCCATTGCCCGGTGTTCGGCTGCCGTGCTCCTGAGTAATGGGGGTAGGTGCAAAGATGTATGGAGTTAAGTCCTCTTCAGTGGGGTTGGGTTCCTTGAGCGCCCTTTCAAAATCTTCGGATACCAGTTGCCGGGCTTCACTTTCAATAGCCTGTAATTCTTCCAACCCAGCCACCTTATCGTAAAGCAGTATCTTCTTTAAATGCCTAAACGGGTCGCGCAGGGCATCGTGCTCTAAGTTATCCTTGGGGCGGTACCATTCCTTGCGCACCCCCGAAGTGTGATGGTTGAGCAGTGGCACTTTGGCATGAACCAAATAAGGCCCGCGGTGAGTGCGCACATAATTTACTACGCGGCTCAGTGCCTCGTAACATTCCTGAAAATCAGTGCCGTTCAGGCTTTCAACTTTCAGGCCTTTAAAACCTTTGGCATAATCGGGAGCATCCTGTGCGCGTATTTCCGATGAGTGAGCCGAAATATCCCACTCGTTGTCCTGCACTAAATAAATAATAGGGTAGTTGTGCAGCACCGCCATTTGCAGGGCTTCGCTTATCTCGCCCTCCGTCATAGAACCATCGCCCAGCGAACAAACCACAATAGGTTCCTCACCACGCTTGTAAGCTGCTAATGCCTGTTGCTCTTTGTATTGAATGCCTTGTGCTGCTCCTGTAGCAGGTATCGCCTGCATACCGGTAGCAGAACTCTGGTGAGGAATCTTCGGTAAATCGGCACGGTTCGAAGAAGGATGAGAATAGTATGTTCTGCCTCCCGAAAAGTAATCGGTTTCTTTGGCAAACAGCTGTAGCATTAGGTCGAAGGGAGTAAAGCCCATGCCCAGTAACATGCTGTCGTCACGGTAATAAGGGAATACAAAATCCTGTGGCTTTAACTGAAAAGCAGTAGCCAACTGTATAGCCTCATGCCCGCGCGAAGTAGCATGAACATACTTAGCGCTAATATCTTTACGCTCTTCAAACAACTCGGTCATGCTTTTAGCCGTACACATCAGTTTGTAAGCGCGAAGCAGAATGTCCTTTGAGGGTTTCATTACGCGGGTGAATATAGTGTTGCCCTTCATTTATTACCAAAAAAATACCCCGCACTAAGGGCAGGGCATTGTTGCGTTGGCGGGCTGTTGTTATTGCTTAATTAAGAGTAATGTTTTAGAAAGGTTGTTTGCGCTTAAGCGAATACTGTAAACACCTTGAGCCAGCTCTGCAATGGAAATTCGTTGACGGGTAACATCACCTTGCAGTACTAACCTTCCGGTAGCATCGGTTATTTCAAAACGCACATTGTTAGCGGCAGTCTCAACAAACAACACATCAGCAGTTGGATTAGGGAAAACCGAAACAGAGAGTGCGTTCACTAAATCTTCAATTCCTACTCCGGTAACATTCAGCGAGGCAGAAACAGCCGAGCAGCCATTGGTATCGGTTACTTCTACGGTGTAGTTTCCGTTGGCAGCAGCGGTATGGTTTTGCGACTGGGCACCGTTAATATCGCTGCCATTTAGTTGCCACTGATAGGTTGTAAAGGGTTGCGTGCTTATATCAAAACCACTTTGAACAATAGTAGGTTGTGGTAAAGCATTCACTGTTACACTTACCGGGTTAGATGTTTCACTTCCGCAACTGTTGCTTACTTCCACCGTGTATGATTTAATACCTGCTGTTAATGTAGCGGTGGTGTAGCTGGCAGCATCAGGCCCCTCGTTTACATTGTTTTCTTTCCATTGATAAGAAAGATTGCCACCGATAGCAACCACGCTGAGAGTTACTGTTTCTCCGGCACAAACGGAAGAGTCACTGGTAGCTGGTTGAACGGTGATTTGCGGAGCAGCGCTAACGCTTAAGTTCAGTATAATCAAACTGTCGCAGTTGTTTACTGAAGTAAGAGTATCGAAATATTGCCCGGCCTGTGTCAATTGCTGTCCGTTAAAACTGTAGCTGCTGTTGGCACATATACTTTCATTTACAGAAGTGGTAATTGGGGCAAGTACTGTCAGATTCAACGTAATAATGCTGTCGCAACCTGTCTGTGTTTGCACCGTATCTGTATACGCCCCGCTTTGTGTAAGCACTTGGTTGTTGAATGTATAACTGCTGGCGTTGCAAATAGTTTCAGAGAAACTTCCCTGCAAAGGTGCGTTTACTGTCAGGTTAAGCGTAATAACCGAATCGCAACCCACACTGTTTACCAGCGTATCATTATAGCTGCCGGTTTGGGTAAGTTGCTGACCTTTAAAAGTGAATGAACTACCGGCACAAATACTTTCGCTGAAAGAACTTGATGTTGGTTGAAGTACGTTTACAGTGTGCGATGCACTGGCCGTACAGTTAGCCCCCAGCGAAGCTGTAACCGTAACTGTAACCGTAACTACCGGGTATACTGTGTTATCTGGTGTATTGGCCGAAGTGCCGGAACTCCAGGTGTAACTGTTCCCTCCATTAGCTGTAAGTGTTACACTATCGCCCAAACATACGGTTGTTGAACCGCTGATGGTGGCCGTAGGCGTGCTTTGCACACTTACGGTTTGACTTGCCGTGGCTGTACAGTTACCTGTGCCTGTTACTGTAACTGTATACGTAGTTGCCGAACTTGGCGAAACAGTAATGCTTGCGTTGCTGCCCAGCGAATTGCTCCAATTGTAAGTTCCTCCTCCGCTGGCTGTAAGGGTTGCGCTTAGTCCTGAGCAAATGGTCGTTGGGCCGTTGATACTTGCAATCGGAAGTGGATTGACTGTTACTACAGATGATGCGGTTGCACTGCAGTTATTTACGTTTGTTACAGTAACTGTATAAGTGGTGGTATTCGTAGGCGAGAACACAGCTACTGCATTGCTTCCTCCGTTGTTACTCCACACGTAGGTTCCACCACCGGTTGCGGTTAGTGTTTGCGATACCCCATTACAAATACTGGCTGATGTTGGCGAAATACCTGCACTTGGATTTGCATTTACAGTAACGCTTGCGGATGCAGTAGCCGTGCAATTATTGGCATTGGTAACAGTTACAGTGTAAGTGGTTGTAGTTGATGGCGAGAAAGTAGCGGCTGCGCTGCTTCCGCCACTGTTGCTCCATGCATAAGTTCCTCCTCCGCTGGCGGTGAGTGTTTGCGAAGTTCCGTTACAGATGGCACCACTGGCAGGTGTGATAGCTGCAGTAGGTATAGCGTTTACGGTAACCACAGAAGAGGCAGTAGCTGTACAATTGCCGGCATTAGTTACTGTAACTGTGTAAGTGGTTGTAACTGATGGCGAGAAAGTAGCAGCCGCATTACTTCCACCGCTGTTGCTCCATGCATAAGTTCCGATGCCTGAAGCAGTGAGTGTTTGCGATGTACCGTTACAAATGGTTGCTGATGCTGGTGTAATGCTTGCGGTTGGATTTTGGTTCACCGTTACTGTTTGCGAAGCGGTAGCGCTACAATTGGCACCTATGCTTACAGTTACGGTGTAAGTAGTGGTGGTAGTAGGCGAAACCGTGATAGCTGCATTACTGCCCAAGCCACCACTCCATGCATAAGTGTTGCCACCGTTGGCGGTAAGGGTGATTGAACTTCCTATGCATACAGCACTTCCACCGCTGATAGTTGCTGTTGGTGAACTTTGCACACTTACTGTTTGCGAAGCAGTAGCGGTGCAGTTACCGGTGCCTGTAACTGTTACGGTATATGTGGTGGTGGAAGTAGGGGTAACAGTAATGCTTGCATTGGTGCCGAGCGAATTACTCCAATTGTAAGTTCCTCCACCGCTGGCGGTGAGGGTAGCTTGCAATCCACTGCAAACTGTTGTTGGCCCGTTGATGATTGCATTAGGTATTGGATTTACTGTAACCGATGCAGATGCAGTGGCACTACAGTTGTTGGCATTAGTTACTGTAACAGTGTAAACAGTAGTTGATATAGGAGAAAAAGTTGCCGCTGCATTGATTCCTCCGCTGTTGCTCCAGGCATAAGTTCCGCCACCGCTGGCGGTAAGTGTTTGCGATGCACCGTTACAAATAGAAGGGTTAGCCGGTGTAATTCCCGCAGTTGGATTGGCGTTCACTGTAACTAAGCGAGAAGCTGTAGCTGAACAGTTGTTTCCATCAGTAACAGTTACCGAGTATGTAGTAGAAGTAGTGGGCGAAAAAGTAGCAGCAGCATTCGTTCCACCGCTATTGCTCCACGTGTAAGTTCCGCCACCGCTGGCTGTAAGTGTAACTGATGCACCATTGCAGATGGTTACTGTTGCCGGTGAGATACTTGCTGTAGGGTTCTGGTTCACAGTTACCAGACGCGATGCTGTAGCCGAGCAGTTGTTGGCGTTAGTTACAGTAACCGTGTAAGTGGTGTTCGTAGTTGGCGAGAAGGTAGCCGCTGCATTGCTTCCACCGCTGTTACTCCATGCGTATGTTCCACCACCACTGGCGGTAAGCGTAGCACTTTGCCCGTTACATATGGCTACCGTAGCGGGTTGAATACTTGCTGTAGGGTTCGAGTTTACTGTAACTAAACGCGATGCTGTTGCCGAACAATTGTTTCCATCGATAACAGTAACGGTGTAAGTAGTATTAGTAGTGGGCGAAAAAGTAGCAGCAGCATTCGTTCCACCGCTATTGCTCCAAGCATAAGTGGTTCCACCGCTGGCAGTAAGTGTAGCGGATGCACCATTGCAAATGGCTACTGTTGACGGTGAAATACTTGCTGTAGGGTTCTGGTTCACAGTTACCAAACTCGATGCTGTTGCCGAGCAGTTATTGGCGTTAGTTACAGTAACCGTGTAAGTGGTGTTAGTAGTTGGTGAGAAGGTAGCCGCTGCGTTGGTTCCACCGCTGTTACTCCATGCGTATGTTCCACCACCGCTGGCGGTAAGTGTAGCGCTTTGCCCGTTACATATAGCTACCGTAGCGGGTTGAATACTTGCCGATGGGTTTGCGTTTACAGTAACCAGTCGCGAAGCTGTAGCCGAACAGTTGTTGGCGTTGGTTACAGTAACGGTATAAGTAGTACTTGTTGTTGGCGAGAAAGTTGCCGCAGCGTTGCTGCCACCGCTGTTGCTCCATGCATAAGTTCCACCTCCGCTGGCAGTAAGTGTAGCTGCTGCACCATTACATATAGATACTGTAGCCGGTGAAATACCTGCTGTAGGATTTGCATTAACCGTAACTAAACGTGAGGCAGTGGCCGAACAAGTTCCATCACTTACAGTAACAGTATAAGTGGTATTGGTAGTTGGCGAAAAAGTAGCTGCTGCATTGCTTCCGCCACTATTACTCCATGCATAAGTAGTTCCTCCATTGGCCGTAAGTGTAGCACTTTGCCCGTTGCAGATAGTTACTGTAGCCGGGGCAATACTTGCTGTTATGCCGGAGACAACGGTAACCGTGACGGTATCCACATCGGCACACAATCCGCTGGTGGTACTTATGGTTACTGTATAGGTAGTGGTACTGGTTGGCGATACTGTTTTAGATGCACCCGCACCTAAGCCATTACTCCATGTATAGGTGTTTGGAGAAAATACACTTGCTGTAAGCGTAACAGAACTTCCCGAACATATAGTAGGAGAAGCCGGTGTAACAGTTCCGTCAGCAATTCCGGTTACGGTTAATGTGCGTGTAGCAAAAGTGGTTGTATCACAACTGTTGGCACGTGCCACCCCAATAACAATAGCACCTGTGCTAGATGGCATTTGTAAAACAATGCTCACACTATCCGATGCGCTCAGGATGGTAACCCCTGCCGGAATATTCCACACATAGTAACTACCTCCTGTGCCACCGCTGGCGGTGTAAGTGTAAATGCCATTTACACACGGGCTGCTAATGCCGCCTGTAATAGCTGTTGGAGCGGCCGATGGCCCGGGCACTATTGTAATAGTTTTTGAAGTGGATGCGATAGAAGCACCGCAACTGTTGTTTCCTTTTACGCTAATGGTACCCGAAGTAGTGTTTGATGTAATAGCAATAGAATTAGTGGTGGAACTTCCGGACCAGCCGGCCGGCAAGGTCCATGTGTAAGAGGTAGCTCCGCTCACTGCGGCTGCGGTGTAAACAGCACCCGTAAGCGATAAGCAAACGGTATCGAACCCGCTGATAGAAGCCGGTGCTGCGGGCAAATCGCACTGGGTGTAACGTGCAATAAAGGCATCGTTGCCCGATGAGGCTGTAATAGTTTGTGTACCGCTGGTGGGGTCAAAATCGGCAGTGCCGGTAAAGTACCCGCCTAAATAAATTTTGGTAGAATCGTCCAAGTCCATCACAAAAGCTTCATCGGTAGTAGTGCTTCCCATTTTGTTCACCCACATAAAGTTTCCTGAGCTGTCGTACTTGGCAATAAAAACATCATTGGCATTGGTAGGAGCTGATGCAAAATTGTAGAAGGCAGGTGAGCCATCAAAGTCAACGGCCGCGCCTATAAATCTTCCGGTTACATAAACATTTCCATCATCATCTACCTGTGTTGCATATACCTGTGCCTGGTTGGTGGTACCGGTTCCGCTAATGGCTTTTACCCAATTACAGGTACCGGTAGGTGAGTAGTTGGCAAAGAAGCCCGCAATGGTAGAGCCCTGTGCTGTTACTTGTTGTGTTCCGAATACACCTGTGCCCCAGTACCCTCCACCAACAATAATATTGCCCGATGGAGTAAAGCTGAGTGCAAAAGCGTTATCATCCTGATTGATTGTGGTGGTAGTACCTCCCATTGCTCTTACCCACTGATAAATGCCATCATTGGAATACTTTACTAAAAACACATCGGTGTTTACGCTTGAGCTAAGCGCGGCATTGCCTGCACCCGCATCAAAATCGCAGGTTCCCACAAAATTCCCGGTTATGTAAACGTTGTTGCTTGCATCTACTCCAATGTTTCGGCCCACAGTAGTGTTGGCGGTAGCGCCACCCGGAAAAACTTTTGCGTACTGGCAAATACCACCGCGGTCGTACTTCGCAAAATATATGTCGTAGGGGTCGGCAGAGTTTAATGTCTGTACGGGAGCCACGGGGTCTTCAAAAGTAACGTTGGTGCTTGCGTAGTTTCCGGTAACAAAAATGTTTTCGTTGGTATCTAAAGCTACATCCCACACATAGTCAGAAAGTGTTCCGTGTATTCTGCGCGCCCACTGGTAATTACCAGCCGAATCGAACTTGGCCACAAAGCCATCGACCTGGCCGCCCGATGTAATATTTGCCGTACCGGCACCGGGGTCGAAATCAATAGCCCCGGGTGCGCTAAAGTAGCCACCAATTACAACACTGTCGTTAGTCCCTATCGCAATACCCAAACCATAGTCATCACCCACACCGCCAATTCTTTTGGCCCATACATAATCGCCTGCAGTGGTGTATTTGGCAAAGTATATATCGTTACTTCCCGCAGATACAAGATTGGCAGTGCCTGCGCCAGGATCGAAATCAACGGTAGAAGTAAAACCGCCTATCACGTATACGTAGCCGTTCGAAACTGCCATGCCGCGCACGTTATCGTTGCCGGTGCCGCTCGACTGTCCAAGTTTATTTGCCCAGTCGTAGGTAATACCGCCCTGAGCGAATGCCGATAATGAGAAAACAAGGGTAATAGCTAAGTGGAGGAATTTCTTCATATAGGATTCTTTTGGTTACCACAAAAGTCCTTCTAAATTACTACCAGTCGCCTGTTATGATTCACGAAACCCCTGTTTCGAGTTCACGGAATGACGAGTGCTTACCTACCAATCCTTATTTGACTAAAACTTTCTTCAAACTCCTTTTTGCGTTCCTTGCTTACAGGCATTGAAGTACCATTGTCCATTTCTATAAAACTTTCAAGACGGTTATACTTTTTTACATAGTTGAGATTGATAAGATGTGAGCGGTGGATACGGAAAAAGTTCCTTCGCCTACCCAACAGATCTTCGAAAAATTTCAGCTTCTTGCTTACCAATAGTTTTGAGTCATCCGCCATATAAACATGTGTATATGCTCCCTCGGCCTCTAACTGTGCAATGTTGCTTACCTCCACAAACAGCAGTCCGTCACTTACAGGTACCGCAATCCGGCTAAACTCATCACTCTGAAAATTTTGCTGAAGCACCTCCAGCCGTTGTTTCATATTGTGGCTGCTCATACGGCTCTTTACTTTCTCTACCGAAGCCTGTAGCTTTTCAACTTGTACAGGCTTTAACAGGTAGTCAACAGCCGAGTATTCAAAGGCCTGCACGGCATATTCGCTATGCGCAGTAACAAATACAATTTCAAAATTCACCGAATCGAAAAAGTTGAGAAGTTCAAAACCGCTGAACTCCGGCATGTCTATATCCAGAAAAACCACATCGGGCTGATGTTGCTTAATTGCCAAAACAGCTTTAGGTACATTGGGGCATTGCTCCGAAACGCTTACCTGCGGACAATGTGCTGCAAGCAGAGTTTCCAGAGAACGTCTTGCCCTTTCCTCATCATCTACAATAATTGCTTTCATAACTTACTTTGTATTTCGGGTATTGTAACTGTCACTTTGGTGCCTTGCTCCATGTCCTGAATTTGCAATTCAATTTTTAAACCATAGTATTCATTCAGTAACCTAAGCCTCTCAGCAGTGGCATTAGTAGCAAAGCTTTGGTATCTCTTTTTGCGTGCATTAATTTCAGCCGATGCCTTTCTGCCAATTCCGTTGTCTTCAACAACGCAAACCAAAGCATTTTTTGTTTGAAGAAATTCTATCCGCAGTACTTTCTCTCCTTGCTGATGTAACAAGCCGTGCTTAAGTGCATTCTCTACAAACGGCTGTATTATCATACTTGGCAATTCAGCTTCATCCGGTTCAATGGCCTTACTTACTCCAAGGTGGTAAGTCATCTCATTCCCAAATCTCAGTTTCTCCAAATCAAGGTATAGCGCCAGCATTTCAATTTCCTTGTGAAGGGATATAAACTCAGTACCTGAGGCATCTAAAACCTTACGTGTCAGCTCACTGAATTTTCCAAGATAAAGTTGCGCGTTTGCGGTGTCCTGTTGCAGCACTAAATCCTGAATTGAGTTGAGTGCATTAAACATGAAATGAGGATTCATTTGGCTCTTTAACGCAGATAGCTGTGAATTAGCCATACGTTTTTCCAACTCATTGCGCCTCCGCAACTGACGTATACGTAAAACAAAAACAAACGAAACTATGGCTACTAAAAGCAACCCGCACAAAGTGTAGAACCACCACTTTTGCCAAAAGGGTTTCATTACTTCTATCCTTACAGTGGCGGGCTTGGTGCTGGGCACTCCATCTTCATTCAGGGCTAATACTTCAAACAAATATTTGCCGGATGGCAACGATGGATAGCGCGCAAAATTAGCGGCACTGTTTGTAGTAATCCAGGCACTGTCTAACCCCAACAGGCGGTACTTATAGGTAAACTGCCCGTGGCTGCGAAAAGCAATACCTTTAAATGTTATACGGAGGTTGTTATCAGCAAAAGCAAGCTTGTATTCTGCTGACAATGCAGTGTCTTTCTCATGTATTGCAACCCCTGATACAAATACCGATGGTGGAATGGTGTTTGCGGAGCCAAATCTTTCGGGAATCTCCACCAACCCTTTAGGAGTTGCCAAAAGAACACTTCCGTTGACGAACTCTATATCATTAATTTCAAGAGAAGGCAATCCGTCAAAACGGTTGTATCTTACAAACGTCCGCTCCTGAACATTGTAGCAAATCAAGCTACTCTCGGCAACTATCCACAGTTGGTTGCCTTGGGCTGCAAGTTTTCGTACAAAGCCATTTACTATACCAATCTCGGCACCTAATTGCGTGGCAACATTGCCATTCATAAAGCCCAACACTCCGTTGGTAAGTGTGCCTATCCAAATTATTCCATCCTGGGTTTGGGCCACATCGGTTCCGTGAATAGATGAGCCCTGCCATTTTAATTCGCTATCGTTAACCCAAACACCATCGTTATAGCATACCCATTGCTGCTTTAGCTTTTCTTCAACGAAAACTGCGCGGGTGCGGTGGTTTCGCAATCGTTTCTCAAAATTTACTGTAGGCTTTAAGCCGATTTGATAAGTACCGGTAACAGTTCCTATCAGATAGGTTTTTTCTGCTAATCTGGTAAGCGATTTTATGTTACTGATACCCTTTACCGGTTCAACCTGCATGTTATCCGTTTTTATCAGCCATGTTTTGTTTTGCGCTACTAAAAGTTCCCTGCTTTCAGTATCCAGATACATAGCTTGTATTTCGGTGGGTGAATTTTCGAATGAAATGGTTGAAATCTGTTTTGAGGTGTGATTTAGGCGGGAAACTTTTCCGCTTTGATAGCCTATGTAGATGTTTCCCGAATTGTCTTTTGTCAACTGCCTTACACGTGTATCGGCCAGCACAGAGTTTTCTGCTGTTGAAATCCATACTTCAGTGCTGGGAACAACAAAAATTCCATCATGCAGTGTGCTGAACCAATAATTTCCCTCCTTATCCAACAGCACATCACTAATACTTTTTCCGGGGAAAAGGCACCGGCCGTTAAACTGAATTTCAAACTGATAGTTCAGGCAAAGTGCACCGCCTGTGCTTCCTATCCACAGTCTTCCCCTGCCATCGTTATACATCGAAAAAACACGCCCAAGTGATGAAGGCAAATCCAGCAACCATAGCAGAGAATCGTTTCTAATTTCCCAAATTGAATTGAGGTTTTCTGTACGTGAAATAACCAATGTACGTTTCCCCACTTCATGTAACGATGAAATAAACCTGTTTTTTTGGATGAATTCAGGCCGGTTTGTTTTTGTAATAATATGCGCCTTACCTTGTTGTATATAGCCAATTGCTTTCTCTTCGGTATAGTAAAGTTTGTTCTGAAAAAAGCGGATGTCCAGAAAGATAGTTCGGGAGTGCTGACCGTTAATACTTTCCGGTGGAAAATGAATCTCCTTTTTACCTGTTAAACAATACAAACCACTGTCTGACGAAAGCCAGACGCTGTTATTATCTCCAAAGTCGAAAGTTGGAAAATTCGCCTGTCGGCTGCGCCAGTCAATTTCCTGTTTAAGCGAATCGCCATCTACAGAAAATATCAACCCGCTAAAATTCTGGCACCATAATCTCTTACTCGCATCGTGAATAATATGAGATATCGCTCTACCCGTTTGCCCATTGGTTTGAATAGGAATGAAATCAGTACCATCGTACCGGTACAGCCCACTGTTAGTACCTATCCACATAAACCCAAATTCATCCTGCAACAAATCATAAACTTCATTGCTAGGCAGGCCGTTGTCATCATTAATAGAATAGTAGTAAGGGTGTTGCGCCCCTAACACAACAAAGCAAAAGGCAAAAAGGAGCTGAAAGTATATTCTTTGCACTCTGTGCAAAATAGAAAGAGTTCTCAGTTACTTCACTTCGAAAGCGAAAACCTGCTCGCCTTCCAGAAAACCTTCCAGTTTATCTCCAACTTTTACCGGGCCTACACCGGCAGGGGTTCCTGTATAAATTAAATCACCAACCTGCAAAGTGAAAAACTGCGATACGTAAGCGATAATCTTTTCGAAAGAGAACATCATGTCATCGGTGTTTCCCTTTTGCACTTCGCTGTCGTTCAGTTTCATGGAAAAGCGGATGCCTTTCGCCTTGTCGGTTAGTTTGCTGAATGAACCAACTACAGCGCTGTTATCAAAAGCTTTAGCTATTTCCCAGGGTAAGCCTTTTGCTTTCTGTTGGTTTTGTAAATCGCGGGCGGTAAAGTCAATGCCTACGGTTACTTCTTCAAAATACTTGTATGCAAACTTCTCATCAATGTATTTGCCTTGCTTGCAAACTTTCAAAACCAACTCAGTTTCATAATGCAAATCGGTGGTCCATTCCGGATAATAGAAAGGCTTGTTGTCTTTCAGTAGAGCTGTTTGCGGCTTCAAAAAAATAACCGGTTTGTCGGGTATTTCGTTCTTCAGTTCTTTGGCATGTTCGCTGTAGTTTCTTCCTACACAAATAATCTTCATGGTTACGATTTATTGTACTTAGTCATGGCGCGGTCTATACCCTCAAACATAAAACTGTTTACGGCATCGCAAGCGAGTTTCACTTTTTCATCCAGTTGCTTTATCTCTTCTACAGACCACTTTCCTAAAACATAATTTACCTGCTTACCTTTTGCAAACTCGTTTCCTATTCCAAATCGCAATCTTGGGTAATTGTTGTTTCCAAGCGTGGCGTCTATGTCCTTTAAGCCATTGTGTCCGCCATCGCTGCCCTTGCCGCGTATGCGAATACTTCCGAACGGAATAGCCAAATCATCCAGCACCACTAAAACATTTTGCGGTTGAATTTTCAGTTCATTCATCCAGTAGCGGAGTGCCTTTCCGCTAAGGTTCATATAGGTGGTAGGTTTAATCAGGTAAACATTTTTTCCACGGCTTCGGTATTCTGCTACAAAAGCAAGCCGCTCCAGTTTAAAAAGCGCATTGTTTGCTTTGGCCAGTTCATCGGCAATTTTAAAGCCTATATTGTGGCGGGTGTTTTCATACTCGTCACCAATGTTTCCCAAACCGACAATTAAAAAACTCATGCTGCTAAAGTGAATAGTAAATACAGAATAGGCAATAGTAGAAATAAAAATGCGCCAGAGTAATTCTGACGCATTTTTGAATGTGATAGCGGTAAGATTACTTCTTTGCTTCCGGCTTTGCAGCAGCGGCAGCCGGAGCAGCAGCGGCAGCCGGAGCAGCAGCAGCTTCTTCCTTAGCAGCGCGAGGTACAATAACCCGGGCAATAGGGTTAGAATCGGCAAGCAGGAAAGAAACACCTTCAACATTGATGTCGCGGATACGCTTAATGTCGTTCATGTCCATTTCAGCTACATCTACCTCAATGGTTTCAGGAAGATCCTTCGGTAAAGCAAGAATAGTAAGACGTCTTAAAACCTGCTCTAATTTACCTCCGGTAGCAACACCCTTAGGCGTACCGTTCAACTTTAATGGAACGGATACTTTTACCGGAACATTATCTACCAACTCCTGAAAATCTACGTGCAGTAGCTTTTCGGAAATGGGATCGTATTGAGCTTCTTTCAAAATTGCCTTAAAAGTTTTTCCATCTACCTGTACTTCCGCCAAACGGAATTCAGGAGTGTAAATAAGTTTACGGAATGAAGCTTCGGGAGCGTAAAAATTTACGCTGTCCTTACCACCGTAAAGATTGCAAGGAACGTTTCCTGCCTTGCGCAGTGCACGCGTAGCCTTTTTACCTAATTCGGTTCTTGGCGTGCCGTTGATAACAACTGTTTGCATTGTTTATTTAAATTTAATTGGTTACTAATTATACAGAAGGTGTAAGAAACAGCGAGTTAATGCTCTTGTGTTCGTGCGTATTTCTGATTGCCTGGGCAAATAGTTTCGCCACACTTAACACCTTTATTTTTTTCGATTCTTTCTTTAGCGGAATAGTATTGGTTACAATCAACTCGCTCAGCGCGCTTTTTTCAATATTTTCATAAGCCTTGCCCGAAAGTACGGCATGGGTGCAAAGTGCTCTTACACTTTTAGCCCCTTTTTCCATTAGCAAGTGCGAAGCATTACACAGTGTGCCACCGGTATCAATCATATCATCTACCAGCACTACATCCTTCCCTTCTACACTTCCTATCAAAGTCATTTCTGCTACTTCGTTGGCTTTTTTCCGGTACTTATCGCAAATCACCATATCGGCATTGAAATACTGCGCATAAATACGGGCTCTTTTTACTGAACCTACATCGGGCGAGGCAAAGCAGAGGTTTTCCCAGTTCTGCTTTTCGACATAAGGCAGGAAAATGGCGGAGCCGTTTAAGTGGTCTAAGGGAATATCGAAAAATCCCTGAATCTGACCGGCATGTAAGTCCATGGTCATAACACGGTCAGCTCCGGCAGCGGTTAAAAGGTTAGCTACCAGCTTAGCCGCAATACCTACGCGCGGGCGGTCTTTTCTGTCCTGGCGGGCGTATCCGAAATATGGAATAACAGCCACAATGTAGTCAGCCGAAGCGCGCTTGGCCGCATCAATCATCATCAGCAACTCCATCAGGTTGTCGCCCGGTGGCGGGGTGCTTTGAATAATAAATACAAACGAACCGCGGACAGATTCTTTTATCTCCGGCTGAAACTCACCATCACTAAATTGAAGAACGTCCATTTTACCCAGCTGCTGCCCATAATGGTCGGCAATATCCTCCGCCAGATACTTTGTTGCTGAACCGGTAAACAGTTTTACGTCTGTAGACAAAACCATAGTGTGCCCTTTAAAAGGGACGCAAAGATATACGAATAGGCCTAATTACAAAGCGGGAATCAGCGCTTGTTTCTGCGTACATACAGATTGGCCGAATATGAATTTCCGCTCGCGTTTACGGCAGCAAGAGTTAATGTTAAATCTTTGCTGACAGACTGCCAGTAGAATGCTTCTTTAAAAAAAACGGTGGAAGAGTCGTCTCCCTGAAAATCTAACCAAAACCACTGCGAGGAATCTAAACAACCACTGATGTAGGCCTTTAGTTCGTCTACCTTTTTAATGGCGGAAACTGAATCCATATTCAGATTGGTTTTACCTACAAAGCGACTGTCCTTATCAACGTACAGAACCGGAAAACCATCCAGTTTAATATTAGGGCCGGGAACCTGAAGGAAAGGGCTTTGCTTGCTGTTCATGCCTGCCAACGATTCAAAATTCTCTATGCGGCCGCTTTCAAACACATTGTTAATTGCATTACAAAACTTCTGTTGCTCGTAAGCGGAATTTTGGGCTCGCACATACATACTTGTAAACAACGTCAAAGCAATGAAAGTATATGGCTTCATAATTAAAGGATCAAAAATATGACTATCAAAGGGTTACGATTTGCTGAAAGGGATTTTTAACGTAATGGTTGTTCCCTTGCCAAAAACTGAATTAATGCTTAGCTCCCCTCCCATCATTAGAGCACGCTCTTTCATACCAATTATTCCAAGCGTTTTTCGCTCTCCGTTACTTTCCAAGTTAAATCCCTTTCCATTGTCAGAAATGATAAGAACTATACCATCATCGCCCTTCTTCAATACGGCATTTACCTCAGTGGCTTCGGAGTGCCGCATTACATTGGTAAGCGCCTCTTGGTAAACCCTGAATATGCCCATAGAAGTTTTTTTGTCAGGCTCTCCATCGTGATAATCAGATGTAAAATGACAATTGATAGATGAATGTTTCTGAAACTCACCACTTTGCCATTCTAATGCGGCTATTAAACCTAAATCATCTAAAACTCCGGGGCGCAAATCGCTGGAAATTCTTCGGACAGTTTTTACCGTAGCATCAATAAGCGATAACATATCGGCTATTTTGTGTTGAACAACTTCATCTTTATCAATTAGTTTTTTGCCTAACCACGATGCGTCCATTTTTAAGCCGGTTAATTGTTGGCCTAGTTCATCGTGTATCTCGCGGGCAATAAAAGCCCTCTCTTCTTCTCTTATAGTTTGTAAGTGCGCATTCAACCTCCGTATGTCTTCGTATGTTCTCTTCAACTCTTCTTCAGCTTTGTGTTGGATGGTAATGTCTTTGGCAAGCGAAAGGATGGATTTGCGGTTGTTATATTCAATACGGTGTGAAGTAATATCCATAAACATTATGTCTCCGTTCTTTTTCAAATGGCGCCAAATGCCCTTAACGATTGGTTCCTGGCCATGTAACATTCGCTTTGCGAACTCCCTTATTCGATGTTGATCTTCCGTGGGCCTTAGTTGAGTAACAGACAATTGCAGCAGTTCTTCACGAGTATATCCATATGTTTGTAGAGCTACTTGGTTTACTTCTAATATCTCAAGGGTCTCTAAGTCCCATATAAAAATAAGGGCCGGGTTATTATGGAACAGGTATCGGTAACGCTCTTCCGATTCTGCTATTTCCTTTTGTGCTTTTCTGCGGTCAATAGCATTGCTAATGATGCCAGCAACAGATTCGAGCATAGCACGTTCTTCATTAATAAACGGCCATTCTTTTACATTTTCTTTTTTTTCTGTGTACGCAACCTCAATAACGCCCACTTTCTGCCCCAGCGAAAAAATATCGGCACTTTGTTTCCATTGGCCGGACGTAAAGGACGGGGAGGTGTATATGTTACCATCAAGTTCAATACGAGCTTCGGCTATTTCTGAGTACTGATAGGCCAATGGAACCACATAAACGCACTCATTAAGAATAGACTCAATTGTTGCTTCAGGATTGTTAGCTATTTCCGATACTCTGTGCAGGCATTGCAACTCCTTTACACGCTCTTTTATCTCTGCATTTTTAATCAAAATTTCAGCCTGTGCCTTTTTAATCTCTGAGAGGTCAACTCCAATTCCCATTAATGCTGGCAGTTGGTGGTGGTTTACTCGCAGCGCGGTAAAATAGTATGGTATTTTCCTTTTGTCCTTTGTAACCAGGTTTACTTCCGTTTCTGTCGTTCCCTGCTCAAATGCCAAGTACTTTTGTTGAAGCATCCGGTCCAACTCACGCTCTTCAATAAAATTACGCATACGCATTTGCGATACTTCCTGCGCTTCGTAACCTAGAACTTTTTCGAAATTCTTATTCCATCGCAACAAATAGCCTTCAGCGTTTATCATATAAAATATTCCGGGCAAACTGTTTATGATAGCCTCTGAAAGACTCTTTTCGCGGTTAAACTCCTGCTCCGCTTTTTTCTTTTCTGTTACATCTACCGAAAGAATAAATATGCCCTGCGGAACAGGTTGAATACTCAACTGAAACCACCGCTTAACCCCGTCAGGGAATACAAACTCTGTTTCTGTTTCCTGGATTATGCGCTCTTTCATAGAGCGGTTTAGTTTCTCAAACATCTCAGCGTTTTCTAACCCCGGATATTTTTCGAGCATTGTATGTCCAACCATCTCTGCATGCTCCATTCGGTTTTGTCGCAGTCCTGCTTTGTTTACATAAATGTATTCCCAGTTAAAGCCAATAATCTGAACGGCCTCAATCATATTATCGAGTGTAGTGCGCAACCTTTGCTCGCTGGCTACTATTTCCGATTCTATCAGCTTTCGTTCGGTAATGTCAATGCCCATACCTATCAGGTAATGCTTGCCCTTAAACTCTGCTAAGTGCCCGTTAAAGTAATAGGGTATTTTCTTTTTGCTTTTGGTGTAAAAGTGAGCTTCTATTTCATCGCTTCCCTTAGTAAATACCGAACCTATTTTTTCTCCCAGCATTTTCTTTTCGCTTTCATCGAAAAAATCCAGCGGATGCATGTTTATTATCTCCTCGGCCGAATATTCCGATACCGTTTCATAGTTCTTATTCCAGCGACTGAAGTTCCCAAACTCATCATACAGATAAAAAATACCGGGTAAACTGTTAATGATGGAATCAGACAAGTTTTTCTCTTCCAGAATAGCCTGTTCCGCTCTTTTTCGTTCAGTAATATCTATACCAATTCCTAAAACACAAGGCTCACCGTTATGCTGCGTAAAAAGAACCGAAAAGTAATGTTCCAGCCTTTTCCCATATTTGGTTACAATGATTACTTCTCTAATGGCACCCCCTTTTGCTATAGCTTCTTCGCGGATGGATGCCGATACTTTTTCATCCGACATATCAAGGAAGTTGTAGGTGTACATATTGGCTATTTCATCAGCTGTGTAATCGGTTATCTTTTCAACGTTTTTGTTCCATCGCAATAATTTTCCATTTACATCAGCCAAGTAAAAAATGCCGGGCAAAGCATTGATAACTGTATCCGACAACATTTTTTCGCTTTGCAGCGACTTTGTTTTTTGATTAACCAGCGCTTGTAGTGCGTAAGGCTGCCGGGCAATATACCAGGCCAGTACGCCACCTATCAGAGAGAGAATAAAACCTAAAATAGAGAAGGGAATAGGAGATATAAATGCTTCTGAACCTGAAGGATTCACGTATATTTTCCAATCACCTTCCGGTACAATTACTTTTACAGCGGTATTTCTATTAAAGGCAGAGGTTGTAGGCAGGAAAAACTCTTCTTCTTTTGTGTCGGGGTTAGTTTTGGCCAGTTGAAAGATATAATCCTTATTATAAGCCGGGCCAATCGCGGCTGCCTTAATCAAAGTAGGTAGCTTAATCAACACCGCTGAAAAACCTGTAAACGTGTTTTGGTTAAACATAGGAAGCCGCCCTACAATAGCCATACCGCCCTGCTTAAGGTTAAATGGTCCGGCAAAATACAGCTGCCGTTTCTCAATAGCGTGGAATGCCTCGCTGTTACGCAGCGAGTCTTTTAGTATGTTATAGCCTAAGGCTTCTTCGTTTCCTGTAAGGGGATAAACGTGAGTAATAGTTCCGCTGGCATTTACCAATTCCAATGCATCAACAAACTCATTGTTTTCTACTAACTCATGAGCTACTGAGTCAAAAGTGTTTTCAATGCCGTATTCCGAAACAACAAAAGCCAGTGTTTGGGTAGCTGCGCGCGATTGGTTAAGCGCAGCCTGAAGTTTTTCGCGGGCTACGTTGGCTGCATTAGTTAACTCGCGATTACGAGAGCCCTGAAAAATCAGGTAACGCTTATAGCTTACTGCTTGTGTAAGAAATAGCAGTAGAGCAAAAACAAAAATTCCGGCACCAATGGGCCTACTTACCGATTTTGAAAATAAACTCTCGCGCATGTGAATGCTATGGTGTAGCAGCGTGCTAAATATAACAGGAATATTTGGTGGCAGATTAAAACAAGAGAAAGAGGGTCAGCATTGGGGCAAATAAAAAATCCACCCTATAAAGGGTGGATTTTTTATTTCCTGTTGCCCGAGATGGATTCGAACCACCACAAACTGAACCAAAATCAGTTGTCCTGCCATTAGACGATCGGGCAAAAACCTCCTGTTTGTTTAGAACGGGAGCGCAAAAATAATTATCTCTCTTTCTTTTGCAAGGGCGCCACGCAAATTGAACGCCTGTCAAAATGCCTAACCACTTTGCAAAGCGGTTGAACACAAAAGGGCTTTGGTGTAAATTGATATTTTTACCGCTCTCTAAAATTTTGCTGAATGCAGAAGTATAAATTGCTCAATAACATCTTCGGATGGGTTTCATTTGTGTTTGCTGCCATAGTTTATAGCCTGACTATGGAAAGCAGCGGTAGTTTTTGGGATTGTGGCGAATTTATTTCCGGCTGTTACAAGTTGCAGGTGGTTCACCCACCGGGGGCTCCTTTCTTCTTGTTGTTGGGGCGTATTTTTACCCTGTTTGCAGGCGATCCTTCGCGCGTAGCGCTAATGGTTAACTTTTTGAGCGCACTCTCCACCGCAGGTGCGGTGCTGTTTACCTTCTGGACAACCACAGCCCTTGCACGCAAGGTGGTAATGAAGGACGGAGCCTACAACGCTTGGCAGATTTTTACTGTAATAGGTGCCGGTTCGATTACTGCCGGTTGTGCTACTTTCCTTGATTCGCTTTGGTTTAGCGCAGTGGAAGGCGAGGTGTATGCCCTTTCGCAGTTTTTTATGTCGCTGATTGTTTGGGCTATTGTAAAATGGGATGGCGATGACAGCCCTTATGCCGACCACTGGTTGATTATGATTGCGTACATGACGGGCCTTTCTATTGGCGTTCACTTGTTAAGTTTGTTGGCGCTTCCTGCTATTGCGCTTATTTACTATTACCGCAAATACAAGCCATCGCTGGTAGGTTGGTTTGGAGCAGTAGCTGTAGGGTTTGTTTTGTTGGGAGTTTACATGAAGTTCATTATTTCTTACACGCAGGCTTTCCTAGCCGGGTTCGATAAATTTTTTGTGAACAACCTTAGCATGCCCTTCAACAGTGGTGTAGTGTTTTTCTTTATTCTGTTGGCAGGTGGCTTAGCGGGTGGTTTATATTACTCGCATAAAGCAAAAAAGCGCGAACTTAATTTGGCGCTGTTGTGTTTGGCTTTCTCTTACATAGGTTACCTTTCTTATTTAATGGTACCGGTTCGTGCTTTGGCAAATCCGCCAATAAACATGAACAAACCCGATGATCCGTTTGCCATTAAAAGTTATGTTGACCGCGAACAGTATGGCGACCGTCCTTTGATGCGCGGCCCTGATTACACCGTTACTTCGTACGATATTGAAGACTATGTAAAAACCGGTGAGCGCTGGTTTAAAGACGAAAAAACCGGCAAGTATGTGTATGCAGGCGATAAGCAGGATTACAAATTCCGCGATGATGTGCAGATGCTTTTCCCTCGCTTGGGTTTTTGGCAGGAAGAAGGAAAGAAAGCCGGATACCGCGCTTGGTTGAACCCGGAGTTTAACGTGGTAAACCGCGCTACCAAAGAAGTGGTGAAAACTTTCCCTTCAAATGGGCAAAAACAGGCGGAAGAGTATGCCGCAGGTTTGAACAAGGATGGTGGCAATTCTTACTATGTAAAAGATGCTATTTCTTTCTCCGACAACCTTCGTTTCTTCTTCAAATACCAGATTGGCTACATGTACTTCCGCTATTTTATGTGGAATTTTTCAGGCCGCCAGGATGATATACAGGGAACTTACGGTAACGATAACGGTCGTTGGATTTCGGGTATTCCGTTTGTAGATAATTCGCATGCCTTCTTTACGCCCGAATGGCCACAGGAAAATCTTTCTAAGAGCATGTTGGCCAACAAGGCGCGCAACAAGTTTTACATGATTCCATTTATACTCGGAATCATCGGCCTCATTTACACGCTTTACAAAGACGAAAAAACTTTCTGGATAATACTGGTGCTGTTTGGCACTACCGGTTTGTTGCAGATTGTTTATCAAAACGAACCGCCCATTGAACCGCGCGAAAGAGATTACGCACAGGCCGGCTCATTCCTTACCTATACCATTTGGATTGGTTTTGGCTTAATTGCTATTGTTGAATTTTTACGCAAACGGTTACCGGCTGTGCCAAGTGCTGCGGCAGCTTTTGTGTTGTGTGCCTCGGCTCCGTTTCTGATGGGCTCGCAAGGTTGGGACGACCACACCCGCCACGAGCGCTATACCGCCCGCGATTTTGCAACCTGTTATTTAGAATCGTGTGCGCCCAACGCCATTCTGTTTACACAGGGCGATAACGATACTTACCCTTTATGGTATGCACAGGAAGTAGAGGGCATTCGTCCTGATATTCGCATCATTAACTTATCGCTCTTGGGCGTTGATTGGTATATTGACCAGTTGCGTTACAAAATGAACAATGCAGCTCCGTTGAAACTTACCTTTAAACCGGAGCAAACTTTGGGCAGCACCCGCGATATTGTGCGCTTTAAACAAGACCCGCGCATTCCGGCCGGTGCTTCGGTTGATTTGAAAAAGGTAATGCAGTTTATTGCCAGCGAAGACCAACAGGCCAAGGTGATGTATCAGAACGGGGAAAGCGAGAATTATCTTCCTACCCAGAGTTTCTATGTGGACATTGACACCAATAAGGCAAAGGAGATGAACATGGTAGCCCCGGAAGACTACAGCAAAATAGTGAGCCGAATGGATTGGAGTATCGAAAACAGTGCATTGCTGAAGAACGACCTCCTTACGCTCGATATTGTAGCCAACAACATTATGGAGCGCCCTATCTACTTTGCAGTTTCAGTGGCTCCTGAAGCTTACATGAATTTGGAGAAATACTTCCAACTGGAAGGGCTTACTTACCGCGTGGTGCCGAAGTTAAACGAAAGCATGTCGCCATACAGCGCACCGGCCCGCACCGATGTAATGTACGAGAACATGATGAAGAAGTTCAAGTTTGGCGGCATTGCCGAAAACCCGAACATCTATTTGGATGAGAACGTTCTACGCATGACCGTAAACATACGCGGAAACTTTGGCCGCTTAGCCGAAACACTGGTAGCTAAGGGCGAAGTTGAAAAGGCTGCTGCCGTTATTGACTACTCGCTCAAAGTAATGCCATCTTCGCAGGTGCCTCACTCCGTGTTCGATTATACTTACCCGGGCGTTTACTATGCAGCTGGGCAAAAAGAGAAAGGCCGCAAACTGTTGCAGGAAATGTTCGACAAGGCGAAAAATGAGTTGAACTACTATGTAACTGTTTACCAATACGCGCTGAACAGTGCCCGCGAGGCAGGCGATATGAGCTACTATGCTTCGCTGCAACAGGGCGCTTTTATGGAAAGACGCGAAGTGCGCGAGCAGTTATACATTATGCAGGAAATGAACATGGATGCCAAGAAGTATGACGATGCCGATTTTGCTGCTAAAGTTGAAAAAGAGTTTAACGACTACCGTATGAAGTTTGTGCAAATGCCGCAACAACCGGTAGGGCAACCACAATAGTTGGTTAAAACAGGTTGATTGGTTAATTAAGTGAATAGTTGATTGAGTGGTTAAATACAAATCTCCATCAACTGAATCAACTGCTTAACCATTCAACTGAATCAACTGCTTAACCAATCTAACCAACAACCACCCATGGGTAATCATCCGTTTTGCATTTTTGGAAGGCAACCAATACTGGAGGCCATAAACGCGGGTAAGCGTTTCGATAAAATACTGTTACTGAAAGGTGCGGCAGGCGAGGAAGTGAAAAAGATTTTAGATGCCGCCCGCGAAGCTGAAACTCCGGTGCAGTTAGTGCCTAAGGAGAAGCTGGACAACGTGGCAAAGAAATACGCCAAGTTCCGCGAGGCCAACCACCAAGGCGTTATCGGTTTTCTTTCCATGATTGATTACCACACACTGGATGATGTCATTCATCACGTTATTTCGCAGGGGCGCAACCCTTTACTGTTATTGCTGGACGGTATTACCGATGTAGGCAACTTTGGCGCCATTGCCCGCAGTGCCGAATGTTTTGGTGCCGATGCACTGGTCATTCCCTCGCAGGGTTCGGCACAAATAAATGCCGAGGCTATGAAAGCCAGTGCCGGTGCGCTCAGTAAAATTTTAGTGTGCCGCGAAAAGAGCCTGGTAATGGCCGCAAAATACCTGAAGGCCAACGGGCTGAAGATTTACGCCACCGAAATGAAAGGCGCCATAGAATTAAGCAATGCCGACTTTTCGGTGCCCTGCGCCATTGTGTTAGGCTCTGAAGGCGATGGGGTTTCGAAAGAACTACTGCGCCAGTGCGATGAAAAAATACAAATCCCCATGGCAGGCACCACCGAATCGCTCAATGTATCGGTAAGCGCGGGTGTGGTGTTGTATGAGGCCATGAAGCAGCGGAAGTA
>CAZLXD010000007.1:0-5818 GCA_964563185.1 uncultured Chitinophaga sp.
ACTGTATCTGTACACACCTTCCTCGGCAAGAATATGGTGGCCGCCCTGTTGAGCGGGGCAGGGCTTAACGAGGTATGGACCAACTCTGTATCGCAATCGAAGTTTGAGCAGAATGAGGCCTTGCAAAAGCAGCAGGTAAAGCTGCTCAACAGTCAAACTGCCGAACTGGATTCCCTACGCACCTCCCTGCTTTATTCAGGGCTGGAAGTAATTGCCCACAACCAAAACCGCAAGCACTCCGATTTACGCTTCTACGAGTTTGGTTCCACTTACCATGTAACCGAAGGGGCCTATGCCCAGCGCAGACACCTGGCACTTTGGCTCACCGGTAAAAACATGGAAGAGAACTGGACCGCAAAAGGAGACAAGTATAACTTTTACCAACTGAAAGGGTTAGTGTTGAACGTCCTGCGCAGCCTGGGGCATACCCATTTTGAAAAAGAATATACCGAGGAGAGCCCTTACGCTTTTGCTCTGGTGCTTAAAAACGAGGGCGTGGAAATTGCCCGCTTGGGCAGCATCAGCAAAAAGGTGCTGGCGGCTTTCGATGTTAAGCAGGAAGTTTTTTATGCCGACCTTAACTGGGATTACCTGCTGGAGAAATCGCAGTTTACCAAAGTGGCCTTTAAAGAGTTACCTAAGTTCCCCAGTGTAAAGCGCGATCTGGCAATGGTAGTAGCCGATGACTTACAGTTTGAAGCCATTGAAAAAATAGCTGTGGCCGAATCGAAAAAACTGTTGCAGGAAGTATCGTTGTTCGATGTTTATAAAGGCGATAAGATTGAAAAGGGAAAGAAATCATACGCCATCAGCTTTGTGTTCCTTCACCCCGATAAAACCCTTACCGACCAGGAAGTGGAAAAACTCATGAGCCGCCTGATGGGTAAATACGAATCGGAACTGGGGGCTGTTATCCGTAAAAATAAATCGATGTAACCTCGTGGTATATATATATCATACTAACATTAATCACATTCCTGCGTGATTTGCGTCAGTAGTAAGTAATAGTTATTCTATGAAATTTGCAGCATAAAACAAAAACTATGGGAGACACAAACAATCAAACAGAGCTTAACAAGGCTAAAATTGAAAAGGTAGCTGCTATGTTAAAGGCAATTGCACACCCTACCCGGTTAGCGGTACTTCAGTTATTGGATACCAACGGTGCTATGAGCGTAAATGAGTTAATGGCAAAAACCATTTGCGAGCAATCATTACTATCGCATCATTTGGCCAATATGCGCGGGGCCGGTTTGCTTAGATGCGACCGAAAAGGGCAAAAGATTTATTATTCTATTAAAGAAACGCGTATAAGCGAAGTAGTAGATTGCATTGAAAAATGTGATATTCAACCCTAATAATTTTACGTTTACACAGTCAATATGGTACACAAAAATTTATTCTTCATACTTCTGAGCGTACTTATGCTCAGTTCATGCACCAGCACCGGGCAGTCTCCTAAAAATGTAAATGCCGAGGCCTTTGAAAAAGGAATTGGTAAAGGAGATATACAGTTGGTGGATGTAAGAACCCCCGAGGAGTATGCCGAAAAAAGAATAACCGGTTCTACCAACATCAACATCAATGGCAGCGATTTCGAAAAGCAAATGAGCGGGTTGGATAAATCAAAGCCGACTTATGTTTATTGCCTGGCCGGTAGCCGTAGTGCAAGGGCGGCAGAATGGGCCGCCAAAAACGGGTTTAAAGAAGTTTACAACCTCGAAGGGGGAATTACCGCCTGGATGGGCGCTAAGAAACCGGTAGAGGTTCCGGAAGGTAAAACGGTGGAGGGCGGAATGAATTTTGATGATTACCTGAAGCATGTAAAGAGTGACAAGTTGGTATTGGTAGATTTTAATGCCGTATGGTGCGGGCCCTGCAAAATACTAAAGCCCATTGTGCAAAAGGTGGTTCGTAAAAACGAGGCCAAAGTACAGTTGCTAGATATTGACGTAGATAAAAACCCCAACGTAGCCAATGCTATGAATGTAAAAGGCATTCCCCTACTGTTGCTGTATAAGGATGGGAAAGAAGTATGGCGCCAAATGGGATTAACCGATGAGGAAACTTTGGAGGGAAAGATAAAGGAATTGAGTAATTAATTTTTCCCTGAAACACAAAACAAAATGCCATCTGTAAAAAAGATGGCATTTTTGTTTTGTATGGAAAAGCATTTCAATATAACCGTAAGGGGCAAAGTACAGGGAGTGTTTTATCGGGCATCGGCAAAAAAAATAGCGGATTTGTTGGGAGTAAAAGGCTTTGTAAGAAACGAAGCGGACGGAAATGTTTATGCCGAAGCGGAAGGAGAGGAGGAGATGGTGATAAAGTTTATACAATGGTGCCACCACGGGCCCGATAACGCATCGGTAGAGCATGTTTCGGTCACCGATAATGAGGTGCAGGGCTACAATTGGTTTGAAATAAGAAGATAATCCTTTTATCTTTTCCCGAAAATTAAACCCGCCATGCAAAAAAGTTTATTCTTCTTTTCCCTTTTGTTTTTCTCTTTTTCAGCCTTTGCCCAGTCTGTACTCGATACCGCAGTAAGCCGGTATGCCAATATTGACGATGTGAAAATTCACTACAAAGTGCTGGGTAAAGGTGACCCTGTTATCTTGCTGCACGGCTCCATGGAAAGCATGGACGACTGGAGTAAACAGGTAGCCGATTTTGTAAAGAAATACAAGGTAGTAGTAATGGATAACCGTGGCCACGGCCGCTCCACCTTTACCGACCGCAAACTCGATTATAGTTTACTGAGTGAAGATGTACTGGCACTGATGACTGAACTTAAAATTGACAGCGCTTATATTGTAGGCTTTGGCGATGGCGGAATAATAGGTTTGTATCTGTCCGTTAACCACCCCGGGAAAGTAAGGAAGCTGGTAGCCATTGGCGCCAACTATAAGGTAGATACCAACGTTGTTTACCAGGAAGTTCTGCAAAAAGTAAAGGCCTGGGATGAAGACAAGGTTTACTCTTTTGTAAGAACCAACTTTAAAGGCTGGCCAAACCAAAAAATGCTCACTCAGTTTACCGACAGAATGAAGACAATGCTGCTTACCGAGCCCAATCTTACCACAGCTGATTTGCGCAAAATAAAATCGCCCACCCTTTTTGTTACAGGCGACCACGACATTATTAAGATGTCGCACACCAGCGAAATGTTTGAAAGTGTAAAACAGGGTTACCTGGCGGTAATTCCCGGCACTAAGCACTATCCGCAAAAAGAAAAGCCTGTTTTATTCAACAGTATAGTCTCCGATTTCCTGAGCAAGCGGTTCGTTAATCTGGAGAGGTTTTAATTTTTTTCTATTTTCGTTCAATGATGAAACTAAATCTCACTTTTTGTTGTTGCTGTTGTGCTGTTCTTATGAAGGGAATTGGTGGGATTATGCGTTAACGGGAACTAACTCAAAATTATATCAGAACCCTTCGGTAAACCGGAGGGTTTTTTGTTTTTAAAATGAATTGAAATGACTTTAGAAGTAACAGGAATTGATTTTTCGCGGCTGCCCAACAGGGCGCTGGCGCATAAGTTTGTAGATGGCTTAATAGACTTACTGTTTCCTACCCATGGAAATGAAGATATCCGGATTTTTCAGCAGCAGAATCTGAAAAGGCAACTGGAGGAACTTTTAGTTCCCCTCAACGACCGCTTAGAATCTTCTGCGCCAGGAATATCCGGTAAGTTTCTGCACCGTTTAAATGATGTGTATGTCCACCTGGTGGATGATGCCAGGTTCTTTGTAACATCCGACCCCGCTGCAGAATGTGTGGAAGAAGTGATTGTAGCGTATCCCGGATTTTACGCCATTACAGTTTATCGCGTGGCCAATGTTCTATACAATTTAGATGTACCCATTCTTCCGCGCTTAATTACCGAGTATGCACACACCAAAACCGGAATTGATATTCACCCCGGTGCAAGTATTGGTGTTCCGTTTTTTATTGACCATGGAACCGGAGTGGTTATTGGACAAACAGCAGTTATTGGAAATGGTGTAAAGTTGTATCAGGGCGTAACGCTGGGGGCCTTGGCTGTTAGAAAGGAACAAAGCGGAGCCAAGCGCCACCCCACTATAGAAGATAATGTGATTATTTATGCCGGTAGCTGCATTTTGGGCGGCACAACAGTGGTAGGCCACGATAGCATAATTGGAGGGAATGTTTGGCTTACGGAGAGTGTTGTTCCTTATTCGATGGCGTACAGCACCAATCAGATCAAAATCCGCGACAAGTCGGAAATGAAAGAAGTAATTGATTTTATCATATAAACACTACAAACAATGAAAGCAGATAGCATTTTAGAAACTATCGGGAACACCCCGCATTTGCGCATCAATCGCCTGTTCGGCAAAAGCAACGAAGTTTGGATAAAACTGGAAAGAGCTAACCCGGGCGGAAGTATTAAAGACCGAATAGCACTTTCTATGATAGAAGATGCCGAGCAGAAAGGCTTATTGAAGCAAGGAAGTGTGATTATTGAACCTACATCAGGAAACACAGGTATTGGTTTGGCTATGGTAGCTGCGGTAAAAGGGTACAAACTTATTTTAGTAATGCCAGAAAGTATGAGCGTAGAACGCAGAAGGCTGATGAAAGCTTACGGAGCAACTTTTGAATTGACTCCTCGCGAGAAAGGTATGAAAGGAGCAATAGAAAAGGCGAAAGAACTGGCCGCCACAACTGCTGATTCCTGGATACCGCAACAGTTTAATAACCCTGCCAACATAGAAATTCACCTAAAAACTACTGCCCAGGAAATTTTAAAAGATTTCCCAGATGGGTTGGACTACCTGATTACGGGAGTTGGAACAGGCGGGCATATTACTGCTGTTGGAAAGGTATTGAAAGAGAAGTTTCCAAATTTAAAGGTGTTTGCAGTAGAGCCAACTTTATCCCCCGTAATTAGCGGAGGCCAGCCGGGGCCGCACCCCATTCAGGGAATAGGAGCGGGCTTTATTCCTTCTAACCTTGATACAAAGGTGTTGGATGGCGTAATTCAGGTAACTAAGGAGGAGGCTTTTGAGTTTGCCGTAAAAGCCGCTAAAGGCGAAGCTCTGTTTGGGGGAATTTCATCGGGAGCAACTTTGGCAGCTATTGCCAAAAAACTTCCCGAAATAGGAGAAGGGAAGAAGGTTCTGGGATTCAACTACGATACGGGGGAGAGATACCTGAGCATTGAGGGCCTTTTTGAGCTTTAAAAATATTTGCACAGATAACCGAAAATCCTATTTTTGCAACCCGTTTCGATAACTGCTTCCAACTATTCTCGAAACGGAAAAGTTCTAAAGGCGTTTCTGAAACAAGGAATGTGAGCCCTGAAAGGCAGAAAACCGGCAGAACAAAATGGTATAACAAACTAAAAAACAAATAACAATGGCAGATTTAAAAGCATTGGCCGAAACATTAGTAAGCCTTACTGTGAAAGATGTTCAGGAATTAGCTAACATTTTAAAAGCAGACTACGGTATTGAGCCGGCTGCTGCGGCTGTAGCTGTTGCTGCAGGTCCTGCTGCTGGAGCTGCGGCTGCTGCTGAAAAAACAGAATTCGATGTAATTCTGAAAAGTGCAGGCGCTCAGAAACTGAACGTGGTGAAAATAGTTAAAGACCTTACGGGCCTTGGACTGAAAGAAGCTAAAGATTTAGTAGATGGTGCACCGAAGCCCGTTAAAGAAAAAGTTGACAAAGCAACTGCTGAAGATCTGAAGAAGAAACTGGAAGAAGCAGGTGCTGAAGTAGAAGTGAAGTAATTTACATCTTCAACACAAATAAAAAACTCGGAAGTCGCAGTACCCGGTTCATACCTTG
>CAZLXD010000007.1:5828-10095 GCA_964563185.1 uncultured Chitinophaga sp.
AATAAAAAGGCATCCTGTTCAGGATGCCTTTTTATTTTAATAGAGAATAGTGCCCTTTTGAAACTTTTACAAGGGCAGCGTGTTGAGATGGTGTAAGAATAAATTAAAAGCCGATTTCGGGAATAAGCACAGCCTTTTAAATTGCACCCGCTTAATTCAGTAGCCGATTGTATGGTAAAAGTGAGGAAGCAATAACCAAGAAGAATAAATGAAAGATGTTTATATAGTAAGGACTTCCCGTTTTTTGCCGAATGAACCTGTGAGTAACGAGGAGATGGAAAGTTATTTGGGGTTGGTTAATGGTAAGCCATCACGCTCCAAATCCATTGTTTTGCGCAACAACGGTATTAAGAATAGGTTTTACGCTATGCAAAAGGGAGGAATCCCTACCCACAACAATGCTCAGTTAACCGCAATAGCGGTTAAAAATCTTTTCACTTCAAGTCCCGATGAAATAAAAAGTGTTGAGCTGTTCAGTTGTGGAACATCTTCTCCCGATCAAATGATGCCTTCGCACGGAGTGATGGTGCACGGGTATCTTCCCGAGTCGAGGGCTGTAGAAGTGTTTACTCCTTCAGGCAACTGCTGCTCTGGTTTACATGCGCTTAAATATGCCTATCTCGCTATTAAAACAGGTGAAGTAAGTATGGCTGTTACCACCGGCTCGGAACGTTTATCGCGCGCTTTGTATGCCACTTCTTTTCAAGAGGAAGCAAAGAAGTTAGCGGAGTTAGAAGATGAACCAATTCTGGCCTTTGAAAAAGACTTTCTGCGATGGATGCTTTCTGATGGAGCTTCGGCATTTTTAGTAAGCGATAAGAAGAATGAATCGGGCATTAGCTTAAAGGTGGAATGGATTGAGAGCGCTTCGTACGCTCCTACAGCAGAAACCTGCATGTATATGGCATGCGATAAGGAAGCAGATGGAACAGTGAAAAGTTACATGGACTTTACCCCTGAAGAAATTGCCGACAAATCTGTTTTGGCGATGAAACAGGATGTTCGGCTGCTGGATAAATACATTGTTGATCTTGGTTATGAAACGCTGAAAAATATTTGTGAGAAGCGGAATTTCAGTGTAAACGAAATTGATTATTTCCTTCCGCACCTTTCCAGTTTCTACTTTAAAAAGCGGATTGCTCATAAATTGGAAAGTGAAGGCATGGGTATTCCCGATGAGAAGTGGCGTATTAACCTGGCTGATGTAGGAAATATAGGTTCGGCTTCTATTTATGTGCTGATAGATGAATTGTTTAACGGGGGGAATTTGGAAAAAGGACCAAAGATGTTGCGGATGGTTCCGGAAAGTGCGCGCTTTGCTTATGTGTACGCTTTGCTGACCGTTTGTTGATTTTGCCTACTTTAATGCCTGATGAAAAAGGAAGAGATACCCCAGGACCCCAGTCCGCTGGACAAGTTTACCAAGGAAGTTTGTTATGCTGTAAATGAGCAGGGGAGCTATGTAACCGAGTTGAGCCGCGGCTGGCAGGTGAAAGCCGATGCACTTGGTATTACATGGAACGATGTGGAAGAAAGAGTGGCGGCTGCCCGTCAGAAAATTATGAACGAAGAATCGAGCCCTATTTTGTTTTTTATGGAGGTTAATATGATGGATGTTCCCATTCTTGCTGCTTACACCGGCTTTTGGCAATGGACTATAAAACGACATCTAAAACCATCTGTTTTTAAAAACCTTTCTGATAAAAAGCTTCGGAAGTATGCCGATGCTTTTAATGTAAGAATAGAAGAACTCAAAAACTTTGTAGGATAATCATATTCATTTGAGTTGAAATACCACTATGCAAATTGAGTTTAAGCACATTCAATCAGCCCACTGCGAAAACGGTGTTACGGCCAATTTGCTTTATCATGCGGGAGTCAGGCAGATTAATGAACCACTCGCATTCGGTATAGGCTCCGGCATCTTTTATATTCACATTCCTTTCATGAAGGTAAATGGCGGACCTGCTATTTCTTTCCGTACAATGCCGGGGTTTATTTTCAGCCGTACATGTAATGCACTGGGTGTACCTGTGGTGCGCAAAACATTCTCATCAAAAGAAAAGGCACAGCAATTTTTAGATGAATGTTTGGCGAAGAACCAACCTACCGGTTGCCAGGTTGGGGTTTATTACCTCACTTATTTTCCGGTGGAGTATCGCTTTCACTTTAACGCTCATAATTTGGTGGTTTACGGAAAGGAAGGTGGTAACTATCTTGTCAGCGACCCCATTATGGAAACAGTAACAACACTTTCCGCTCCTGATTTAGAGCGCGTGCGTTTTGCCAAAGGTGCATTGGCTCCTAAAGGGCAAATTTATTTCCCTAAGCAGGCAACAGAGGTAACAGATGCGCAACTAAAAGAGGCTATTGTAAAGGGGATTAAACATGCAGCTTGGTTTATGACGGAAACTCCCGTTCCTATTTTAGGCGTAAACGGAATAAAGTTTACAGCCGGTAGAATTAGAACCTGGCGCGAGGATTTGGGTGTTCGTAAAGCCGGGTTATATTTAGCACAGTTGGTGAGGATGGGGGAGGAGATAGGTACCGGAGGTGCAGGTTTTAGATTTTTGTACGCAGCTTTTTTACAGCAAGCACACCATTATGTCCCTAACGATGAATTGCTTGAAATATCCAAACAGTTTACATCGGTAGGCGATTTATGGAGGGCCTCATCGGTGCAGGCTTCCGCTATTTATAAAGGCCGGCTGAGCGAACAAAAGGACTTTAATACAATGTCGGATATGCTGCTGGAAATTGCCGACAGGGAAAAATCTGCATTTAAATCTCTTTTAAAAATAAAGTGGCAGTGATGGAAACACCTGCCATACAAATTGAGAACCTGAAATTCAGCTATGCTGAAAATTCGGGTGTTGTGTTCAACGGGTTTAGTTTGAATATAAAGGTTGGTGAGCGTTTTGGTTTGCTTGGCCCTAACGGGGCGGGCAAAACTACTTTAATGAATTTAATGACCGGAGTTCTGACCCCTCGAGGAGGTTGTGTTCGTATTTTAGGGAAAGATATTGTAGAGCAAAATTATAATGCGAAGAGGCAATTTGGTTTTATTCCTCAGCAGCATTCTTTCTATCAGGAGTTAAGCCCGGCTGAAAATCTGGAGTTTTTTGGTGCATGGGCGGGATTAACCAGAAGTGAAATGGTGAAGCGAACGGATGAATTGCTGGAAGTACTTGGGCTTTCTCATGTTCGGAATAAACCTGTTTCAAAGTTCTCGGGCGGCATGAAGAGCCGTGTGAATTTGGCGATAGGCGTTATTCACCAGCCAGGGATTTTGTTTCTGGATGAACCTACCACAGGAGTAGATGTTCAAACCCGCCACGCTATTATTCAATACCTGAAGGATTTGAATGCCGCAGGCACTACGCTTGTCTATACTTCGCACTTGCTAAGCGAAGCAGAAACTTTGTGCACCCGCGTAGTATTGCTGGATAACGGAAAGATTGTTGTGGAAGATAACCTAACCGCATTGCTGCAATCAAATGAAGGCGGTTTAGAAGCACTTTTCTTAAACCATACGGGAAGGAGCTACCGCGATGCCAATGTATAAATTGTGGTGTGCCATAAAGAAAGATTTACTCATTCTGTTTCGCGATAAAGCTGGTTTGGCGGTAATGTTTGCCATGCCTGTGCTTTTGGTAGTTGTTATTACCAGTATACAAAACAGCACGTTTGAAATGGTTAATGACAATCGCGTGCCGCTGATGATTTGCAACCGCGATGGAGGGGAGGCCAGTATACAGTTTACAGAGTCGCTACGAAAAATTGGAATGTTTGAATTGCTGGAAGCGGATTCTGTTTTATCTAATAAACAGCTTACTGATTTAATGCATTCGAAGAATGCGGTAGTAGCCGTGGTTATTCCTTCGGGTTTTTCGAGAGCCACTACTACAAAAGCTTCCAGCGTTGCTTCAAAAGCTTTAATTGAGTTTGGTATAGCTGTAGAGAATGCCGATGCCAGCAGCAGCCCAATGGCTACAGTATCGCCTGTAACTATGTTTTATAACCCTGTTTTGCAGGAGTCGTTCCGGCTTTCGGTGCAAGGTGCATTGAAGAGCGCCCAACAGTTTACCGATAACCGGCAAATACTTCAGGCGTTGTATAATGCGCTAAACGGAAAGACTCTTCCCGACTCATTGGAAAGAGAAATTCTGAGTAATAGGGGTGAGATTGAGCAGGTGCCGGTAGCTAAAGATGGTAGCAGTAAAATTCCAAATGCCACACAACATAACGTTCCGGCATGGACCATTTT
>CAZLXD010000007.1:10105-10792 GCA_964563185.1 uncultured Chitinophaga sp.
TTTTGCCATGTTCTTTATTGTGGTAACCCTTAGTACGGGTATTGTAAAGGAGCGGTTAAGTGGTAGTTTTATTCGGTTAAAAACACTACCTACTAATTATTTTTTATTGTTGCTTGCCAAGCAAGTTACCTATGTAATTGTTACCTTGTTGCAAGTAGTTTTCATTTTTTCTTTAGGAATGTTTCTGTTCCCTTCATTAGGATTACCTGAACTTATTTTGCCAGATAATCTTTTGGGGCTTTTGTTGGTTTCGGTTATATGCGGCTGGTGCGCGATTAGTTATGGATTAATGCTTGGCGTATATGCAAAAACGATAGAACAGGCCATAGGATTTGGGGCAGTTTCGGTGGTAATACTGGCAGCTATTGGCGGAATAATAGTGCCTGCTTTTGCTATGCCCGAAGCGTTGCGCATAGTTATGATGATTTCGCCCATGCATTGGTGTTTGGAGGCTTACAATACGTTGTTTTTGGAAGGTGGCTATATTGTAGATGTTTTGGTCACCCTATTGCCATTACTTATTATTATTGTGTTCATACAGGCAACTGCTGCCATTGGTTTAAGAAGGCAAAATTTAATTTAATTGATAATGAACAGAGAAGAAGAAAAACTACGGCTTAAACAGCACATTATAAAGTATTTGAATTTGCTGCATGTTACTCCTGAAGAGATTACAGATGATATGCC
>CAZLXD010000007.1:10802-27562 GCA_964563185.1 uncultured Chitinophaga sp.
GACGGATTAGGGCTTGATTCGATTGATTCGATTGAAATGGTAGTGATGATGGAGCGTGAATACGGATTAAAAATTGAGAACCCCAAAGATGGCCGCGCTATCCTTCACAGCATTAACAGCATGATGGATTTTATTGAGCAAGGCGGAGTGAAGCAACAGCAGCAATGAGCAAAGTAGTTGTTACCGGTATTGGTATCATTACTCCTTTAGGTTATACACTTTCCGAAAACCGCGAAGCTCTTAAAGCCGGCAAAAGCGGGCTTTCTTCTTTAGATCTGTTGCCTTCTAAATACGCTACACTTCTTCCTTTCGGAGAGGTGAAGATTTCAGATGCTTCTTTAAAAAAGCAGCTCGGAATTACCGAAGTCGGAATTACCCGAACAACTCTTCTTGCATACTATGCTTTTAAAAACGCGGTAGAGGATGCCGGTTTAGATACTTCATTTTTGCAGGAATATGATACCGCTTTTATTAACGGAACAACTGTTGGTGGTATGTGTCTTGCCGATGAGTTATATCAGGATGCTAATCATCGCGATGAAGGTTCCGAATATCTGAATTCATACAACTTAGCATCGGTTACACTTTCTATTCAGCAACGATACGGAATAGGTGGAGTATGCGATACCTTTAATACCGCATGTTCATCTTCTGCCAATACTATAATGTATGGTGCCCGCCTGATACAAAACGGCTTTGCCAAACGTGCTATAGTAGGCGGAGTTGATAGTTTAGCAAAGTTTACAATCAACGGATTTAATTCTTTAGGTATTCTCTCTTCGAATCCCTGTCGGCCTTTTGATGCTGAGCGCGCAGGTTTGAATTTAGGCGAAGGAGCGGCCTTTCTTGTGCTGGAAAGACAAGAAGATGCTGTAGGGAAAAAGGTATATGGTGAAGTGAGGGGATGGGCAAATACAAATGATGCTTTTCATCCTTCATCATTAAGTGATGATGGAGAAGGCCCATATCTGGCTATGACAAAAGCCTTGCAGGTGGCAAATCTTAAACCACAGCAAATAAGTTTTATTAATGCCCATGGTACAGCCACCGAGAATAACGATGAAAAAGAAGGTATAGCCATGCAGCGTGTTTTTGGTGTGGTGCCGCCATTTGCTTCTACTAAGTCAAATATTGGGCATACTCTTGGTGCCGCAAGTGCTGTGGAAGCAGTCTTTTGTTTGTTGAATTTACTTTATCAGGAAGTATATCCCAATCTCAGGTTTGAAAAGCCGGTTGAGGCTACTGGCCTGATTCCGGTAACTGAATACAGAAGTATGGATGTTGAGCATGTAATGAGCAACTCATTTGGGTTTGGAGGGAATTGCAGTTCACTCATATTTTCAAAAGTGTAAGCATGTTCTATATCCACCAAACGAGTTGTATTTCGCATCAGCCAACTTTTAACGAAGTTGACATAGAAAATTTGCAGCCCAGTGCCGATAATCAGTTACGTGCATTAGAACCTAAATACACTAACATTCCTTTGGGCCAATTGCGCAGGATGGGGCGGGCACTGCGTATGGGCGTAGGCACCGGAATGAGTTTGATGGAAAAAAGCACGATAGACGGAATACTGGTAGCTACTGCCAACGGTGGGATAGAAGACAGCATTACTTTTTTGAATCAGATTATAGATTTCGAAGAGGGAAGGCTTACACCTACCAACTTTGTGCAAAGCACATTTAATGCTATTGCCGGCCTTATGGGAATGATTACGCACAATACCGGCTACAATGCTACGCATGTTCATCGTGGTTTGGCTTTCGAAAATGTAGTTTTAGATGCGGCCATGTTGCTGAAAGAAAATCCTATGCACTCCTATCTGATTGGAGGGGTCGATGAGATTTCTGTACGTAACTATCGAATGGAGGCTATGGCAGGTTGGTACAAAAAGGAGGCTGTTTCCAATGCCGAACTATATAATACAAACACCCCGGGAACATTGCCCGGTGAGGGTGCTGCCATGTTTGTTGTAAATAACATTCAGGAAGGTGCAATTGCGCGCCTATGTAAGTTACAAATGCTGCATACTACCGATGTTGAATTTGTAAAGAAGTGCTTAAAGAATTTTTTAGGGGATTGCAGCGTAGATTTATTACTATCGGGAGAAAGTGGCGATAACAGATTTACAGGGTTTTATAGAGAAGTTGAATCGTGTTTTAGTGTTGAAACCGGTATTGCGCAGTTTAAACATATAACGGGCGAGTTTCAAACAGCATCGGCTTTAGCCTTGTGGTTAAGTTGCCAATTTCTTAAGAGCCAGCAGATTCCTGCCCATGCTTTGAAGCGAAGCGCAATAAATTCTATCCAGCGTATTCTTGTATATAACAACTATCATGGAGCGCAGCATAGTTTCATGCTGATTGAAAAGGTATAGGGCGACTATTGCTCAAAGAATATTTTTAGAGCGCAGGAAGCTATTTCTTCATTGTTTATATATGTTCTTCCCAAAACAATATTGACTGTTCCAAATATCGTGGCTTCCAATACAATTTGAGTTTGCAGTAATTCTCCCACTACCGGCAAGCGGTGGCAAACAAAATTTCTTACTTCTCCAATAAAAGCTCTCTTGCCTTGTTTCCCCTGCATAAAAGTTTCGTAGCCCGATTTACAACCTGCACTTTGCGCAATGTGTTCTAAAACTCCGGTTGCGCTGAGTGTGTTATTGGTACAAAGCGTATGGCCTGCATTAAAAGTAAAGGTGGTATAGCCAATGTTGTTTTCTATTTTTTCCAGCGAAGTGATAAAAACAAACGGAGGCTTTTGCGGAATAAGTGTGGTAAGTTGTTCTCCTTTAATCGGGAAGTTATTCATTTCGGTAGTTGAAATGTAAGTGCATTACAAATAAAGGAAAACATGCCGTTTACTTTTGCAGCGGTTGAATTTTTATAATGTTTACCGGGCAGTTTTGTGCGGCTTTCAGGTTAGCTTCCAGTTCGTGTTCACCAACCATTACAGAATAAAAACCTCGTTTGTCAACGGCCCCTATCAGAGTGCATTTTCCGTCCTTCTTAGAAATGCGCCAGCGCTCAGGAGCGGCTTCCACACAGGCATTGCAGCCAATGCAGCGGGCGCGTTGTTGTGTTATGCGAATCATTAGCGGGAGGCAACCAGTTTATACAACTTATCGGAAGGGCGTATTTTTTCACTCACCGGCATTGAAAAGGGTTCGCCCTTTTGCACCGTTTGCACCGGCACATTGTTTACTCTTAGTTCGGGCACATTTAATTGAAGGTAACCTGTAGTGGGGCCGGTAATCATTACTTCATCGCCCACCGAAAGGCTGTACGACTCACATACAAATTCTCCTACACCTATACGCTCGAAATACTTTACCCCCTTTGCAAGGTATATTTTGCGCTTGCTTGATTTAGATCCTGATTCATTGCACCATTCGCCCATAGTGCGGCCCAGATAGTAGCCATCCCAAAAGCCTCGGTTGTATACGGTGGCAAGTTGTTCTTTCCAGTGGCTTATTTTTTCGGGAGTAATGCTTTGTTCGAGATAAGCGTTGATAGCTTCGTTGTAGCATTTAGTAGTAGTGTATACATAATCGGCAGAGCGGCCCCGCCCTTCAATTTTAAGTACGCGCACTCCGGCATCTAATATCTTATCAATAAAATCAATGGTGCATAAATCCTTGGCCGACATAATGTATTCATTATCCACCTCAAACTCCATTCCTTCTTCCTTGTCTGTTACCACATAGCTTCTGCGGCAGTTTTGCAGGCAGGCCCCGCGGTTGGCTGAAGCATAGTGGGTATGCAGGCTCAGGTAGCATTTGCCTGAAACTGCCATACACAGTGCTCCGTGCGCAAATATCTCCAACTCAATTAAACGGCCTGATGGGCCGGTTATGTTTCTGCGGGTTATTTCGCGGCTTATGTCGGCTACCTGGCGCAAACTCAGTTCGCGCGCCAGTACTACCACATCGGCAAAGTTGGCGTAAAACTCAACGGTATCAATGTTCGATACATTAGCCTGTGTAGAAATGTGTATTTCTACCCCTGCCTTGCGGGCGTAATTCATTACGGCATGGTCGCTGGCTATAATAGCGGTAATGCCACTGGCTTTGGCGGCATCTACTATTCGTTTCATCAGCGAAATATCATGGTCGTATAAAATGGTGTTGAGGGTAAGGTATGTTTTAATACCATGTTCTTTACCTATTGCGGCAATACGGTTAAGGTCATCGAGTGTGAAGTTGTTGGCGGCACGCGCGCGCATGTTTAGTTGTTCTACCCCAAAGTAAACCGAGTTGCAGCCAGCTTTTATGGCTGCCATCAGCGATTCGTACGAGCCGGCCGGAGCCATTAACTCAACCAACCGGGTTGAAGCAATAGACCCTGTATTTTCTGCCGAAACACTTTTCATTTTGGCTATCTGTTTTTATGCTAAGCGAGATTAGTTTGCCTGATGCAATACTACGAATGATAGTTCTCATGAAGGAGTGATTGGCATGGTGGCGGTAATTAAGTTTTTCCCACAAACAACATTACACAGGCCCCCCGCCCCTTATACAATCTCTTCTGCATTGGCTGTTACAGTAAGGTGATTACTGCTCTTAAGGCGGGTGAACAGCCCTTCCGTTTTGGGTAACTCATATTCAAAGAAATACTGCATGGCAATGTGTTTTGATGCCAGAAATTCGGCACTGTAATCTTTACTGTTGTTTTGTTTTAACTGCTCTACACTGTTTAACTGCTTTATCCACTGCCAGCCTATGCACAGTATACCAAACAACTCTAAGTAAAGCGATGCATCACTCATAAATACATCCACGCCTTTACTTTGGGCGTTGCCCATCAGGTGCATGGTTACTTCCTGCAACTTCATCAGTTTTTTCGAGAGTGTTTCGGCATAAGGTTTCAGCGAATCGAACTGTTTTGCCGTTTCCATATCACGCATTACTTCCTGCACCAAAAGCATAGTGGCTTTGCCGTTTTGCTGCATCACTTTGCGGCCCAGTAAATCCATACCGTGTATGGCGGTGGTGCCTTCGTGCAAAGTGTGTATGCGTGTTTCGCGGAAGAAGAGTTCGGCTAAATACTCTTTGGTAAATCCATATCCGCCAAAGCATTGTAAGCCTGCACTGGTGGTTAGTATACTCATTTCGGCAGGATAACTTTTTGCCACAGGGGTTAGCAGTTCCAGCAGCAGAAAATTGTTTTCTTTTTCCTCGCCCTCGCTGCTCTTCCATAAATCGTAATAGCGGCAGGCCTGCATGCCTAATGCCAGCGAGCCTTCTACCACTGATTTTTGAAATAACAACAAGCGTTTTACATCGGCATGTTCAATAATAGGTATCTGTGGTTTTGCAGGGTCTTTATCGGTTAGCTTTCTTCCCTGCAAACGAACATTGGCATATTGTAACGAGTTGTAGTATGCCGCTGTAGCAATAGATGTTGCCTGCAAACCTACTCCTATACGCGCTTCGTTCATCATTTGAAACATGTAGCTTAATCCTTTATGCGCTTCGCCTACCAGGTAAGCGTGGCAGTCGTTCTTCTCACCCATTATTAAGTGAGCGATTGGCGCACCGTGGTAACCCATTTTATGGAAAAGCCCCGTAGTGTTTACATCATTGGCAACAAGTTCTCCGGAAGCATTCTGCCTTTTTTGAGGCACAACAAAAAGCGAAATGCCTTTGGTGCCTATAGGTGCGCCTTCTATGCGCGCCAGCATAAGGTGTATAATGTTATCGCAGGCATCGTGGTCGCCACAGGAAATAAAAATCTTTTGCCCTTTTATAAGATAATGCCCTTCGGCAGTAGGGGTAGCTGATGTTACTATGTCCGACAGTGAACTTCCGGCCTGTGGCTCGGTAAGTGCCATAGTGCCCTGCCATTCGCCTGCATACATTTTAGGTATAAAAGCCTGCTTCAGTTCATCGGTGGCGAACGATTCTATAAGGTGTGCCGCTCCGTTGGTAAGAAACGGATAAGCCATGGTGGAATAGTTGGCAGCCGCCATAATAAAAGCGGTGGCCTGTAAAATGGTAAAAGGCACCTGTTGCCCGCCAAACTCTGCCGGGGCCGACATACTTATCCAGCCATCTTCGCCAAAGGTTTTCATCAGCTGGCGCATTTTAGGATGCACTTTTATTTTCCCGGTTTCCAGATAAGGAGGGTTGCGGTCCATTTCAACCAGTATGGGGCGCAAATGATTTACCGACAGCGAATCGGCTGCCTCTATTATCATATCAAAGCTTTCAGCGCTGTGTTGGCTGAACATTTGTTTGGCGCATAAATCCTTTACCGGAAAAACATGGTGAAGAAGGAAATGAAGGTTTTCTTTGGAGTAAAATTTTCCTGTCATGCTTTAAGCTAATTTGGTGTTGCTGATAATTTTTGAAAACAGGGAAGGGAAGAAACGCTTAACCATAACCGCCATTTTCTCCTTACTTCCTGCAATAATTATTTCCTCTTTGTTTTTGTCAATAGCCGATAGAATTACCTCCGATACATACAGCGGGTCTAAACCGCTTTCAATCATTTTGTTGTTTTTGTTGATGGGCTGCCCCTCTTTGTTTAGGGAGTTTTTGGCCACGTTGGTATTTACAAAGCCGGGGCAAACCAACAGCACCTTAATCCCTCCCTTTCCATACTCGGCACGTAAAGTATCGAAGAAACCATGCAGCGCGTGCTTGCTGGCATTGTAGGCGGCCTGCTTGCCGGTAACTATTTTTCCCAGTATGCTCGATACCACCACTATGTGCCCCTGCCTTCTATCAAGCATAGAGGGCAGCACTGCTTTGGTAAGTGCTGCACTGCCTAAAAAGTTTACGTTGATAATGCGTTGCAAAACCTCCATGCTCATGTCTTTTATTTTCGACCAGTGGCTTAGCCCGGCATTGTTTATCAGCACATCTATCTGCCCGAATTTCTGCAATACTGTTTTTGCCGCTTCCTCCGCTTTATGGTGTTCGGCCACATCCAAGGGTAACACCAAGATACTTTCATCAGGCAGGTGGCAGTTCTTTTTCACCCTTTCCAGTTCATCGGCCCTGCGGGCGCTTAACACAAGTTTTGCTTTACGCTTGGCAAAGGTGTAAGCCAATGCCTCGCCAATTCCTGACGATGCTCCGGTTATCCAGATTACTTTGTTCTCGAAATTCATGGGTTGTAGTTAGAAGTTTAATGTTAATCAGATTTTTGGGAGTAGCACAGAAACGCGAAACAAAAAAGCTGCCCCAAGGGTGCTTTACGTTTGGATGTTGGTTAAGGGAAGTAAGCCACAATCAGGTACCCCGCTGGAGCAATGCCATTAATTAAGAATGAATGATTGTTTTGGCTGTTTGTATTTTTTCCACTTGAGGGGGTAGTGGCGGCTTAAGATAGCAGCATTGCCCTGTAGGGGCAAAACTTCACCCCGCCAACTTTTACAGCCTTTTTATTTTTAAGGCATGAAGATTCTAACGGCTGAACAGATTCGCTCCCTTGATAAATACACCATAGAAAACGAGCCTATTGTTTCTATTGACCTGATGGAGCGGGCCGCTCTGGCTTTTACCGAAGCCTTTTGCGAGTTAGTGCGCACCAACCAACCGGTAATGGTTTTCTGCGGCATGGGCAACAATGGGGGCGATGGCCTGGCCATTGCCCGCCAACTGATTGAACGGGGCTACCTGCATGTTTCGGTGTACGTTATTCACCACTCGCCCAAGGGCAGTGCCGATTTTGAAGTAAACCTCGAAAGGCTGCAAAACATGTCGGGCGTGTTGCCGGTAGAAACCGAGCGGCAAATACCCATGATACCGAAAGGAGCCGTGGTGGTAGATTCCCTGTTCGGCACCGGCCTTTCGCGCCCTGCCGAGGGTATTACCGCAGCAGTTATTCACCAAATCAATCGGGCGGGTGCCACGGTTTATTCGGTGGATATTCCTTCGGGTATGTTTTGCGATACGGTAAATAAACCGGATGATACGGTGGTGGAATCGGACATCACCTTTACCTTTCATGCTCCCAAGCTTTCTTTTTTGCTGACTTCCTGTGCCCGCTATGTGCAACAGTTTGAAGTGCTGGATATACAGTTGAATAAAACGTATGCCGAAAGCCTTCCTTCGCCCTACACCTATGTTACACACAGCTACCTTGCTTCACTTTTTCGCCAGCGGAATAAGTTTTCGCATAAAGGCACCCACGGCCATGCGCTGATAGCAGCCGGCAGTTACGGTAAAATGGGAGCGGCTGTCCTTTCGGTACAGGGGGCGCTGCACAGCGGGGCGGGGTTGGTAATGGCTTATGTGCCCGAAGGCGGATATAACATTATACAAACCTCCTGTCCCGAGGCTATGGCACTTACATTTTGCCATGCCAAACATTTGGGCCCTTTTTCGGGCGACCTTTCGGTTTACTCAGCCATAGGCATCGGGCCGGGACTGGGCACTTCGGAAAGTGCTGCCCAACTGGTGGAGCAGGTGTTGAATGCCGGCAGGCAGCCATTGGTGTTAGATGCCGATGCGCTGAACATTATTGCCACCCATGCACATACCATTTATCCGCTTAACCGGCAAGTTGTTTTAACACCCCACCCGGGCGAATTCAGGCGGCTGGCTGGCGATTGGGCCGATGACATGGAGGGGTTGCAGAAGCAGATTTTCTTTGCCCGAAACTACGGGGTAGTGGTGGTGCTAAAGGGGGCACATACCTCGGTGGCTATGCCCGATGGCAGGGTTTTCTTTAACAGCACCGGCAACCCCGGTATGGCAAAAGGCGGCAGTGGCGATGTGCTGACGGGGGTAATTACCGGATTACTTGCCCAGGGATATAGTGCTGAAAATGCGGCAGTTATGGGTGTTTACCTGCACGGCAAGGCAGGCGACTGCGCAGCTGCGTATTTGAGCCAAGCGGGTATGAGCGCCACCCATATTATCCATTACCTGCCCGAAACCTTTCAGGCTTTTGAATAAGGGGTAGCTTCCCTTTTCCGTGAACAGGCTTCCAGAGCTCTGGAAGTGCATTCCCTTTTCCGGAAACCTGACGATACGGTCGTATTTTTCCGTTCGCTTTTCGGAATCCGTCAATCAGAATTTTCAGAAATGCTTTATTTAAAATGGGGAGGGAACATACGGCTGCGGCAATCACGCAACGGTAAAGCACCGTTTATTTAACGTGGAAGCATTACAAGTTCTGCTTTAGCCTCCTACATTTGCGCGTTCAAAACAACACACATGAAAAAACTCTATTTTGCTTTTGCCGCAGTTCTGTTTTCTGCCGCTTCGTTTGCCCAGTGTACCGACCTGTTTTTTTCGGAATACGTAGAAGGCTCTTCCAACAACAAGGCCCTTGAATTATTCAACCCTAAATCGGTACCGGTTACCTTAAGCGGATACAAAGTGTTGTTGTATTCTAATGGAGCTTCTACCCCCACCACTACTTTTAACCTGAACGGAACTATAGCAGCTGGTGGGGTGTATGTAATTGCCAATTCTGCCGCCAACGATTCTATAAAAGCAAAAGCCGATACCACCAGCGGTGTAAACAACTTTAACGGAGATGATGCCATAGCCCTGGTAAAAGGCATCGATACGCTGGATATGTTTGGTGTAATAGGGGTGGACCCCGGCACTTCATGGCCGGTGGATACCGCCACTACGGTAGACCATACCTTAGTGCGTGCCGATACGGTGCATGGCGGCACTAAAAGCTGGGCACTGAATTCCACGCAGTGGCTGGTATTGCCTAAGGATACTATCCGCCTGGGTTACCACAACATTACCCAGTGCAACCCTATTACCGATACGCTGGTGCAGTTTTCGCCTAACTCGGCACAGGTAAGCGAATCAAGCGGAACATACGATGTTACCCTTACCCTGAATGCCGCCAGCTTAAGCTCTACTTTTAATGTAGAGGTAGTGCTAACCGCAGGAACCGGAACAGATGCCGATGTAAACAGCTACACTACCCAAACGGTTACTTTTAACCCAACGGTGGCTACCCAAACCCTTACGCTTACCATTACCGATGACCTGCTGCCCGAGGGGGCCGAAACATTGGTGTTTACACTGCGCAATGCCACCGGAACCCTTCAAATAGGTGCCGATTCGGTGTTTACTTTAACCATAGGCAGCAGCGATATTCCCGCGCAGGCGTATACCATAGCACAGATTACAGGAACCGATACCACCTTTACGCCCGACTCGCTGGGGATAAAAGTGCGCGTAACCGGAACTGTGCTGGGTATTGATTACCGAAACACCGGAGTGGAATTCTTTATACACGATGCTACCGATGGGGTATTGGTGTTTTCACCGGCTAGTACTTTCGGTTACACGGTAATGGAAGGCGATTCGGTAGTGGTAGAAGGAGAAATTGGTTTCTATAACGGAACTACCGAGGTACAGTTTTTAGATACTATTATGAAGGTAGGAACAGGCACCGTGCCAACACCCGTTGTAGTGCAGGACCTGGACGAAACCACCGAGGCGGAGTTAGTTCGCTTAAACAATGTAACACTGGCTACACCTGCACAGTGGACCGGCACTGGTGCCAGCGGTTTTAGCTGCGATGTAACTGACGGGCAAAATACCTGGACTATACGCATTGATGAGCAATGTGCCCTTTACAGCCAGCCGGCCCCCGCGGGAACTTTCGATGTAATAGGTATAGGCAGCCAGAACGATAACTCATCGCCTTACAATAGCGGTTACCAGTTGCTGCCCCGTTTTACTACCGATGTAATTATTCATTCGGGTATCAACGAAACTAAAGCGGGTAACCTGAAACTTTACCCCAACCCTAACAACGGACAGTTTGTTGTGGAAACCGGTAACAATGTGGTAAACGGCACTCTGCAAATTTTCGATTTGGCAGGAAGAAATGTTTACACCGCTACAGTACAGGGAACCATGCTTTTAGTAGACACAGGAATTCTTGTCGCGGGAAACTACACGGTAGTAGTTACTGATAACGCAACTACTTACCGAACCCGAATGAACCTTCAGAAATAAAACAAAAAAGCCTCCAAAAGGGGGCTTTTTTGTTTTCAGCCCTTACAAAAAGTAGGGATTTTGCGCTCAATGTATATTTTTAGGCTTCTTTAAGAATTCCGCCTCATGACACAACTTCACCTCAAACACTACTTTGGTTTATTCCTGCTTACGCTTTTACTAACGGTAGGCTCCATACAACAGTCGAAAGCATCGCACGCTATGGGTGCCGACCTATCGTATGAATGTATAGACCCTGTTAACCGGGTATATAAAGTTACCCTGCGCTTTTACCGCGATTGTGCCGGTATCGAAGAGCCGCTTTCTGTAACCATTAATGCTTCCTCGGCCTCCTGCGGGCAAGCGCTATCGCTTACACTTACACAGGAAGCCTGCCCGCCTAATAGCGGTGGCGGACAACCCTGCGAGGTTTCTCCGTTGTGCCCAAGTTCTATTCTCCAATCATCCTGCAATGGGGGAACCCTGCCGGGCGTGCAGGCATTTACCTATTCGGGCACTATTACCCTGCCTATGGATTGTTCCGATTGGACTTTCAGCTTTTCAGAGTGTTGCCGCAACGACCAGATTACCAATTTGATGAATGCCAGCAGCGAAGACCTGTATATAGAGGCTACGCTGAATAATTTAGGCGGAAATCAAAACAACTCTCCGGTATTTACTACCCTTCCGGTTCCGTTTATTTGTGCCAACCAGCCTTTCTCCTACAATCAGGGGGCGGTAGATTCAGAGGGCGACTCTATTGTTTATTCCTTAGTAAACGCCTTAGGGGCCGGAGCCCTGCAAATTACTTACAACGGTGGCTTTTCGCCCACCACCCCGCTTACGACTACTCCTCCTAACTCGCTCAATTTTTCAAACAGCAACGGGCAACTTTCGTTTACGCCCAACGGAGTGCAGGTGGCGGTAGTAACCGTATTGGTGCAGGAATACCGCAATGGTGTGTTGATTGGTTCTACCATGCGCGATATACAAATTGTGGTGCTGAATATTCCCGGCTGCGGAGTGCCGCCAACCTTTTCGGGTGGTATTCAAAATACTGTTCAAAATGGTTTTTACATCAACCCGCAGTTGGTACAGGTATGCCCCGGCAATGCTCTTTCCTTTTCGGTACTGGCAGTTAACTCCACCAACGATTCGGTGTTTATTGAATCGAACGCCTCGGTAGCTATGCCCGGCTCGCAGTTTGTTATCAATTATGCTTCCAGCGATTCCGTGTATGGCTATTTTACCTGGACTCCATCGGCTTTAGATACCGGCTTTAATAACCTGATTGTAACGGTTAAGAATAAAAATTGCCCTATTGCCAGCATACAGTCGTACGCAGTCAGTATACAGGTATTGGCAGGTACTTATGCCGGACCCGATTTAGCTTATTGCCCGGCCGGTGGGCCTGTGCAGTTGCAGGCTTATGGCGGCAACCAGTTTACCTGGACCCCCGCCACCAACCTCAGCAATCCGAATATAGGAAACCCCTTGGCATCGCCCACTCAAACTACTGACTATATAGTGCAAAGTAACCTGAGCTCATCGTGTAAGAATCGCGATACCGTGAGGGTGAACGTAGTGCCCGACTTTAACTTTACGGTAAGCCAGAGCGATGATACCATTTGCCGCTTTGAGTTTGTAAACTTTGCCGCCACTCCCGACCCTGTTTTTGCTCCATACACTTACGCATGGTCGCCTGCTGCCAGTTTAAATGCAGGAACCATTTCAAACCCTTCGGCCCAACCCGACTTTACAACCAGCTATGTGGTTACCATTACAGCCAGCAATGGTTGTGTAAGAAAGGATACGCTGAAGGTAGTGGTAGAAGGACAAGGGCCACAGGTAATAGTTACGGCTGACAGAAACAAAGTATGTATTGGCGATACCATTCAGCTAACCAGTAAAATTTCTACCATGCCGTGTGGTTTAAACGTAGTTCCATGCCAGGGAACTTACAACATTAAAACAGCAGGCACCGGCACCGCGCAGGATATTAACGGAGCCACTCCTTACCGCGGGTTTTATATGGATGCCCGCATGCAAATACTTTACCGTGCCAGCGAACTACAGGCCTTGGGTATGCAGCCGGGCACTATTACCGACCTGGCTTTTGATATTGCTCAACAGGGAAGCACGGCTTCTTATAATGGCTTTACCATACGCATGGGTTGCACCGAACTTACCTCGCTTTCAACATTCGTATCGGGACTGCCAACAGTTTACGGCCCCACTAATTACACCCCATCCGGTACCGGATTTAATACGCATACACTCAATAACCCTTATGACTGGGATGGCTTCTCTAACCTTATTGTAGAAGTTTGTTTCGATAACAATGCCTATACAAACGATGATGATGTAAATGCCACCACTACGGCTTATAATTCCGTATTGTTCGCTTATCAGGATAATACCGCGGGCTGTAATCTTTCCCTGCCGAACATTTCTACCAACCGCCCCAACACACAGTTTATCTACTGCGTGGAACCGCCTTCAAACCTAACCCATACCTGGGCACCAACCAACAATCTGTTTGTTCCCGATTCGCTGAATCCGTTTGTGGTATTGAACGAAAGCACTACTTATTATCTGAATGTGAATGACGGGTCTTGCACCGGTGGTGGCGCTGTTACCCTGAATATTGATACTTCGTTCGGCATTACTGCCGGGCCCGATGTATCGTTCTGCAACGGAGTGCCTGCTCAGTTAAACGGAGCCGTTACAGGTACTCCGCCAACAGGCGGAAGTTCCAGTTGCGGAGTAAACGGAACTCCATGCAGCGGTTCGCCTGTACAGGGGACTTTCACCCCTTCCGGTGCTACTTCCTCCAGCATCACTCCGTTTTCAGGAGGGTTTTTCCTCACATTGGAAGACCAGCGCACACAAATTCTTTACAAAGCAGCAGACCTGGTAGCAGCAGGTGTTGCTCCGGGAACTATCAATCAACTTGGGCTGAATATATCCGCCAAGGCTTCTGCCTTTCCTTATCAGAATCTTTCTATTAAACTGGGCTGCACTAACAAAACAGAGTTAACCGCAGGTACCTGGGAACCTACTTCCACCGTTTATACTAACCTGCTGTATCCAACCCTGGCCGGATGGAACGACTTTAACTTTACCAGTGCTTACGATTGGGATGGCCAAAGTAACCTGGTAGTAGAAATATGCTGGGATAACCCCGATGGTTTTCCTTCTACAGGCCTAGATGCGGTATTAGCCGGTACACCTAACTATAATTCTTTCCAAACCATTACCGGTGCATTGGCGGTAGGCTGCAACATGTCTGCCGGAAACGCCAGCGTGGCGCAGGTGCTTCCGGCTATCCGGTTCCGTACCTGTGCGTCTCCTGTATTGCCGGTTACCTATAGTTGGTCGCCTTCAGGAGGCTTAAGCGATAACAGCATTCCTAAACCTTACGCTACACCGGGGCAACAAACTACATACGTGTTAACCGCCTACTTTGGCGGCAAGTGCCCTAAAACAGATACCGTAATGGTTACTCCGCAAACTTTTCCTTACAGTGTTTCGCCAGATACGGCAGTATGCGAAGGCTCCTCTATTCAGTTATCAGTTACAGGGGGAAGTGCCTATGTATGGATGCCTGCTACCGGTTTAAGTTGCAGTAACTGCCCTAACCCTATAGCCACCCCCTCCGACAGCACCGTGTATTACCTGACCATTACCGATACTACTACCGGATGTATTGCAAAAGACACCGTTACACTTTTAGTGTTTAATGTGGCGGCAGATGCCTGGTTTAGTGATACCCTGGTTGACCAGGGCACTCCGGTTACTTTGGGGGCTAATGTTACAGGTAATGCTACCGTAGGTTACACCTATTTGTGGACTCCTTCTGATTATCTTGATAATTCGAATCTGGCAAGCCCTGTTTCTACTCCGCTTTCAGATGTTCTATATCTGCTTACGGTAAATGTCGGAGGCTGCACTGATACCACCTCAATAAACGTGCGGGTAAATATTATTGAAAGCCCTGTAGTAATGCCCAATGCCTTTACACCGAATGGTGATGGTAAAAACGATGGTTTCTATCCGGTTATGCTTAGTTCACTATCTACCGTAAAATCTTTCCGTATTTATAATCGATACGGGGCACTGGTACATGATGGCACTACACCTTGGGATGGTAGATTCAAAGGGGCTGCTCAGCCGGCCGGCACCTATGTTTACTACATTGTTATTGAACGCCCGCTGAAGGAAGATGAGCCACTGCAAGGTTCATTTACGTTGTTGCGATAGAATTTTTTAGGCAATACAAAAGGAAGGTGTAAGGGAAGAAATCCTTTACACCTTTCTTGTTGCGTGCAGCAGGTATGCCTTAATAAAGTCGTCCAGTTCACCGTCTAATACCGGCTGTATGTTCGATGTTTCGAAACCGGAGCGGGTATCTTTAATGAGTTTATACGGGTGCAATACATAATTGCGTACCTGCGAACCCCATTCAATTTTTAGCTTGGTGCCTTCAATTTTGTCACGCTCCGCATACCGTTTCTCCAACTCCAGTTCGTAGAGTTTTGATTTGAGCATCTGCATGGCGCGGTCGCGGTTGTCGTGCTGTGAGCGGGTAATTTGGCAGGTAACTACAATGCCGGTGGGTTTATGCCTCAGGCGCACGGCTGTTTCAACCTTGTTTACGTTTTGGCCTCCGGCACCGCTGGAGCGGAAGGTGTCCCATTCGCATTCAGAGTCGGGTACTTTAATTTCTATGGTATCATCCACTATAGGCGATACAAACACTGAGGCAAATGAAGTTTGCCGCTTGCCCTGCGCATTGAACGGAGAAATGCGCACCAAACGATGCACCCCGTTTTCTCCCTTAAGGTAGCCGTAGGCAAACTCGCCTTCAATTTCCAGTGTAACCGACCGTATGCCTGCTACATCATCATCGGTGCGTTCCGCTTCCGTTACTTTAAAGCCGTGTTTTTCAGCCCACATTAAATACATACGCAAAAGCATAGAAGCCCAGTCGCAACTTTCAGTGCCACCGGCTCCGGCATTTATTTCCAGTATAGCGCCCAACTGGTCTTCGTGCTGGTTCAGCGTAGCACGGAATTCCAAATCTTCGGCAAGTGCTGCGGAACGTTCATAGGCTTCTTTCAAATCGGCCTCGGTAGCTTCCCCCGCCTCGTAGAACTCACGCATAACGGTTACATCTTCGCAGGCCTTCCAGGCATCGTCAAATGCCTTTACCCATATTTTGTTGATCTTAATTTCCTTCAGAATTTCTTCTGCCTTTTTGGGGTTATTCCAAAAGTCGGGGTGGGTGGAGTTATGCTCATCCTGAGCTATTTTCATTTTACGGTTATCCGTGTCAAAGAAACCTCCTCAGGGCCTCTAAACGGCTCTTTATATCGTTAATGTTCTCGGTAGTCATTTGTAAAATTTGAGTGGCGAAGATATATTATTATCAATAGCAGGTATTCTTGTGAAATACCCGTTTTTATGGCAAAACTTACTTATTGAATGGTGAGCTGAAAATGCAAAACGTTCCGCCTCAGAAAGAAACGGAACGTTTTATGTTTTAGTTGTGCTGTGTTATCCTAATACTTTTTCCAGAGCACCTTCGTAAAGGTCGGCCCAGGTGCCGGTGCTGCCCCAGCGTTCTTTGTCGATGTATATCATAGAGGAAGTAACAATGCCGATGCTGGAGAAATCTACATCATGCTTGGTTATTACATCCAGGAAAGCGTCCTCCTTATCGGGGTTAACCGATACTACTACGCGGCTTTGTGCTTCGCCAAACAGGTAAGCATCTTTACGCACATCGCTGTCGGTCTCAATTTCAAATCCTTTCTTGCCGGCCATT